>NZ_JAHUBR010000001.1:1513781-1816537 GCF_025376885.1 Pseudoruegeria sp. SHC-113
GTCAGAGGTTAAAAAACGAGAAACGCCCGCCACTGTGGTGACGGGCGTTTGTTTGTAAATTTCGAGGCTTAGCCTTGGGCGGCCAGCTGCTCGATCTGCGGGCGCAGGCCTTCGGTCTGATACCCGGCCCGCGTGCCTGCGGCGATTATCTCATCCGTCGGCAGCTTCCCGGCCATGGCAAAAGACCACAGGACCGTGCAGCGGTTGCCCGAAGCGCAGTAGCCCAGCACCTTGCCGTCGCTCTCGGCCAGCGCGCGGCCCTGCGTTTCGATGATCTCCATCGTCAGGTTGCCGTGGCTGAGCGGGTTCAGCACGAAGCGCAGCCCGGCGGCTTCCGTCGCGATGCGCAGCGCCTCAGCCTGCAGTTCGGCAGGCACCTCGGCGTCGGGGCGGTTGCAGATGACCGTGGTGAAGCCGGCCGCCTTTATGGCGGGCAGATCAGCAGGCTCGATTTGCGGGGTGACCGAGTAGCTCGGGCTGATGTCACGAATATCCATGCAACTCGCCTATCACGCTTGTGCGCTTGCTTCCAGTGTCCTTTTAAGGGGCGGCGTGGCCCACATTCCGGCCGCCATCGCGACGAGGAAAACAACGCCGGAAAGCCCGTTGAAGCTGAGCGAGGCCATGGCCGGACCGGGGCAGAGCCCGGCAAGCCCCCAGCCCATGCCAAAGAGCGTGGAGCCGATCACGAGGTTGCGCCCGAGCTTGGGCTCTGGCGGCGCCGGGAAGGCCTCGCCAAAGGCCGGTTTGCGCCCCTGCGTGAAGAACCAGGCCAAGGCCATCGGGATGATTGCACCGCCCATGACGAAGGCGAGCGTGGGATCCCAGTTGCCGAAAACGTCGAGCCAGCCCTGCACCTTGGCGGTGTCCACCATGCCCGAGATCAGCAGGCCGGTGCCAAAGACGGCTCCGGCGGCGAAGGAGACAAGCTTGCGCATCAGATCACCCCCAGAATGTGTTTGAACAGAACGACGGTGACGCCGCCGGCGAGGATGTAGAAAACCGTCGCCACGATGCCGCGCAGGCTGAGCCGCGAGATGCCGCAGACGCCATGGCCGGAGGTGCAGCCATTGGCCAGCCGCGTCCCGACGCCCACCAAGAGCCCGGCGGCGATCAGCACCCAGAGCTTGCTGGTGATGTTGGTTTCGATGGGGCCAAACAGCAGGGCCAGCAGGCCCGGCACCGCGATAAGCCCGGCGATGAAGGCGATGTTCTCGCCGGTCTGCCGCCCGGCGCTGCCGTCTGCAAGGCTGCCAAGAATGCCGCTTGCGCCCATGATCCGCCCGTTCAGGAGCAGGAAGAGGGCGCCCGCGACGCCGATCAGCGCGCCGCCGATCAGCCCGTAGATCCAGTCGATGGGCATGGGAGTGTCCTTTTGATGCCGATGTTTCCGGTAACACATATGCATAAAGCAATATGTGTCAAGCTTTCTGAGCATCGGTTGACCTGTATCAAGGCAGAAAGGGTGGCAAGCGCCTCTGACTAAAGAAAAAGGAGGCTGTGATGATCAACACCGAAGAGCGCCGCGCGCAGCTGCTGAAGCGCAAAGCAGAGCTGACGGAGCGGCTTCAGGCCATCGAAACCGAGCTGGATTCGCACCAGAGCCGCGATTGGGAGGAACTTGCCACCGAGCGCGAGGGCGATGAGGTGCTGGAGGGCATGGGCAGCAGCGGTCAGGCCGAGTTGCGGCAATTGGAGATTGCCCTGAAGCGCCTTGATGAGGGAGACTACGGCTATTGCGTGCAATGCGGCGAGGAGATCGCGGCCCAAAGGCTCGATCTTCTGCCCACCACGCCGCTCTGCGCGCCCTGCGCCGCGAAGACAGCCTGACCAAACGCCCGACCACCGATCCAGACCGAGACCACGAGGGGAGACACGACATGGCATTTGAAAACCTCAAGGCGGCCATCCTGATGCTGCTGGACGAGATCGAGAAAGCCCCGGAGGATTCCCATGTCCTTCAGGAGGAGCTGCGCGAGAAGATCTCGGAACTCAAAGCGCTGGGCATGCCCGTGCCTGACGATATCACCCGCCTCGAAGACGCGCTGGAGCGCGATCTGGAAGAGGGCGAGGATCCGTTCGACAACATGCCGGTCTAAGCCGGCCTCGGGCCGCTTTACGGCCTGCCAAGGGGCGGTCCTTCCGCCCCTTGACGTTCGCGCGCTTGCTTTGATGCGCGCCTGCGAACATACTCAGTGCCAGAACTGCATCCGTTTTTTGAAACGGCAACAAGGAAGGCCCGCGCCGGGCTTCTCCGGCAAGGGCATCGCGGCACAGGACAGGCCGTCAGCCCGCTGATCGCTTTCGTTTCTAAGCCGCGTCGAAACTGAGGGAGCGGCCATGTCAAGCGGTGTTGTCACCCAACATGAGGGCGATCTTGCCATTCTCACGCCACCGGTGCGGCTGCAGAGCCGCTTCTGCGCGCCGACGCTCAGCGATTTGGCGCAGGCCATCGAGGCAGCGGAGCGCAACACGGCTGTTCATGCCATCCTGATCGAACTGGGGCAGGGGCGCGGCGGCACGCTGGCCGATCTGCTGGAAACCGATCCCAAGGTGGCGGCCGATTTGGGCCAGCTCTGTGACCGCGTGGAGGCCTGCGGCAAACCGGTGATCGCGCGGCTGTCGGGCCGGGTGCGCGCGGGCACGGCGGCGCTGGCGCTGGCGTGTCATTACCGGCTGGTCACGAAGGAGGCGCAGCTTGACTTCCCCGCGGCCCGGCTGGGGCTGGTGCCCGCCGGTGGGGTGACCCAGCGCTTGCCGCGGATCGCGGGCGCGGAGGTGGCGCTCTCCCTTCTGCAGACAGGCGCGGCCATGGGAGCGGCCGAGATGGAGGCCGCGGGCCTTTCTGATGGGCTCCTGCCCGATGTCACCCGCGATGCGGCGCTGGCAGGTGTCAGGGCGCTGGGCGATATAGCCCCGCGCCCCGCGCGCGCGCGCAGGGAGGGGCTTGCCGATGGGGCCGCGTTTCAGGCGGCTCTGGCCCGGGGGCGGGCGTCTGCGGATTCGCAGCGCCGCCCTTCGGCCCTCGCCATTGCCGATTGCGTGGAAAGCGCGCAACTGCTGCCCTTTGAGGCGGGCTGCGCGCGCGAGTTGACCGCGTTGCAGGACGCAGCCGACACCGACGCCGCCCGCGCCCTGCGCCATGCGTTGCAGGCCGAGCGCCGGGCCACGTTGCTGCCGGAGGCCTTCAAGCCCAGCGAAGGCGCGCAGCCCGCGCCCACGCGCATCCGCCGCGTGGTCATGGCCGCCGGTGGCCGCGATGTGCCAGCATTGGCTTTTGCTTTCCTCATTGCCGGGGTGGAGGTTGTTCTATTCGAAGAGCGACAGGCGCCGCTGGAGGCCTCGCTGACAGAGACGGGCGCTTTGCTGGAGAGCCTGCTGAAGGCCGGGGCGATCGATGCGGAAACCCGCAGCCTGTGCCTGCACAATCTGAATGTGTCCCTCGGCGTGGGCGATCTGGGCATGGCGGGGCTGGCCTATGTGCCGGAAGGCTACGGGGCGGATGAAGCCGCTGCGCTGGTGTCGGATTTGCACAAGGCGTTGGGTGCGGGCGCGGTGCTGTCGGTGGCCGAACCGGCGCGGCTTGAGGCCCTTGCGGCGGCGCTGCCGGAGGGCACGCCGCTCTGTGCGCTCGGGTTCGCACAGCCGCTGGAAACCGGCCAGATGGTGGAGATCACGCCGGGCGCGGGCTGTGCGCCGGAGCGGCTGCAGGCGGTTGTAGGCCTCGTGGCGCGGCTGGCGCGGTTGCCGGTGTTCGTGGATGGCCGCGCGCAGGAGCTGGTGGCGGCGTTGCACCGGGCCCTGACGGATGCGACGGGCGATCTGATCGCGAAGGGCTGCGAGCCCGAAGCCGTGGTGGCCGCCCTGCGCGGCTGGGGGCTGACGCCTGCGGGCTATGCTTTGCTGCTGGCGCAGGCGCCGCGAGGCGCAGGCGAAGCTTTGCCGGAGGCGGAGATCGTGGCACTGGTGCTCGCTGCACTGGCCAATGCCGGCGCGCGGCTTGTGGAGGCGGGCGTCGTGGAGAGCGCCGCCCATGTGGACGCCGCCGCGCTACACGCCTTCGCCTTCCCGCGCTGGAAAGGCGGGCCGATGTTTCAGGCCGATCTCACCGGATTGCTGACGGTGCGCAAACACCTGTTGAAACGCGCCGAAGTGAGCGATGCGCCGGTCTGGCAGGTAGCACCTTTGCTGGAGCGTTGCATCCGCAACGGCGAGGCGCTCGCGCGGGCAGAGCGGGGGGAGTGAGAATAGTTTACTGCCGCCGCGCAAGCGGTGGCGACGCGTCCGCCCGCCCCACGGCGGGCGCGTTACTCGCGCCCACCTGGGCGAACGCTTGCTCTATGATCAAACGTTCCCAAAAACCGCTGTGGCTTAGCCCGCGTGGCTGCCCCACGGCCCGTGGTGCGCCCCCTCTGCGTCGAGCCGCTCAAAGCTGTGCGCGCCGAAGAAATCGCGCTGGGCCTGCACCATATTGGCGGTGCCGCGCGCGGTGCGCATCGTGTCGAAATAGCCAAGCGCGGCGCTCATTGCCGGCACAGGAATGCCATGGGCCACGGCCACGCCCACGACCTTGCGCAGGGAGCCATGGGTTTTCTTCATGAAATCAGCGAAGTAGGGCGCAAACATCAGGTTGCGCGCGGGATCTTCGCTCAAAGCCGAGGCCATGTCATTCAGCATGGAGGAGCGGATGATGCAACCCTCACGCCAAACTTCCGCGATGGCAGGCATCGGCAGACGCCAGCCATAGGTCGCACCTGCGGTGTCCAGAAGCGCGAAGCCCTGCGCGTAGCACATGATCTTGCCCGCGATCAGCGCCGCTTCCAGATCCTCGATGTTGAGCGTGCCCTCCGCCAGCGCCTGCGGCGCGGCGCCGAACAGATCCTGCCCCGCCTTGCGCGTGTCCACGGCAGCCGACATGTTGCGCGCCGCCACGGCGGCCTCGATCACCGGCACCGGCGCGCCGACCTGCTGGCTTTCGATCACCGTCCAGCGCCCGGTGCCCTTCTGGCCCGCGCGATCGAGGATGATGTCGAGCACCGGTTTGCCGGTGGCCGGATCCATGGCCTGGCTCACCTTGCCGGAGATCTCAACGAGGTAGCTCTGCAGCGTGCCCTCGTTCCAGCGCTCAAACACTGCGCCGCAGTCCGCAGCCGCCATGCCCAGCCCGTCGCGCATCACGCCGTAGCCTTCCGCGATAAGCTGCATGTCGGCGTATTCGATGCCGTTGTGCACGGTTTTCACGAAATGGCCCGCACCGCCGTCGCCCATCCATGTGGCGCAGGGCTGGCCGTCGTATTTGGCCGAGATGGCCTCAAGGATGTGGCTCACGCGATCCCAGCAGGCCTTCGGCCCGCCACCCATGATCGAGGGCCCGTGCCGCGCGCCTTCCTCGCCACCAGAGACGCCGATCCCGAGGTAGGGCACGCCAGCGGCCTCGGCTTCAGCGGCGCGGCGGTTGGTGTCGTGGAAATTGGCGTTGCCGGCGTCGATGATCAGGTCATCAGCATCCAGCAACGGGCGCAGGGCGGCAATCTGCTCGTCCACGGCGGCCCCGGCGGGCACCATCAGGATGATCGCGCGCGGCTTGGCGATGGAGGCCACCAGAGCTTCCAGCGTTTTCGTCGGCGTTAGGCGGCTGGCCAGATCGCCGGGCTCTTTGGCGGCGGTCTCCATGAACTCATCCGTCTTGGCCGCGGTGCGGTTGAAAACGGAAATGGCGAAGCCTTTCTCGGCGATGTTCATCGCCAGCATCGCGCCCATGGTGCCAAGGCCGATCAGGCCGATCTCGGAAGTGCTCATATGGGTTTGTCCTCGTGCAGCAGCCGCCTGCGCCGCGTGTCACGGGCGCAGGAACGGGAATGTTTGCGGTATCATTAAGGATGTGGGAAGGGATTTGAAACCCATGGCTTACGCGGCAGTGCAGCAAGCCTGCGTGCCAATCTTGCACGCCAAGCCTGCGCAGCTGTCAGGCGAAGAAAACGCCGAGCGCCACCAGCATCAGCCCGATCACCGAGAGAAACAGCGCACCCATGTTCAGCGCCACGAGCCCTTTCAGGCGCAGCTGCATGTCCTCGCCCTGCAGCCCCTCGCGCTTGGCCTTGGCGGCCACGTAGATGCAATAGATCAGCCCCACGAGCCCCAGCACCGAGAACGCCGCTCCGATCCAGACCATAAACGCCATGCCATTTCCTTCCACAGGGGATTTGCCGTTGCCCCAGCGCCTAGCCCAAGGGGGCAGGGCAGGCAACCCCTTGCAGGGCGGCGCGGGCCAAGCTAGCAAGGGCCCCACGCCACGAGATCCAGACTTCCAACCAGAGACAGAGAGCAGGCCATGGACATCGAAGAAAGCCAGGTGGATGCAACCTACCGCGTGACAGCCGACGAGCTGCGCCAGTTCATCGAGCGCTACGAGCGCCTCGAAGCGGAAAAGAAAGACATCGCCGATCAGCAGAAAGAGGTGATGGCCGAGGCCAAGGGCCGGGGCTATGACACCAAGGTGATGCGCAAGATCATCGCGCTGCGCAAACGCGAAGCCCATGACATCGCCGAGGAAGAAGCGGTGCTGGAGATGTACAAGGAAGCGCTCGGCATGAGCTGAGGCCGCACAGCCAATGGCCCGGCCGGAATTTCGCGGCCGGGTTTGCCCCACAAGACAGGTTTTTCAGACAAGTTCTTTCAGCCCAAGAGGTGCCCTATGCCGCAGCCCCCCGCCGTTCTTCACATGCTCTGTGGCAAGATCGCGTCCGGCAAATCCACGCTGGCGGCGCAACTGGCCGCGGCCCCGGCCACGGTGCTGATCTCGGAGGATGACTGGCTCGCGGCGCTCTTCGGCGCGCAGATGCAGAGCCCGGCGGACTACCTGACCTGTGCCGAAAAACTGCAGGGCGTGATGGGTCCGCATGTGGTTTCGCTGCTGCGCGAAGGGCTTTCGGTGGTGCTGGATTTCCCGGCCAACACACCGGCGCAACGCGCCTGGATGCGCGGCATCGTGGAGACCGCGGGCGTTGTCCATGAGATGCATGTGATCGAAGCCCCGGACGCGCTCTGCCTGCAAAGGCTCAAGGCCCGCAACGCGCAAGGCGATCACCCTTTCGCTGCCACGGAAGAGCAGTTCCACCGCTTCACCAAACACTACAGGCCGCCTGCGGCGGACGAGGGCTTCTTGCTGGTGGCGCATACGGCGATGCCCTGAGGCCCTCAGGGCGCGAGGAAGGTCACCCCGGGCATGCGGGCGATCAGGTCCACATCTTCCTCGTAGATGTCGGAGAGGCGGTCCACGTCCTCTTCCGTCCAACCGGGCAGATCCAGCTCCACCTCGATGGCGTCCTCGATGGCGTATTTGTCAAGGAAAGCGGCCATGATCCGGCGCAGGTGGACTTCCGTCACGGGAGGGTGCGTCTCAAGATATTCCTTGAAGCGGCGCATGCCCTCTTTCTTCATGATCTGTGCCAGCACCTCGTAGCGGCCCACGAACTCGGTGCCGTGATCCACCCCGGCAAATTCGCGCATCACCTGCGGCCAGATCAGCGGCGTATCCTCGTTGCACCAGACGGTGAGCGGGGCCGAAGGATTGGCGGCGCGGATGCGGGTGATCACGTCCGACCACAGAAGCGCGCTGGCATCCGTCATGCCGTACCATTCGGCAAAGCTCTTGTTCTTCACCCGAGCTGCGATGGTGGGCAGGAAGGTGGCCGGGTTGGCGATGGCGAGGAAAAACTCCACCTCGTGGCCATGAAACAGGTTCGTGAGACCGGCGATCTTGTCCCCGGCGCGGGCGTAGAGCGTGCCGTGCTCCAGCACCTTCTGCTGAACGCAGATGAAATGCTCGTTCGACAGCAGCAGCCGCGTAGCGCCTTCGTCCTCCACCAGATCGTCAAACAGCGCCTGCTGGGCGTCATCATTGGGGCGCGCATTGTTGAGCGCCTGCATCGTTTCGCGGATCATCGTGCGGTAGCGGGTGGGGGCAGGGGCCACGATGCCCTGTTCCGACAGGATGTCCCGGTTCTTGAGCATGCCCTTGATCAGGCGGTCGCCGTCGGTGGAATGGGCTCCGAGGTGTATCGCTACCTGCATGGGCGTGATCATCCGCTTCTTCTTCTTGAGTGGCCTTAGTATATACGCGGAAATCTGGACACTTAAACTGCTTTCCGCTAGGCCGCAGACATGACAGAGACGACCGCCCCCGAAACCGCCACAGGTGCCCGCAAAAGGTGCATCAGCCCGTGGTCCGTGGGGGCTGTGTTGGTGGCGGCGCTGGTGCTCGCGCCGATCCTCGCGGTGGTCTGGATCGCTTTCAACCCGTCCGAGAACATCTGGCCGCACCTCATGGCCACCACCCTGCCGCGCTACCTGAAAACGACCTTCGTGATGGCGGCCTCCGTGGGCGTGATCACGGCCTTCGTGGGGGCGGGCTGCGCGTGGATGCTGACGATGTACCGCTTCCCGGCCGCGCGCTACCTGCAGTGGCTGCTGCTGCTGCCGCTGGCGATCCCGGCCTATGTGGGGGCCTATGCGCTGGTGGATTTCCTCGAATACGCCGGGCCTCTGCAAACCGGCCTGCGCCGGATCTTCGGCTGGCAGACCTCCCGCGATTACTGGTTCCCCGAGGTGCGCTCCACCGGTTTCGCCATCCTCGTTCTGTCGGCGGCGCTGTTTCCCTATGTCTACCTGCTGGCCCGCGCGGCCTTCCGCGAGCAATCCGGCAGCGCCTATGAGGTCGCCCGGGCGCTGGGCGCGGGGCCGTGGCAGCGCTTCTGGCGGCTGGGCCTGCCGATGGCGCGCCCCGCCATCGCCGTGGGTGCGGCCATCGCCATGATGGAGACCGTCGCCGATTTCGGCACGATGGATTACTTCGCGGTGCAGACGCTGACCACGGGGATCTTCTCGGTTTGGCTGGAAAGCAACAACGCCGGTGGTGCGGCGCAGCTGGCGGGCGTGGTGCTTCTGCTGGTGATGCTGCTGGTGACGCTGGAAAAGATCGGCCGCCGCCGCAGCCGCTATTACACCACAAGCCGGGGCCAGCGCCCGGTGGCGCCCGTCACGCTCACCGGCTGGCGCGGCTGGCTGGCGCTTGGCCTCTGCGCGCTGCCCTTCCTCTTCGGCTTCGTCTTCCCGGTGGCGGTGATCCTCGATCACGCGCTGGCCAATGCCGAGCGCTGGGCCGATCCGGGGCTGATCGATGCCTTCCTGAACACGCTTTTCGTGGGCGGTGTGGCCGCTGGTTTCACGGTGATCGCGGCGCTCTTCATGGTCTATGGCGTGCGCCTGAGCGGCGCGCGGCTGCCGCGCCTGCTGCTGCCCGTGACAACCATCGGCTACGCCGCGCCTGGCGCGGTGCTTGGGGTCGGCATCCTGATCCCGCTGGCCGCGCTCGACAACCGCCTTGCCGACGGCATCCTTGCGCTCACCGGCCATGATCCGGGGCTGATGCTCACCGGCACCTCCTTCGCGCTGATCTTCGCCTATTTCGTGCGCTTTTTCGCCATTGCCCAGGGCGCGATGGACGGCGCCATGGGCCGCGTCGCCCCGAACCTGCCGCTGGCCGCGCGCTCGCTGGGCCGCAGCGCCGGGGGGGCGCTGCGCGACGTTTATGCGCCGCTGATGCGCAGCTCGGTGGGGGCCGCGCTGCTGCTGGTCTTCGTGGATTGCGTGAAGGAACTGCCCGCCACGCTCCTGCTGCGGCCCTTCAACTACAACACGCTGGCCACCCGCGTGTATGAGCAGGCTTCGCTCGAAAACCTCGGCGACGCCTCCCCCGCCGCCATCCTCGTGATCGGTGTCGGCCTTGCCGCTGTGCTCCTGCTGGCTCGCGCGAGCCGTTGAGAGGGCCGAAAAAGGGCCTTGCGCGCCCGGCCATCAACGCGTAAATCGCGCGTCAGTGCCCCTATAGCTCAGCTGGTAGAGCAACTGATTTGTAATCAGTAGGTCCGCGGTTCGAGTCCGTGTGGGGGCACCAGAAATTCTTAATAAAAGCTTTATTTATAAGTACTATTTAGGTCCGGGTTGTCTTTGGCCCCCCGTTCGGTCCCCCTTCAAGCTTCTGCTTCCCGACCCGGTTTGTGATTCAGCGGGTTGGCTGAGGCGATAGGGTTCAGCGCAAATCCAGTTCCACGACAGTGAGATAGTTGGCCCCCGTCGAGCAGTAGCTGTCTGACGGTATCCGACCGACTGCTTTCCACTCAGACATCACAGGGTCCACCTCGTGCGGCTTGAGCGTTCCAATCGTAATTGCAATCCAGCCATTCTTCGCTCTGAACGCCTTCAGGTAGCGCAGGTCAGTGATGTTCTCCCGCACGTAATCGGCTGCTGCCGCTTCAGTTGATCTGGAGGCAACGACCAATGCGCATTCGCCGGGAGGGATGTGTTCGCTAATCTCAAAAGCGGAGTGTGAAGTCGCTGCGACAGGTTCAAACCCTTTGTTTTCGACGCTCAAAATGATGGACCGATAGACTCCCGCCTCATCGTACCAGCGGACGCCGTCTGCGGCTCTGACGGGGCGACGACAAGAGGCAACCGGGTTCTCGTCAAGCAAGAAGCAGATTTGGCCGTCTGCAATGTAATAGCTGCCATAAGATCGCTTCCCGCTGGTGAACTGGAATGTCGTGGTTCCATCGCTATTCAAGCGCGCATACCACCTGTCACCGTTTGAAATCAGACTGCCAATTATCATCTTGCCGCGCCACGTGTCCGGGTCGGACAAGTCAAGATGTGCTTCGTGGGATGATGGCTTCGGAGTTGCCGTTTGATGGCCCGTCAGCAACCCGAACCGTTGCTTCTCCGTTTCCGAGAAAACATACATGTCGTCTGGCGGTGTCCGCAGCATCAGGCCGACGACTTCCGGGGGAACGTTGTAGCCGTTGAGTGCTTCAATGACGTCGGCTAGGGCGAACTGCCCGCTCACGAGGCTTTCTTCTCCGTCCAGTGCGTTGCTTATCTGGTGGACCCCTAAGTCGCCTAATGCCTGACGTTCTGAGCCAGCGAGGAAAATCAAAGCGCAGGCGGACATGCATTCGTGCCCTTCGAAAACAACCGTGGTCAGTTGAAGGCCATGCACCCTGCTTGCGATTGAAAGGGCGCTGTGAACAAGCCCACCGGGGCTGCTCAGTATCAAAGACGAAACGTTCGGCACCTCGGCGAGTGTTCGTTCAAATGCCAAAGGGGTCCTGATGTCGATCTCATCGACGATGGCAATAATTCCCTCGTCGCGGTCGATGATGGTAACAGGGTAATTCGGGTGCTCGGCGCTTTGGGCGGAGGCGGCCGAAGCGCACGCAAGACACAGCAGCATTCGCAATAGAAAAGAAAATGCTTTCAACGGCCTTCCTTTCGAACGGATTGAATCAAATCGTCTGCTTCAAGGCTTTCACTATAGGAGGTATTTTTACGTTCGCGATATCGGCATTTTTGAGGATGACATCGCCACCACCCCCTTGTGCCGTTGGGTTAAGGCCGAAAGCAGGGCAACGATCATCGCCAAAGCGATGGCGGCGTCGATGAGGATAAAGGCCCGGATAACCCAGCCGCGCAGGGTGAGATGGCCCCGGCGCAAAGAGGCGAGTGTGCCACCGGCTGTCACCAGAGCAAAGCGATCCAGGGCACGGCGCTTTCGCCGGTTCCTGCGTCCATCAGCCATTCGGTGGCGCGCCGGACACCGTTGAACACGAGACGCCCGGCGGCGATGCCTGTGGCTATGGGGTGCGCCTCACTCCTGCGGGCAGGGCATACCCGCCGCGCCCCAGTGCAGCACGTCATCCACATGCGCCTGCAAAGAATAAGGGGCCGGTTCGCGCCCGCCGCCCGGGTTCCAGCCCCAGAGCACGAACCCGTGGTGCCCGGCGTCCTCGACAAGATGCTCCGCGAGCCCCAGCCAGTCGCGCCCGCCGTTGCGTTCGGGATCAGAGATCTGGGCACAGATCTCGGCGGGGCTCTTGCCGAACCACGCGAACTCCACCGGGGCCAGTTGCCAGTCCAGCCCGGCGTGGGGTGGGGCGTGGGGCGCGCTGTCCAGATCCTCGCGTGTCATGTGGCAGGTGGAGCAGAGCAGGGTTTCGGCGCCGATGCGGCTTTCCCCGGCGTTGATGTTCATGCCATGGGGGCGCGCCGGCCCTTCGCTGCCGCCATACCACATGGGGATGTTCTCGGGCCCGGCGTGGCAGTTGGCGCAGCGCGGGTGGCTGACGACCTCGTAAACCCGCGCAAAGGAGCTCAGGCCGTCTGCCTGCGAGACAGACCCTTCCGCCGGGGCGTTGATCGTGGCCGGGGCCTCGCCCTCGGCCCGGGTGAGCGGGGCGGCGATGGCGAGGGCCAGAGCGGCGGTGACGGGCAGCAGATACTTCATCTCGGGCTCCTCAGGCGAAGGCGATATGCTTGTGGAACGGCATTTCGCGCAGGCGCTGGCCGGTCGCTGCGAAGATCGCATTGCCAAGGGCCGGGGCGGCAGGCGGGATCGGCGGTTCGCCAAAGCCCCGAATCTTCGGGTTGTTTTCCAGCGCCCGGAAGGCGATCGGCGGGCATTGCCACAGGCGCATCGCCTCATGGGCGTGGTAATTCGTCTGCTCGGCCATACCGTCGGCATAGGTGATCTCGCAGTTGATCGCATGGCCCAGCCCAAAGATAGTGCCGCCCTGTGCGAGGTTCTCAAGGTTCACCGGATCGATCACCTTGCCCACGTCTGCCGCCACCCAGACATGATCGAGCTTGAGGCCCGCCGCCGTCTGGCTGACCTCGACGACGGTGGCCACCGCCACGCCGAAGGAGAAGCCATAGGCCACGCCGCGCCCGCGGTTTTCGCCGAGCGAAGCACCGGACCAGTTGCACATCTCGCCCACCGCCTCCAGCACCTTGACCGACACGTCATGCCCCATCAGGCGGATGCGCTCCAGCAGCGGATCGGCCCCGGCGGCGTGGATCGCCTCGTCCAGCAGCGTTTCATAGACGAACACATTCGGCCCCGCCCCAACGGCGCGCCAGGAGGAGACAGGCGCAAGCGCTTCCGTGCGATAGGAGCGCACGCGCAGGTTCGGCAGGTTGAACATCGGCGCATCCCACGCCCCTTCGTGCAGTTGGGTGTCCGGGCCCGGCAGGCTCAGCCCCATGCGGCCCATCTGGCTGCGCATCACCGATTGCCCGGCGATCTGAACATCCAGCGCATGGACCTTGCCGTCCTTCACCTTGGCCATGCCGCGCCCCATCGTGATGTGGCGGGGGAAATCCTGCGCGAAATCCTCCTCGCGCGAATAGGTCATCTGCACCGGTGTGCCGCGCATCTGGTTGGCGATCTCGGCGGCTTGCCGGATGAAATCGAACTCCAGCCGGTGCCCGAAGCTGCCGCCGATGAACATGTTGTGCAGGTGCACGTTCTCCTGCGGCACGCCGGTGATCTCGGCCACGATCTGTTCGGCGAACATCTGGATCTGGTGACCCGTCCAGATGTCCACCCGATCCTCGGTCACGAGGATGGTGGCATTCAGTGGCTCCAGCGGTGCATGGGCGACATAGGGCGCGCGGTATTCGCCGGTGATCACCTCGCCCTCGGCGGCCTCCACATCGCCTTCCACGCGGGCCTCGGCGTTCAGGTGATCGTCATCGAAGATCCCCGACAGATGCGCCCAATGCTCTGCTTGTTCCGCCGGGTAGGGGGCCGCGCCCCAGTTGAACGTGATCGCGTCAACGGCCTGAAACGCCCGCCACGTGTTGTCGGCCACCACGGCGACACCGCCGGTGATGGGCAGGATCTTGCGAACGCCGGGCATGGCTTCGGCGGCGGAGGCGTCATAGCCGTTCAGCGCGCCGCCTTTGCGCGGGTTAATCCTGACAGTGGCATGGAGCATGCCTTCCGTGCGGAAATCGATGCCGTAGCGGACCGTGCCGGTGGATTTCGCCAGCATATCAACCCGCTTCTGGGGCTTTCCGAGGATCCTCCACTCCTTCGGGTCGCGCAGCGGGGTGCCGGTGACGGGGGCGATCTGTGCCGCTGCACCGGCCAGCGCGGTATAGGCGAGTTCCGTGCCATCCGGCAGGATGACGGCCCCGCGCTCCGTGGTCAGCTCGGCCACGGGCACGCCGCTTTGCTGGCTTGCCGCCAGCTTGAGGGTTTCGCGTGCGCTGGCCCCGGCTTCGCGCAGCTTGTCATAGGTGTCGGGGATGGCCGAGGAGCCGCCCGTGGCCATCATCGGCAGCGCCAGTTTGACGACGCCGCCTAGAAAGCCGCGCACCCGTTCGGCCATTGGGCCGACATCATAGAGCGGAAAGCCCGCGGCGGCTTCGGTGATGGCGGTGTTGAAATAGGCCTTGTCGGGCAGGCCGAAGCTGATCTCGATCTGCGCAAGGTCCACATCCAGTTCCTCGGCGATCAGAGCGGCTTGCGCCGAGAAGATCCCTTGCCCCTTGTCCGCATGGGGGGCGATCAGCGTGATCTTCTCGGCGTCGATGATCACCCACGGATTGAAGCTGGCCGCGCCGTCGGGAAGCGTGGCGAGGTTTGGATTGTCAAAGGGCTTGCGCGCGGCATAGACGCCGAAGGCAACGCCCCCGGCGATAGCGGCAGAGCCGATCAAGAAGCTGCGGCGGGCGATTTTTCCGATGCTGGCCATGGCTCAGGCCTCCTGCAGCTTCTGAGCGGCGGCGTGGATGGCGGCGCGGATGCGGGGGTAGGTGCCGCAGCGGCACAGGTTGCCCGACATGACGGCGTCGATGTCCTCATCGGTCGGGGCCGGGTTGAACTCCAGAAGTGCGGCGGCCTGCATGATCTGGCCGGCCTGGCAGTAACCGCATTGCGCCACCTGCGCCTCGATCCACGCCGCTTGCACGGCATGCAGGCTGCCGGGCTGGCCAAGCCCTTCGATGGTTGTCACCTCGGCCCCGTCCAGATCGCCGATCTGGGCCTGACAGCTGCGCACGGGCAATCCGTCGATATGCACGGTGCAGGCCCCGCATTGGGCAATGCCGCAGCCGTATTTCGGGCCGGTGATGTTCAGCTCATCGCGCAAAACCCAAAGCAGCGGCATGTCGGGCTCGACATCCACCTCATACCCGGTGCCATTCACGGTCAGTCGCATCTCGCTGCCTCCTATGCTCTATTGCCGCCACTATAGCCACGGCTGTGCCGGGCTGGCATGGGCAAACAACGCCGGATCGCGGTCAGTTGACGCCACGTTTCGCGCCCGCGCGGGCGAATGGCCCCGGTTTCGCATAATCAGCTATACATCTCTGCGAAATACCAGTATCGCCGTGCCTTTCCCAACCGGTGGTGCCTCATGCAAGATTTTCCGAACCTTCCCCATACGCTGTCGGCGGCGCTGCAGGGCAAGGGCTATAGCGATCTGACACCCGTGCAGTTGGCCGTTCTGGACGAAGATCTGCGCGGCAAGGATCTGCTTGTCTCGGCACAGACCGGCTCGGGCAAGACGGTGGGCTTTGGCCTGACCATCGCGCAGGATATTCTTGAAGAGGATGGCACCTTCGGGCGCCCCGCCGCGCCGCTTGCCGTGGTCATTGCGCCGACGCGGGAACTGGCGCTGCAGGTGCGTCGCGAATTTGACTGGCTCTTCGCGCAGGCCGGTGTGGTGACGGCGTCCGCCGTGGGCGGCCTTGACACCCGCACCGAACGCCGCGCGCTGGAGCGGGGGGCGCATATCGTCGTTGCCACCCCCGGCCGTCTGCGTGATCACGCCATGCGCGGCGGCATCGATCTGAGCGATGTGCGCGCCGTGGTGCTCGATGAGGCCGACGAGATGCTCGACATGGGCTTCTCCGAGGATCTGGAATACATCCTCGAGCAGATCCCCGAAACGCGGCGCACGCTGATGTTCTCTGCCACGGTGCCCGGCGGCATCGCCAAGCTCGCAAAGACCTACCAGAAAGAAGACGCGCAGCGCCTCAAGATCGGCAGCGCGAGCTCCCAGCACGCCGATATCGCCTATCACGCGCTGAACGTTGCGCCGTCCGACATCGAGAAGGCGATCATCAATGTGCTCTGCTACCACGCCGCCCAGACGGCGATCGTCTTTGCCAACACCCGCGCCATGGTGGCGCGGCTGACCGCGAAGTTTTCCAACCGGGGCTTCAAGGTCGTCTCGCTCTCCGGTGAACTCAGCCAGGCTGAGCGCAACAACGCGATGCAAGCGCTGCGCGACGGGCGCGCGAATGTCTGCGTGGCCACGGATGTGGCGGCGCGGGGGATCGATCTTCCGGGGCTGGAACTGGTGATCCACGCCGATCTGCCGTCCAACGCCGAAACGCTGCTGCACCGCTCGGGGCGCACCGGGCGCGCGGGCCGCAAGGGGGAATCGATCCTGATCGTGCCCGCACGGCACCGCTCGAAGGCGCAGCGTCTGCTCAAAACAGCCAAGCTCAACGCCACATGGGGCGCGCCGCCCTCTGCTGAAGAGGTGCTGGAGCGCGAAGAGGAGCGCATCATCGCCGATCCGGCCCTGAACGAGGCCCTCAGCCCCGAAGAAGCCGCTTTCGCCACCCGGCTGCTGGCCGAACGCTCGCCCGAACAGGTGGTCGCCGCCTATCTGCGCCTGTACCGGGAAAAGAACTCGGCCCCCGAGATCCTCGGCACGCCGCCCGAGCGTGGAAAGAAGGCCAAACCCGATCATGCCGATTTCGGCCCGAGCACATGGTTTTCGCTGTCGCTGGGGCGGAAGGATCGCGCGGAGCCCCGCTGGCTCCTGCCCATGCTCTGCCGCAACGCCGGTCTGGCCAAAGGCGCGATCGGTGCCATTCGCGTGCAATATCAAGAAACTTTCGTGGAGATCGCCACGGCGGCTGTGCCTGCGATGAAGCAGGAACTGGGCGCAGGGCTAGCCGTCGAGCAGGGGGCGGCGCTGACCGAACTGGAGGGCGTGCCGGATTTCGACGCATCGCCCAAAGGGCCGCCGGCGGATCCGCGCCCGGCGCAGGCGTTTGCAGACACGCCCAAAAGGACCTTCGAGAAGCGCCAAAAGCCAGAACGGAAGCCAGAACGGAAGGCTGAACATCAGCCGGACCGTCAAGAAGAGCCGGAAGAGCCCGTCTACGCGCCCACCCCGAAACCCGCCAAGCCCAAGCCTTTCGAGAAGAGCGCAGGCAAACACGCGGGCACCGGCAAGGGGGGCAAGGGGGCCGCGCCGAAATCGAAGAAGACGTTCAAACCGGGCAAGCGGCAAAGCTGGGACGACAGCACGCCGGATGCGCCCAAGTCCAAGCGCGAAGGCAAGCCTCGGCACAGCGCCAAGCAAAAGGCCAAGGCCAGGGAAGAGCGTGCCTCGGGGCGTACATATGAAAAAGGCGGGGCGGCAAAGCCGTTTCGCAAGCCCTCGAAGAAACACTGAGCGCATGTGACGGCTCGGCGTCTGGCCCGCGGAGGGCCTGACGCCTGACGGCCTGCGCGCCGCCCCCACCTCCATCTCACGTTCTACAGGAAAGCCTCTTGCCTGCGCGGCGA
This sequence comes from Pseudoruegeria sp. SHC-113, assembly GCF_025376885.1. NCBI lineage: Bacteria > Pseudomonadati > Pseudomonadota > Alphaproteobacteria > Rhodobacterales > Roseobacteraceae > Pseudoruegeria > Pseudoruegeria sp. SHC-113. Next base: position 1,531,210 of record NZ_JAHUBR010000001.1, read on the forward strand.
TGCCCGTGCGGGGGAGGTTTTGCATCTTGTCTCAAAGATAATATGTAAATATAAATGCGCAAACCGCAGGCCCTCCGGCCTTGGCGGTTCTCAAACGCTGATGGCAAACGGGGACAGGCGATGGATTTCACGACGCAGATGTATTTCGGTGGGCAGCTTTGCGCAGGCGAAGGCGGGGTGGATGTGATCAACCCGGCCACCGAGGGGCTTGTGGCGCGCGTCGCGGCAGCGGGCTACGGGGATGTAGAGCGCGCCCTTAAGGCGGCGCGGGCAGCGGCGCCGGGCTGGGCGGCCACATCGGTGGCCGAGCGCCAGCGCTGGATGCACAAGCTGCGCGAGGCCGTGCTGGCCAATGAAGAGCATCTGCGCCTCTGTATCCACCACGAGATGGGCAAGCCCTGGGGGGGGACGCAGGAGGATTTCGACCTGCTGGAGCGCGCGCTGCGCTTCTACGCCGAGGAAATCCAGCGCGTACAGGATGAAACCCTGCGCGACTTGGAGGGCACCCATGATCACCGCATCGTCTATGAACCCGTCGGGGTGGCGGTGGCCTATCTGGCGTGGAACTTCCCGCTGCTCAATCTGGCCTATAAGATTGCCCCGGCGATGGCTGCCGGTGTGCCCATCGTGATCCGCCCCTCCGCCGCCACGCCGCTCTCGGCCTATGCGGTGGGGCGGCTCTGCCACGAGATCGGCCTGCCGCCCGGCGTGGTGAACATCCTCACGACCGACGGCTATGGCCCTTCGGATGCGCTGGCGGCCTCGACCATCCCGAACCTCATCACGCTGATCGGCTCCACCGCCACGGGCAAACACCTGATGAAGGTGGGGGCGACCTCGATCAAGAGGTTCTCCATGGAACTGGGCGGCAACGCGCCGGTGCTGGTGTTCAACGACGCTGATCTGGATCTCGCCGCCGAGATCGTGACCACGGTGAAATTCAACAATGCCGGCCAGATCTGCGTGACGCCCAATCGGGTCTTCGTGGAGCGCGGCGTCTATGCGGCCTTCCGCGACAAGGTGGTGGCGCGGGCGAAGGCGGCGAAGGTCGGCTTTGACCGCCACGCCGACATTCTGACAGGGCCGATGATCGACGGCCGCGCCTGGGGACGCGTGAAGGGGTTGATCGACGATGCCATCGCGAAGGGCGCCACCTGCCTTGCCGGGGGCGACCGCCCCGAAGGCTTTGAGACAGGCCATTTCCTTGCCCCCACCGTGCTTGATGGCGTGACGGAGGACATGGCGATTTACCAGAACGAGATCTTCGGCCCCGTTGTCAGCCTGATCCCCTTTGAGGATCGCGGCATGCTGCTTGATCGCGCCAATGACGGTGAGGAAGGCGGGCTTGCCTCCTATGTCTTCACCGCCGATCTGGCGCTGGCCGAGGCGATGGCGCGGGGGCTGCGCTGTGGCGAGGTGCAAATCAACGGGGTGAAATACGATATTCACCTGCCGCACGGCGGTATCGGGCAATCCGGCATCGGGCATGATTGCTCGCGGCTGGCGCTGAACGATTACCTCGTCGTCAAACGCATCTCGCGCGCGCTGTCGGCAGGAGAAGCGGCATGAAGATCACCCGTATCACCAGCCATGTTCTACACTGCGACATGCCCGAGGAACTGGGCTATTCGCAGCAGTATTACGCCAAACGCACCGCCCATATCGTGGAGGTGGAGACCGACGCGGGCCTCACCGGCTGGGGCGAGTGTTTCGGCCCCGGCACCGTCGCGGTCGCCAACAAGTGCATTGTCGAGAAGGTCATCCAGCCGTTGATCCTTGGCATGGACGCGCTGGATCGCGACGTGATTTGGCACCGCGTCTACAACCTTTTGCGCGATCACGGCCAGAAAGGCATGCCGCTGCAGGCGCTCTCGGGCGTGGACATCGCCCTGTGGGACATCGCCGGCAAGGCCGCCGGGCTGCCGGTGCACAAACTGATCGGCGGGGCGCATCGCAGTGAGGTGCGCGCCTATGGCTATGGCATGATGCTCAAGCGCGAAAGCCTTGCCGATCACGTGGCGCGCTTCGAAGACGAGGCCGCTGCGATCAAGGGCATGGGTTTTGCCGCCACCAAGATGAAGATCGGCCTTGGCCCGAAGGAGGACGCCAAGCTGATCGAAGCCGTGCGCCGGGGCGTGGGGGATGACTTCGATTTCATGGCCGACGCCAACCACGCCTATAACACTGCTGACGCCTTCTACGTGGGCCGGGTGCTGGAGGAAGCCGGCGCTTTCTGGTTCGAAGAGCCTGTCGCGCCCGAGGATCTGGACGGCTACCGCGAGCTGCGCGCCGGGCTGAAGGTCAATATTTCAGGCGGCGAGGCGGAGTTCAGCCGCTGGGGCTGGCGCGCGCTGCTGGAATCGCGTGGGCTCGACATCGCCCAGCCCGAGGTCTGCGCGCTGGGCGGGATCACCGAATACCTGCGCGTTCTGGCCCTGTGCCACGCCCATTTTACCCCGGTGTTCAACCATGTCTGGGGTTCGGCCATTGCCGTGGCCACCAACCTGCAGCTGCTCGCTGCCATGCCGCCCTTGCCCGGCGGGCTGTTTCCACGCGCGCCCTGGCTGGAGTTTGACACCACCGAGAACCGTTTCCGCGATCACCTGCTCACCGAGCCTCTGGACATTCAAGGGCAGGTGGCGCGCAACGGTGGTCTGATCGCCGTGCCGCAGGGCCCCGGTCTTGGCGTGGAGCCGGACCGGGACTTCCTGAAAACCTACGCGATGGACGCCTGAGCGGCGCAACGGGGACGACAGCGATGATTGCATGTGTGGCCGTGGATTGGGGCACCTCCAGCTTTCGCCTCTGGGCCTTGTCGGCCGCCGGGGAGGTGCTGGCGGAGCGGCGCTCGGCAGAGGGCATGGGCCGTCTTGCGCCCGAGGATTTCGCGCCGGTGCTGGAGGCGCATCTCGCCGCGCTCTCGGTGCTGCGCGAGGTGCCGGTGCTGATCTGCGGCATGGCCGGGGCCGCCGCGGGCTGGCGCAACGTGCCCTATTTGCCCGCGCCGTGCCTGCTGACGTCCATCGCGGGGGGCGCTGTTCAGGTGGGGCAGGGCGGGCGCGACATCCGCATCCTGCCCGGCGTGGCGCAGCATGATGTCCGCCGCCCGGACGTGATGCGTGGCGAGGAAACGCTGCTGCTGGGGCTGCTGCAGGGCGACCACCCACCGGCTGCGCGGCTGTGCTGCCTGCCGGGCACCCATTCCAAATGGGCGCGGATCGAACATGGCTGCTTGACCGGCTTCTCCACCTATATGACGGGCGAGCTCTTCGCCCGGCTCACTGAGGGCGGCACCTTGGCGGGGTTCATGCAGGCCGGGATCTTTGTGCCTGAAGCTTTCGAGGCAGGCCTGCGCGCGGCGCTAGAGGAGCCTGCGGCACTCACCCGTGCCCTGTTCGGCCTGCGTGCGGGCGCGCTGCTGGCCCCTGACCGCGCGCCGGAAGCCGCCTCGCGCCTCTCGGGCCTCTTGATCGGGCAGGAAATCGCGGGCCTTGGCACAACGCCGAAAGCGCCCGTCGCGCTCGTGGCCTCGGGCCTGATGGCGGAGCGCTACCAGCGGGCCTTTGCCATTGCCGGGCTGCCCTACAGGCTGTGTGATGCCGATCCACTGGCCCGCGCCGGTTTGCTGGCGGCGGCACGTGCGATCTGGCCCGCGCTCAGCCGCCCCCGGATGGCGGTCTGATCCCCATCATAGCATCCTGAAAGAGCAGGCCGGGCTGGCCCAGTGCGCCCGGCCTGCGATCCCCGCGCGCGGGCGGGCTAGTGCCAGCCGACGCGCGGGGCGACCGGGATCATGTCGTCGGGGCGGGCGTGGATCATCGACATATGCGCGGCGCGCACATCGGCATGGGTGGGATCGTCGAAAAGGTTCTCCATCTCGTCCGGGTCCGCCTGCATGTCGTACAACTCGCCGGTGTCGGTCAGCAGATCCACCGTCATCCGGTAGCGCGCGCTGCGCACGGTGCGCATGTCCAGATCGACGGCGGAGCGCAGGGCGTCCACCTCATATTCCGACAGCGCGTACTCGCGGCTTTCGCGCCCCTCCCATAGCCCGCGCCACGAGCGCCCGTGGTTGGCGGCCGTCTCCACCTGCGCGAGATCGGCGCAGGTGGCGAGGATGTCGACGGTGTTTACCGGATCGGTGATCACCTGACCGGCCGCAACGCCCGGCCCCATGATCATGCAGGGCACACGTAGAAGCCCGTCATACATCATCGGCCCCTTCAGTAGCAGCCCGTGATCGCCCAGCCATTCGCCGTGGTCGGAGGTGAAGATCACCACCGTATTCTCAAGCTCGCCCGAGGCCTCCAGCGCGGCAAGGATGCGGCCGATCTGGTGATCCACCGCCGAAATCATGCCGAAATAAATCGCCGTGAGATCGCGCAGCGCGGCCTCGGTCAGATCGCCCTTCTGCCCCCAGTCGATGCCGCCGGCGTTGTGCTCGGAGCCCTGTTTGATCGGCTTGGCGCGATCCTCCACGAAGGCGCGGTGCCACCACGGGCGGCGCTCCAGATCCAGCGTGGGGTGTTTGGCGATGGTGACATCTTCGCCGGAATACGTATCGCACCAGGGCTTGGGCGACAGGAAGGGCGGGTGCGGATCGGGGAAGGAGACCCAGGCCATGAAGGGCCTATCGGTGTCGCGGGTTTCCAGCATCTCCACCGTGCGGTCGCTGATCCAGGGAGAGGAGTGCCATTCCTCCTCCAGCGCGGAGCGCCAGGCCTGAAAATGGGCGGTGTCGGGCGCAAGGCGCTCTTTGGCCTTGTCCCAGCGGGCGCGGCCCTGGCCATCCTGATCGAGCCAGTTTTCGTAATGCAGCGTCTCGGGCGCGTCGTACCATTGGGTGTGGTGATGGGGGCGCAGCATCATCTGCACATCCTCAAACCCCATGTAGCTGCCGCGCCAGCTCTCCGGGTAGTCCTTGGCGCTCTTGTAGCATTCGGGCCGCCCGGTGGGCTCGAAGGTCTGCTGGCTGGAGAGATGCGCTTTGCCGATGAAATGGGTCGCGTAGCCCGCCTTGGCAAAGGTGCCGCCCAGCCCCTGCGCGCCGAGCGCTTCGTCCAGATCGCGGCCATTGTCGCGCACGCCTTGGCTGTAGGGCAGCTTGCCGGTGAGGATCGAGGCCCGCGCCGCCTGACACATCGGATGCGGCGTGATGCAGGTGGCGAAGCGCACGCCTTCTGCCGCGATTCGGTCCATATGGGGCGTGCGCACGCCGCGCCCCTCCGGCCCGATACAGTCTCCGCGCTGCTGGTCGGTGGTGATTAATAGTATGTTTGGGCGGCGCATCGGCGAGTTTCCTTCTGAAAATACAGGGTTCATTGGCTACTTGAGGCTCTTCATCCCTCAAAGATCATATTTTAATGTACAATACAAAAAAATAATGTACGATTTAGCCATCACTGGAGGAGCTTACTTATGACACGAAACTTTCTGACCGCGACGGCGCTTTTCGCGCTCATGGCCGGGGCGGCCCCGGCGGATACCGTGCTGGACGTGGTGGCCTGGAAGGGCGGCGAGGCGCAGCCGGCGGGCCTGCCGGAGCTGATCGCCGCTTTTGAGGCGGAGAACCCGGGCATCACGGTCGATCTGACCTATGTGGCCCGCAAGGACGTGGACAAGGTGATCCCGCCGCGCCTGCAATCGGGCAACCCGCCCGACGTGACGATGGTCGACAGCTCGCTCGTGCAGCTCTGGGGTGGTGCGGGCTTCCTGTCGGATCTTGGCACCGACAGCGAATGGTACAAGCAGATGCTGCCGGCCGTGCGCGACGTGATGGCCTCGGGCGATGAAATGCAGGTGCTGCCGCTGGAAGTCATCGGCATGGGCAATTTCGTCAATATGGATCTGCTGGCCAAGGCCGGGATCGAAAAGGCCCCCGTCACCATTGACGAGCTGAAGGCCGCCTGTGGCGCACTTGCGGATGCGGGCATCGCGCCGATGATTTTTGCTGGGGGATTCCCGGCCATGCTGTTTGTCGGTGCGAACGGGCTGGATCCCAAGGGGATCTCGGCTGCAGACTATGGCTCCGGCGCGCGCAGCTTCGTGGAGGATGCGAATTTCAACGCCTCGCTCGACATGGTCCGCGATCTGGTGGCGGCCAAGTGTTTCGATCCCAAGCTGCAGGCCGGGCTGGACCCCTGGGCAACCGCGCCGCAGGAATTCCGCTCCGGCAACGTGGCGATCCTGCCGCAGGGGGCCTGGAACATCGAAAGCTTCTCCTCCGTGGAAGGGCTGAACTACCAGTTCGCCCCGATGCCCTCGGCCTTCACCGAGCACGGGCTGGCGCTGGACCTGATCGGCCCCGGCTGGTCCATCCCGCGCGATGCTGAAAACAAGGAAGCGGCGCGCAAATGGGTGGATTTCTTCGCTCGGCCCGAGAACCTTGCCGTCTTCCTTGAAGCCGAGGGGGCCTACAGCCCCTTCAGGGGGCAAGAGAGCGTGATGCCCGCGCTGGCCGCGCCCTACACGGCGGCGCGCGATGCCGAGAGCCTGATCCTCTGGCCCTTCTCCACGCTGGAATTCCCCAAGCCCCTGCAGGGCGAGTGGGAAGACAGCATCACCGGCTTCCTTCTGAACATCGACGCCCCCAACGCAGATACGTTGAAGCGTTGGGACGATGTGGTCGAAGATAACCTCTGACACCTCTCCCGTGGGCTCGGCGGAGCGATCCGCCGGGCCCGAATTCTTCTGACGAGGCCCGCCATGAAGACGCGCAACTCCCTTTACATCTTCACGATCCCCGCGCTGGCCGTGCTGGGGCTCTTCTTCGTGCACCCGGTGATCCTGACCTTCGACATGAGCCTGACAAGCTTCAAGGGCATCGGCGAGGCCAAGCCCGTGGGCTGGAAGAACTACGAGCGGATTTTCACCCGCGACCGCTACATGGACGAGATCTGGCTGACGCTCTGGTACACGGTGATCGTGGTGACAGCGCTCAACATCACGGGGCTGTTCTTTGCCGCCATGCTGCACCGGCTGCCCCTGATCCGCAATTTCGCCCGCGCCGCGCTCTACACGCCTGCGATGATGTCTTTCGTGGTGGTGGGCTATGTCTGGCAGTTTCTCTATTCGCCGATCAATGGCGGCATCAACGTCGCCTTGCGCGATCTGGGGCTCGGGTTTCTGGAGCAGAACTGGCTCGGCGATCCGGCGCTGGCGCTCTATTCGGTGGCCTTCACTCAGATCTGGATGTTCACCGGCTTCACCTGCGCCATCTTCCTGGCGGGCTTCGCCGGCATCCCCGAAGAAATCGGCGAGGCCGGGCGGCTGGAGGGCGCAAGCTCTTGGCAGCGCTTCCGCTACCTCGAGCTGCCGCTGCTGGGCCCGTCGATCACGGTGTCGGTGATCCTCACCACCATCGGCACGCTGAAAACCTTTGAACTGCCCTTCATCCTCACCAAGGGCGGCCCCGACGGCGCGACGCGGCTTCTGTCGATCGAGATCATCGACAACCTCTTTGGCCAGTATAAATTCGGCTTCGCCTCGGCGCTGTCCATCGTGATGCTGATCATCGTGCTCTTCGTGGCCTTCATCCAGAACAAGATCCTCAGAGACAGGGAGGCCGTGGAATGAGCGCCGCCGAAACCTTTTCCCGTGCCACTGGCCACCGGCTCGATCTGGCCCTGATCCGCAAACGCAGCCGCTCGGTGCTGGCCCATGGCTTCGTGCTGGCGCTGGTGGCGATCATGCTGCTGCCGCTCTTCTACATGGTCATGATGTCCTTCAAGACAGCCACCGAGATCAGCCAGAACCCGCTCGGCCTGCCGCAATCGCTCTACTGGGGCAACTACATGGAGGCGCTGTCCTCCATGGGCTACGTGCGCTCGGTTCTGAACTCGCTCTTCATCACGGTTTCGGTGATCCTTGTCGTGGTTTTTGCCGGGGCCATGGCGGCCTATCCGCTGGCCCGCATCAAGAACCGCGCTTCCAAGCTGATCGTCATGGTGATGGCGCTGGGGCTGGCGACGCCGAATTTCGTCACCATCACGCCGATCTACGTGATCTTCCGCGATCTGGGCCTTTTGGACAGCTACCTCGGGATCGTGCTGGCCTTCGCCGCGCTGAAACTGCCGCTGGCCGTCTTCTTCTACACCGGCTTCATCGCCGCCATTCCGATGGATCTGGAGGAGGCCGCGCGGCTGGACAATTGCTCTAGCTGGCAGGTCTTCTGGTACGTGATCCGCCCGCTTCTGGCGCCTGTCACGGCGACGCTGTCGCTCTTCGTGATGATCATGGTCTGGAACGATTTCATCTACCCGCTGCTGCTGCTCACCGACAAGGACAAGCTCACCGTGATGATCGCCGTTTATAAATTCGTGGGCAACACCGGCATCGAGCCCACCAAACTCTTCCCCGCCGCCGTGCTCGGCTCGCTGCCGCTCTTGCTGATGTTTGCCATCTTCCAGCGCAAGATCATGGCCGGGGCCACTGCGGGAGCCGTAAAATGACCCTTTCCGGGAAGCATATCATCGTCACCGGGGCCGGGGCCGGGATCGGGCTTGGCATCGCCCGGCAGGTGCGGGCAGCAGGCGCGCAGGTGTCGGCCTTCGATCTGCGCTCTGAGGGCGCGGGTAGGCTGGCTGAAATCGGTGCGGAATTCACGCAGGTGGACGTGGCCGATGGCGACGCCTTCGAGGCCGCGATCCTCGCCGCCCATGCCCGCGCGGGCCGTCTGGACGGGATCGTCAACAACGCCGGTGTCACGATCAAGGTGCCTTTCCTTGAGATGAGCCGCGCCCAGATGGAGACGCTCTGGACGGTCAATCAGCGCTCCGTTCTCATCGGCAGCCAGGTGGCCGGGCGGCTCATGGTGGCGCAGGGGCAGGGGGGCGCGATCGTCAACATCGCCTCCAACCACGCCCGCTGTACCAATCCGGGGCACGAGGGCTACGCGGGCACCAAGGGGGCCATCGTGGCGATGACGCGGGCGATGGCCTGGTCGCTCGGGCCCCATGGCATAAGGGCCAACACGTTAAGCCCCGGCATGACCCAGACCGAGATCGTCATCGAGGCGATGAAGGATCCCGCCAACGCGGCGAACTTCCGCTCCTGGGGGGCGGACAACGAGGTGAACACGGTGGAAGAGATCGGCAATGCGGCGGTGTTCCTGCTCTCGCCCGCCTCTTCGGCGCTGAACGGCGCGGATCTTGTGGCCGACCGGGCCATGTCGGCGCTGCTGGGCGTCAAGGATACGAGAAAATAGCACAATGGCAGAGTTGAACCTGAACGGCGTCGTGAAACAATACGGCGCGACGCAAGTCATCCATGGCGTGGACCTTGGCATCGAGGATGGCGATTTCTGCGTCTTCGTCGGCCCTTCGGGCTGCGGGAAATCCACGCTGCTGCGCATGATCGCGGGGCTGGAGGAAACCAGCGATGGCCGTATCTCCATCGGCGGGCGCGAGGTCACCCATGAGGATCCGGCCAAGCGCGGCGTTGCGATGGTGTTCCAGACCTATGCGCTCTACCCGCATATGACGGTGCGCGAGAACATGAGCTTCGGCCTGAAGATCGGCGGCGAAGACAAGGCCGAGATCCGCCGCAAGGTGGATGCCGCTGCGAAGATCCTGAAGCTCGATGCCTATATGGACCGCAAACCCAAGGCGCTTTCGGGCGGCCAGCGGCAGCGGGTGGCCATCGGCCGCGCCATCGTGCGCCAGCCCGATGTCTTCCTCTTCGATGAGCCGCTGTCCAACCTCGATGCGGAACTGCGGGTGGAAATGCGGGTGGAAATCGCGCGCCTGCACAAGCAACTGGGCGCAACGATGATCTACGTGACCCACGATCAGGTGGAGGCCATGACGATGGCCGACAAGATCGTGGTGCTGCGCGACGGCCGTATCGAGCAGGCGGGCGCGCCCGTCACGCTCTATGAGGATCCCGACAACCTCTTCGTGGCCGGCTTCATCGGCTCGCCCCGGATGAATTTCTTTGAGGGCACCGTGCGGGCCTCTGGTGCGGGGACTTTTGTGACGCTGCCGCGCCTTGGTGGCATCGAGGTGCCGGTCTCCGTTGCCAAGCCGCTCACGGAAACGCAGGCCGTCACGCTGGGGCTCAGGCCTGAGCATTTCGAGCCCGAAGGCCCGGTGCAGGCGGAGGTGATGATCGAGGTGATCGAGAACCTTGGCGGGGTGTCTTACGCCTATACGGCGGTCGAGGACGGCGCGGCGCCGATCATTGTCGAGCTGCGCGGCAAGGGGCGGCCCCGCGCCTCTGGCGCGCTGACGGTGGGCTTTGATCCTTCTGCTGCGCTGCTGTTTGACACCGCCAGCGGGCAGCGCATCCGCTAGGGGAGGTCGCGCGGGGCTACAGGGTGCAAAAAATGTATGATCCCAGTGGTTTCGAGGGCGGAAATCTGACATATTACCGGAAGGTTTGACGGAAAGATGAACGGATTTTCAATGCCAAAGACGGGCCCCATCGCGGTTGGCGCTTCCGAGCAGGGTGAGCGCACCCCTACAGAGTCCATCTACGAGCAGATCCGGCACGATATTCTTGCCGGAACGCTCAAGGCCAATGAGAGGCTGAAGATCTCGGAACTGGCCAAGCGGCACAATTCCTCCACCAATCCCGTGCGCGAGGCGTTGCAGCAGCTGCGCGGCGAGGGGCTGGTGCTCTTTGCCCAGAACCAGGGCGCGCGCGTGCGGGCGATCGACATGGACTACGTGCGCGATGTGGCCGAGGTCGGCTACCTGCTGGAGCCCTACCTGATGGAGCTCTTCGTGGAAACCGCCAGCGCCGAGGACATCGCCGAGCTGGACAGGATCCAGTCCGAGATCGAGGCGCTGAACTTTGCCGACAAGGTCCGCCACACCGCGCTCAACAACGCCTTTCACGAAACGATGTATGCGCGCCATTACAACCGCGTGGCCTTTGACGCCTGGAAGCAGCACCGCGAGATCATGGGCGCGATCAGCACGCGCATTCCCATCGCGCTGGGCCGGCAGGAGGCGATCCTGCGTGAGCACCGCGCCATCATCGACGCCGCCGCGCGGCAGGATGTGGCGGGCGCGCAGGAAGCGCTGCGCCGCCATATCGGCGATGCCGGGCGGCATCTCGTGAACCAGTTGCGGGTGGAGCAATCGCGCGAGCCGCGCAGCCATGGCTGAAGGGTGTTGCCCGCCGGGGACAGGGGGCTCTGTCGCGCCTGCCATTGCCACCGCCCAGCCGGTCGACGCGTCCATCCACCACCAGCGCAACTGCGCCCCCGTGCCCGGCGGGCGCGCGCAGCTTGGCACGCGCGATCCCGTCATTCCCGGCGATTGCGAAGGTCCGCCGCAGGTTCGCAAGATCCCCGCGCTCTGGTGGGGGAAGGGCGCGATCAGCGTGGCCCAGTTTGCGCGTTTCGTGGCGGCCACGGGCCATGTGACACTGGCCGAGCGGCTGGGGTGGTCCTTCGTGTTTCACACCCATGTGCCCGGCGGCGCGGCGGGCACGCTGGGCGTGGCCGGGCTTGAGTGGTGGCGGCGCATCGACGGCGCGACATGGGCGCGCCCTTGCGGCCCGCAAGGGGCCGAGGCCGCCGGTGATCTGCCCGCCACCCATATTGCCTGGGAGGATGCGCGCGCCTTTGCCGCCTGGGCGGGCGGGCGCTTGCCGCGTGAAATCGAGTGGGAACACGCCGCGCGCGGCGGGCTGGGCGATGTGCGCTTTCCCTGGGGCGATGCGCCGCCTGATGACACCGCCCATTTCCCCTGCAACATCTGGCAGGGCGATTTTCCCCACCAGAACACCGCCGCCGACGGCCATGACGGCCCGGCCCCCGTGCTCGCCTTCGCGCCCAATGGCTACGGGTTGCACCAGATGGTGGGCAATGTCTGGGAATGGACGGCCGAGCCCTTCCGCCTGCGCTCCCTGTCGCGCAGCGCCAAACCCGCCAATGCCGCCGCCGCGCGCGCCGGGCAGAAGCTGCTGAAGGGCGGCTCGTTCCTGTGCCACGAGAGCTATTGCTACCGCTACCGCATCCCGGCGCGCACCGGCAACACGCCCGACAGTACCTCCGCCCACACTGGTTTTCGCGTGGTCTATGACAGCCCGCCGGCCTAAGGCCCCAGCCTGCGTCGGGCTGGAAAACGCCCGGCTCGTCCTGCGGCTCGTTCCGGAGGCGGGCGCGCGGGTGGTGTCGCTCGTGGATCGCCGCAGCGTGCGGGAGTGGATCGTGCCCGGCCCGCTGCCCAAGGGGTTGGGGCCGCGCGCGCGGTTTCTGGATCACGCCAGCGGCTGGGATGAATGCTTCCCTTCTGTTGCCGCCTGCCGCCATCCCGCATGGGGCGGGGCCCTGCGCGATCACGGGGTGCTCTGGGCGCGTCCGTGGCGGCTGGAGCGGCGCACGCCGGGGCGTCTGGTGCTGGCTTTTGAGGGCGCGGGCGTCACCTTCCGCCGTAGTGTGATCCTGCGCGAACGGGGGCTTTTGCTGCGCTATGATATTGAAAACACGTCAAAAACATCGCGGCCTTGGCTCTGGAGCCAGCATTGCCTTCTGGCCTGTGCGCCGGGGGATCGGCTGATCACGCGCGGGCTTGGGCCTTGGCGCACGGCAGAAGGGCAACCTGTAAGCCCTTCCGCTGTCGATCCGGTGCGCGGGCCTGAGGCTGCGGTGGCGGGCAAGCTTTTCGCAGCCGTGCGAGGCCGGGCCGAGGCAGAGCTGCGCGGCCCCGACGGCGGGGGCTTGCGCTTTTCATGGCACGCGGCCTCGGCCCCCCATGCCGGGCTCTGGTACAGCTACGGCGGCTGGCCAACAGACGCCCCGCTCTATCAACTCGCGATCGAGCCGACAACGCTGGCGGCAAACGCTCTGCCGGGGGCGGGCGCGGCGCGGCTTGCGCCGGGCGCAACGCATCGGTTCGAGGTGGAGCTCACCCTTACGCAAGCGGGCTAAGGGGCCAGTTTGCCGAAGTAACAGGCAGCCCGGGGGCCGGTGCTTTGAGGTAGAATAACCCGCCGTCCGGCCCTGCCGTTTCCAGCCCGATCCGGGCGGAGGTGATGAACAGCGTCTGCAGGTCTGGCCCGCCGAAGCACAGGCTGGTGGGGCGCTTCACGGGCAGGGGATAGCGGGCCAGAACAGCGCCATCCGGTGCAAGCCGCTCAACCCGCGCGCCATCCCAGAAGGCCACCCAGATCGCGCCTTCCGCATCCACGCAGAGGCCGTCGGGCTTTCCCTGCTCCGGCGCATATTGCGCCAGCACCTGCGGGGCGCTGGCCATGCCTGTTGGGGCATCATATGCGAGCTTAAGGATCACACCGGCGGCGCTGTCCACCACGTAGAGCCGCGCGCCATCGGGGGCATGGGCGATGCCATTGGCCACGGTGAGCCCGCCGTGCAGGCGGCGCGGGCCGCTTTGCCCGTAAAGGTACAGCGCCCCCGTTGCCGCTTTGGCCCCTTCGCTCATGGTGCCGGCGAGCAGGCGGCCCGCAGGGTCGGTGGTGCAATCGTTCAGACGGTTGCCCGCAAGGCCGGGTTCGGGGCTGTGCAGGAAGGTGAGCGCGCCTGTCTCGGCGCAGAAGCGGAAGAGCCCGCTCTTCAGCGCCACCAGCGGGCGGGCGCTGCAGGAGGTACAGACCACGGCGCTGATCAGCTCCGGCATCTGCCAGATCTCCCACAGGCCGGTTTCGGGGTGCCGCCGGTGCAGACGGTGGGCGGCGATGTCCACCCACCACAGCCGCTGCGTGGCCATGTCCCACGCGGGGCTTTCGCCACAGAGCGCCTGTGCATCGCAGAGCAGGCGGGGAGCGGAAAGGGGAGCTGTCATTTGGCCTCGCGCAGTCGGGTGCGCAAGGATTAAAAGATATTATCTTTGATGTGAAGCCCTGTCAGACTCCAGTCAGCGCCCGCCCGACGCGCCCTGCGCCGCAAGCCCCTGCGTGAGCCGGGCGGCGGCGTCCTCCAGATGCGTCTGCATATGGGCCCGCGCCGCCGTGGCATCCTGCGCGACGATGGCATCGGCGATGGATTTATGCAGCGGCACGGATTTCAGATTGCGCGCCTCGTCGGGGTTGGTGATGCGGATCGACAGCATCAACCCGGTGAAGATCGCGCTCTCCAACGCATCGAGGTAGGGGTTGTTGGCCGCCCGCAGCACGGCAATGTGGAAGGTGGCATCGGCCAGCACGTATTTGCTGTTCTCCCCGGCGTGTTCGGAAAGCCGCTCGCTCGCGGCCACGATGGCGGCCAGCTGCGTGTCGCTGCGGCGGGTGGCGGCGTGGAAGGCGGCGTCGGGCTCGATGGATTGGCGCAGCTCCATCAGGCTCTGCAGCCGCGCGCCGTCGATCTGGATGGACTGGTGCCACATCAGCACGTCGCGATCCAGCATCTGCCAGTTGCGCACGTCCTGCACCCGCGTGCCCACGCGCTGCCGCACTTCCAGCAGGCCCTTGGACACCAAGAGCTTTACCCCTTCGCGCACCACCGTGCGGCTGACGTCGAACTCCTCGCAGAGCGCGTTTTCATCGGGCAGCAGCTGCCCCGGCGCCAGTGACCCCGACAGGATCCGCTCGCCGATATCGCGGGCAAGCTGCCCCGCAAGCGAGCGGCTGAACGCCGAACTGCGCGACAGCAGAAGATCGGTATCGGACGGGGGCATGGTGGACTCCTGTGTTTCCCGAAATAATAATATATTTTTCAGCCTGCGCAATCGGCTTTCATGGATTTCTTCCGCTTGAGGGCTTCCATTCATCCCAATAAAGATATTATGTTTGTTAAAAATCCCATCGCCCCATCCGCAGGACTCCACCCCATGACAGCGCAGAACATCGTTCTTTTCATCACCGATCAATGGCGCTGGGACACGCTGAACGATCCCGAGAGCCCGGCCAGGTTGCCCCATCTGCAGGCCTTCGCGCAGGAGGCCACGAACCATGTGAACGCCTTCACATCCGTGCCGCTCTGCACCCCGGCGCGGGCGAGCCTCTTTACCGGCAAATGGCCGCATCAGACCGGCACGATGGACAATGTGCAAGGCTCCAGCTTCTACCCGAATGGCAAGCTGCACCCGAGCCACCCAACCTATATGGAACGCCTGCAGGCGGCGGGCTATGCCGTGTCCTTCGTGGGCAAATGGCACCTTGGCGATGGCACGCTCACCGAACGCGGCATCCGCGCCTTGATGAGCGATGGCGGCTACGATCCGCTGATCCCGCCCGCCGATCTGGAGTTCGCCAGCCCCCGCAAGACGCCCTTCTACGGCACGATTACCAAAGGCACCCATCCCGATGAAACCCGCGTGCGTATCGGCATGGCGGAACTGGAGCGGCTGGCGCAGGGCGATCAGCCCTTCTGCCTCATCGTCTCGCTGCCGGGGCCGCATTTCCCGCACCATGTGCCAGCGGAATGGGTGGCGCTTTATGACGATCTGCCGCCGGATTTCATGCCCGCAAACCACCTGCCGCAGTTCTCCGAGGTAGGAAAGCCGCAGGCGCAGGGCGCGGCCTATTGGCCCTGCCAGGACACCCGCAGCCTCACGCAGGACGACTGGCGCCGCACCGCGCAGCATTACTGGGGGTTCTGCTCTTTCATTGACGATCTCTTCGGCCAGTTCCGAGCGCATATGACGGCGCTGGGGCTGGATGCCTCCACCACGCTGGCCTTCACCGCCGATCACGGCGAGATGCTTGGCGCCCATGGCTGGTTCGACAAGGGGCCGTTTTTCTACGAGGAAGTCATGCGCATCCCGATGCTGATCCGCGCGCCAGGGCAGAGTACTGGGCAGGGTACGGGGCAGGACGCGGGGCAGAGGCAGGAGGGCTACGTGAGCTTTCGCGATCTGATGCCCACGTTGATCGCCCAAAGCGCAGGCGCCGATGTGCTGAGTGCAGAGGAACGCGCCCGCAGCTACACGGCCAGCACCGCCGATTGCGCCTTCTACGGCTATGACGCCTATCAGGGCCGCCAGTTCAAGTTCCGCGGTATCCGCGAATCGCGGCTGAAATACGCTTGGAGCCCCCATGACATCGAAGAACTCTACGATCTGGAGGCCGATCCGCAGGAGCGCATGAACCGCGCGCAGGATCCGGCGCTGGCAGCGGAGAAGGCGCGTCTGAAAGCGCGGCTCTTCGGCTGGATGCGGGCGGAAAATGATGCGCTGGCCTGCGGCGGCTACCAGCTCCCCGTCGGAAGCTACATCGACGGCCGCCCCGCAGAGGCACAGCATGATCACAAGCCGCATCTGAACCTGGCCTTGAAAGGCTAGGGGGCAGGGGCTGGGCCATGGGTTGGCCGACATTCCAGCTGACGCGCGCAATTGTTATCTGCGTGGGTATGTCCTTTTCCGCAGAATCCGGTAGAACCAAAGATCAGACCCGGTGCGTCCGGGGAAAGCGACGAAAAGGACAGTGGACATGACAGAGCTCACGCGCCGCCATTTTATCGCCGGGACGACCCTGCTGTTCTCCGGCCCCATCGCGCAGCCTGTACTGGCGCAGACAGAGGCGCAGCCGGTGGAGGCCTTGGCTGAGCAACCGGTGGAACAAGCGGTCGTGCAGCAGGCGCCAAAGCCCGCGCCTGCCCCTGTTTCGCCGCCCAGCAAGTGGAACGCCTGGGATGCGCAGGTCACGCCGGCGGGCTATGACCCGGCGACTTCCAACCCATGGGGCTTCCATCCGCGCTTCCTGCCGCAACGCGTGGAGGCCAATCCGGGCCTGCGGCCGGGCGACATCCACGTCGATGCCGTGGCGCGCTACCTCTACCATATCGAGCCCAGTGGCGGCACGGCCATGCGCTACGGCGTTGCCATCGCGCGCGGCAACCTTTATGAGCCCGGCACCTACCGCATCGGGCGCAAGGCCAAATGGCCCACGTGGCGGCCCACCGACGCGATGATCGAGCGTGATCCGCATCTCTATGCGCAGCACAAGAACGGTATGAACGGCGGCCCCAACAACCCTCTGGGCGCGCGCGCCTTCTATCTCTATTCCGGCAATCGCGACACCTACCTGCGCATCCACGGCACCCCGCTGCCGCGCTCCATCGGGGGCCGCGCGAGCTCTGGCTGCGTGCGCATGGTCATGGCCCATATCATCGGGCTGTATGACAACGTCTCCACCGGATCCTCGGCCATCCTCTACCCGGCAGAACGGGCGCTCGGCGGCGCCTGAGCGGTGAAAAGCCCTTGAAATGAAAAAGCCCGTCCGGACGGACGGGCTTTTTTTGCTTTTGTCTGAAAGGGTTCAGGCCCCGACGGCGGCCCCGGTGCAGATTGGCCGGCCCTCTGTCGATCTCAGCGGCAGGCCCGTGCTTTCCACGGGGCCGTTGTAGAGGAACCAGTAGCAGCCGTCGTTCGGGTCCACGCGCACGGCGTTGAGGTTCTGGTTGGGCGCGGCCAGTGCGCGGATCGCGTCCGAGGCCGGCGCGTAGCCGTTTGCCGCGCCGACGGTGGCCCCGGTGTTCCCGGTGGAGCCGGTCTGAACGTTGCAGCCTGCCGCGGCCATGATCAGGCCAAAGGCCAGGAGTTTCTTGGATTTCATAGCGGTATACCTGTTCACTCGCCCCGTGTTCTGCCCCTTGCTAGCACTCCCGGCCGCCTGCGTCCATCGCGTGTCGGGGTGGGGCAGGCGGGTTCACGCAAGCGTGCAGGGCCTTCGCCGGGGCACACTGGGGCGCGACAGTTCGGCTCAGGGGGCGGGTTTTGGCGATTTGAGCGCCGGGAGGGCTTGAGCTTCCAGTCACTGGAGGCTTTATCTGACAGGTAACACTGCCCATCGAAAGACGCATGCCATGGCCGGACCGGAACAGATCACCTTGAGCGTGGAGCGCATGTCCTGCGCCTCCTGTGTGGGCCGCGTGGAGCGAGGGCTTTCCGATGTCGAAGGGCTGAGCGATGTCTCGGTGAACCTTGCAACAGAAGCTGCGCGCTTTGGCCATGCGGGTGCGCAGAGCGTGCGCGCGGCAGCGGCGCGGCTTTCGGAGTTGGGCTACCCGGCACGAGAAGCGCGGGCGCGGCTTGCGATTGCGTCGATGTCCTGCGCCTCTTGCGTGGGTCGGGTGGAGAAGGCGCTGCTGGCGGTGCCCGGCGTGCTGGAGGTTTCGGTGAACCTCGCCGCGGAAACCGCGCAGGTCACCTATCTTGAAGGCGCTCTGAGCCAGGCGGATCTGGCCGCCACGGCCACGCAAGCGGGCTACCCGGCCAGATTGGCCGAGGCGGAAGAGGCCACAAGCCGCAGCGCGCGCAAGGAGGAAGAGGCGCAGGCGCTGGCCCGCCAATTGCGCTTTGCCGCCGCGCTGGCCCTGCCGGTCTTCGTTCTGGAGATGGGCGCGCATATGATCCCGGCCTTTCACACCCTGATCCACACCACGATCGGCATGCAGGCCTCCTGGGTGATCCAGTTCCTGCTGACGACCCTCGTTCTTTTCGGCCCCGGGCGAGGCTTCTTCGCCAAGGGCCTCCCGGCGCTCCTGAAAGGCGCGCCGGACATGAACAGCCTCGTGGCGCTCGGCACAGGGGCGGCCTGGAGCTATTCGGTGGTGGCGACCTTCCTGCCGGGCCTGCTGCCTGCGGGCGTGCGGGCTGTCTATTTCGAGGCGGCGGCGGTGATCGTGGTGCTGATCCTACTGGGCCGCTGGCTGGAAGCCCGCGCCAAGGGGCGCACCGGCGCGGCCATTGAGGCGCTGCTGGGCCTGCAGGAGCGCACGGCGCTGGTGGAGCGGGGCGGCGAAACACTGGAGATCGACGCCAGTCAACTGGCCGTGGGCGACAGGATCCTGCTGCGCCCCGGCGCGCGGGTGCCTGCAGATGGCGTGGTGCTTGATGGCACGAGCAACGTCGATGAGAGCATGATCACCGGCGAGCCGCTGCCAGTCGCCAAATCCAAAGGCGCGCCGGTAACGGGCGGCACGGTGAACGGCACCGGCAGCCTGACGGTGCGCGCCACGCGGGTGGGGGCGGAAACGACGCTCGCTCAGATCATCCGCATGGTGGAAGAAGCACAGGGCGCGAAGCTGCCCATTCAGGGGTTGGTGGACCGCGTCACGCTCTGGTTCGTGCCCGCCGTGATGCTGGCTGCCGCGCTCACCGTGTTGGCATGGCTGCTCTTTGGCCCCGATCCGGCGCTGACCTTCGCGCTGGTGGCCGGGGTTTCGGTGCTGATCATCGCCTGCCCCTGCGCCATGGGGCTCGCCACGCCCACCTCGATCATGGTCGGCACCGGGCGCGCCGCTGAGATGGGCGTGCTCTTTCGCAAGGGCGACGCGCTGCAGGGGCTGTCGGATGTGCGCGTGATCGCCTTGGACAAAACGGGCACCGTCACCGAGGGCAAGCCCGCGCTCACCGATGTGGTGCTGGCGGAAGGCTTTGAGCGGGCGGATGTGCTGGCCCATGTGGCGGCGGTGGAGGCGCTGTCGGAGCACCCGGTGGCCGAGGCCATCCTGCGCGGCGCGCGGGCAGAAGGCGCGCCCGTGCTTGCGGCGGAAGCTTTCGCCTCTGTCACCGGCCACGGTGTGCGCGCTTTGGTAGAGGGGCGCGACGTGCTGGTGGGGGCGGATCGCTTCATGGCGGCAGAAGGCATCGAGACCGCTTCCCTTCAGGGCGAGGAAACCCGCCTCGCTGCCAAGGGGCGCACGGCGCTCTTTGCCGCTTTCGACGGGCAGGTGGCAGCAGTGATCGCCGTGGCGGATCCGGTAAAGCCCACGAGCCGTGCTGCCATCGCGGCGCTGAAAGCCGAAGGGCTGCAGGTGGCGATGATCACGGGCGACAAGCGCGAAACGGCGGAGGCGATTGCCCGCGAGTTGGGCATCGATACGGTGATCGCGGGCGTTTTGCCCGGCGGCAAGGTCGAGGCGCTCACCGCGCTGCGCGCCGCCCACGGGCCGGTGGCCTTCGTGGGCGATGGCATCAACGACGCACCCGCGCTGGCCGAGGCCGACGTGGGCATCGCCATCGGCACCGGCACGGATGTGGCCATTGAAAGCGCCGATGTGGTGCTGATGTCGGGCGATCTGCGCGGCGTGGTGAACGCCACCCATATCTCCCGCCGGACCATGCGCAACATCCGCGAGAACCTCGCATGGGCCTTCGGCTACAACGTGGCGCTGATCCCGGTGGCCGCGGGTGTGCTCTACCCGGCCTTCGGCATCCTGCTCTCGCCCGTCTTTGCCGCCGGCGCGATGGCGCTCTCGTCGGTCTCGGTGCTCACCAACGCGCTCCGGCTGCGGCGCACCGCGCCGGTGATGGCGGAAAGCGCGCCTGCGCGCTGCGCAGCGGCCCAGCCCGCCCAACAACCGGCACAATAGGAGGCCGCCATGAACATCGGAGACGTCTCCAACCGCACCGGCCTGCCCGCCAAGACGATCCGCTATTACGAGGACATCGGCCTCGTGCGGCCCCTGCGCAGCGCCAATGGTTACCGCTCTTTTCGCGAAAGTGATCTGCACAAGCTCGCCTTTCTGGGCCGCGCCCGCGCGCTTGGCTTCTCGATCGAGGATTGCCGCGTGCTCCTGAGCCTCTACGAGGACGACGCCCGCGAAAGCGCGCAGGTGAAGGCCATCGCGCAGGAGCACCTGACCGAGATCGACGCCAAGCTCGCCCAGCTTCAGGCCATGCGCGACACGCTCTCCCACCTGGTGGACTGCTGCCACGGCGACGCCCGCCCGGATTGCCCGATCCTCACCGATCTGGCCGGGCAGGGGGGCTGACGTGGCGGCGCGGCGGGGTTCATGCCAGACATGGGTGTGAGCGCCATCCAACAGAGCAGGGAGCAGAGCCCGTGATCGCCTATGTCACCGTCGGCGCGGCGGATATCGCCCGCGCCAAGCGTTTTTACACCGCCTTCCTGCCTGCCCTTGGCTACAGCCTGGAGGAGGGGCCGGAGGGGCTGAGTTTCGCGCCTTCTGCAGGTCATTCGACCGCCTCGCCGGATTTCTACGTAAAGCCGCCGTTCGACGGGCAACCCGCCTCCGCAGGCAATGGCGCGATGGTGGCCTTTCAGGCGCAAACCCAGGCCCAGGTGCGCGCACTGCACGCCGCAGCGCTGGCGGCAGGCGGGTCCGATGAGGGCGCGCCAGGCTTTCGCGCGGCCTATAGTGCTGGGTTCTACGTCGCCTATCTGCGCGATCCGGACGGCAACAAGATCGCGCTCTTTTCAAACAACCCGGCCGAGCCGGGGAGCGACGGCTGAGGTCCGCGCATCAGCCCCCGATTGACATGGCCGCCATGGCGCGCTGCCGTGCGCGGATGTATTTGGCCGCCGAACGGTAGTGGCTCGGCCCCGCCGCCTCGGCCCAGCGGCCCGCTGTCCAGGCGTTGTTGCCGCCTTTCATCGGGCCGCCATAGAGCTGCGCCTCGCTGGATTGCGTAAGAAAGGCGATGAGCTTGCTGTGATTGGCTGCCAGCAGCGCGCGGGCCTCGGGCCAGCCCAGCCCCGCCTGCCGCGCGCGCAGATCGGCGTTGTAGCGCTTGAGATCGTTCCACTTGTAGCCTTCCGCCGGGAAGTGGACCTTCGCCCCGGCCTGCCCCTGCGCGTACCAGCCGAGAAACAGATCGATCCAATGAGCTCGATGGGCGACCACATCCTTGATCGACGTATCCTCGGCATCCTTCCTGAGCGCCTCGGCGTGGGAAACCCCGTCCAGAAGCTTTGCAAGCTTGGTGAATTCCGTTTCCGTGATCTGCAGGAGCTCGGGTTTTGATTGCGCTGCCATGGCGGGCCTCCTTGCTGAAGCCAACCTGACCGGGATCGCAGCCCTGCGCCTTGCGCGACATCAAATCGCGCGCCTGGGATCAGCTTGCGACAGCCTGTTCGTAGAGCTCGAAATCCAGCGCATGGCGCGCCATGAAACTGGACTTGAGGGCCGGGTCGAGGGCGGTGTCGCCCCGGGGGGAGACATTCGTGCGCTCAAGATCCAGCGTGACGCCCAGAGCCTCAGAAAGGAAATCCGCGGCCAGCCCAAGGGCTTCGTAGCGAAACAGGTGGCTGACACCGGGTGCGTCACCCTTGCCCACCACATAGGCCGCCTGAGGCATCAGGTCAGCGTGGCGGGGGCGGTTTTCCGACAGGTAATCGGCGACGAATTCGTTGAAGCTGATCCCGGCGGTGGAGGCCGGGTTGCGCGCCGGGTTCAGCCGGGCGCGGAAACGATACCAGCTGTTGAGCCATTCCACAGGCTCACGCAGCACGGCGACGCTGCGCTGGGGCGCGCCGCCGCTGTAGGCTTCCATGAAGGGGGCCAGAAGCTCGCTGTAGCGCCGGAACGTCATGTGCTTGCCGGTGCCGGTGCGCACGAGGCGGATCTGGGCGTGGGCTTCAAGCGCATTATGCAGCGCTGTGGTGCCGGTTTTCGGAACAGCCAACAGCACGAGCGCATGTTCGGGAAAGGCGAGCATGGGCAGCTGTCCGTCAGGAGGCCGTGGCCACAGCGACTTGCGCCCCGGTGACAGTAGGCCAGATCGCCCGAAGCAGGGCGGCGCCATAGGTGGCGTTCATGTGAAAATGATCCTCCGCATCATAGGCGGCAGCCCCATGCAGCTTGCGGGCATCTTGGCTGAACCGTTCCAGTGTAAGCCAGCCATCCTGCAGGGTGTCGGCGGGTTGGCGCAGAGTGGCAATGCCTTCGGCCTCAACCTTGTCGCGCTGGCGCTGCAGCAGCCCGTCAAGCGCGCTCCGGCTTTCGGAAGTGTTTAGTGTGGCGAAGGCGTCGGCCATGGCGGTTTTGGCGGTGAGGATCCCGACGCCGGGCTGCGGACGGTCCACCAGCCAGACGGGTTTGTCCGTCGCGCGGCGCAGTAGACGGGCCACATGGCCCCCGGCGGACTGGAAGACCATATCGTCAAAGGCGGCCGAAATCGCCGCATCCGAAGCGACAAAGCGGGTCTCGCGGGCCTCACCGCTGCGGGCGTGCTGGTGCAGGATCGCCACAAGGCTGCGCAGGCCGAGAGTGGAACTGATGACGATGAAACCCTCGTATTCCTCGAGCGCGATGCTGTCGCGCCCGGCCGAGGCCATGAAGTTTCGGGCAACCGTATCGCTGAGCGCCACGAGCCGTCCGTTCTCCACGGTAGTTGCCAGCATCGTGTCGCGGGCGGAGCCGTAGAAATCAGGTTCCGCAGCGCCGGTTTCCTGCGCGAATGCCTCCCACGCCAGCTTGGGGGCGGCGAGATGGGAATTTCCGATCATGCAAAGGGTCATTGCGCCAGCTTTCCGAAAATGCGTTCTGTCATGCTGCGTCCGTCTTCGGCTGGTTCTGCTCCTCGGCGAGCCTGTTGAAGAGATCCTTCAAAGCAAGCTTTCCGAACGCCGCGTTCATGTGGCGCACGTCATCGCCGTCCGGGTCTGCGCCCTTGGCCAGCGCATCGGCGTAGATCGAGAAACGGCTGTCGGTCATGATGTCGTTGACCACGGTTTCCGGCGATTGCGGAATCGGGATCAGGCCTTCGGCGCGCAGGCGGTCGTCCGTCTGCTGCGCCATCCGAAGGATCGGCACCGGATCGGGTGCCTCGACGTATTCGCGATAGAGCGCACCGGCGATGTTGTCCATCTTGGTGACGCGGATATCGGCGTTGGGGCTGGAGTAGACGAAGACCGGAGCGCTCACGCCGCCCGCCTTCAGCAGGCTGGCCAGATGGCCGATCGCCCCGGTGCGGTAGTAATCATACATCGCGGCCTGAAAGGCGGCATCGGAGACGAGGTTGCGTACCTTGGTGCGGCCCGTTTGGCCGATCAGCCGATGCTGGCGCTGCAGCTGCGCTGCTACGCCGGCCCCGGTGCGCGCACCGATGAGCACGAAGAAATCATACTCCGCCAGCACCACACTGTCTTTCTCGGCGGTGTAGGAGAAGGCGCGCTTGGTGCGCTCAGAGGTGGGCAGAATCTCCCCGTTCTCAAGGGCGGTGGCGTTCAGCGTCTGGCCGGGGGCGCCGAAGAAGGTCAGGTCCGCCTGCGGATAGAGATCGGAAACCTCTTTCCAGGCTTCAGCGAAACACGTCATGTGGGAGTTGCCGATCAGGCAGCCTTTCCTCGTCATTTCGCGAAGGCCTCAAGCATGATTTCCTCGCAGACAAGCTCTTCCTCGCCTGCGCCTCCGCTGCGGCCCGCGGCCTTTCCCGCTGTAGCCGCCCCGGCGCGCCCTTCGAGCGGGGGCAGGCCGCGGGCCGCGCGGCGCGCGGCAATCTGGGCGGCGCGCTCGTCGTCGCTGGGTTTGGCGGTGATCGGTCTGTGCTGGTCCAGAAAAGCCTTCATCACCAGCGCCACACCATCGGGCGAGATCGTGCGCTGGTTGGGGTTGTAATAGAAACCGCGCGCCGTGTGGGTCGTGGCCATCTCGTAGCCGGGGAAGTAATCCACATCGTCGAACTCGTCATAGAGCCCACCAGCCACGGCACGCAGTACGCTCTTGGTGTGCGAGGAGGCCACGAGGATGTGTTTGTCGGTGGCGGTGGCGGTGAGCGGCACCGGCGAGGTGGTGATCAGGAAACGCGCGTTCTCGTTCATCCGCTTGATCTTGCGGCGCAGCATCACGAAATCGCGGTAGACTTCCTCGTAGCGGAAATTGCGGAACTCGTATTTCTCAGGGTCGAACGTGCCTGCGATCACGCCCGGGCAGATCGGGTAAACAGTGCCGCTTTCACGGTTCACCCAGCATTCGGTCAAGCCGAGGGTGAAAACGTAGACATCGGTGAAACGGAACAGACGGCGCACATTCTCTAGGTGCTTCTTGCGGTGTTCGATCACCTCTTCCTTGGAACCAAGCCCATAAGGCTCCACGGCCGGGCGCAGGCCATCGTAATAGCGGCCGTCGCGCTCAAAAACATCTTCCTCTCGCACCGCCTGTTCGCGGGCATCGTCAAACAGCTGAAGCCACTGGCGGACGGAGTAGATGTTGCCGTATCGGGCCGAGTAAACAGAATAGCCGAACTTCTTTGCCGTCTCATCGGTCATGCCGGGGAGCGGCGGCTCCATGTCGATGATGTTGTAGCCGGCTTCCTTCATGTAGCGCGCCACATGCTGTGCAAAGCAACTGCCTTGGGTCGAAATGCGATCCTCGGCGGCGATGTCGAACTTCTTGGTGTAGACGTTTTCCAGCTGCGTGATGTGCTTTTGCGCAACCCCGCTGCGCCAGAATTTTTCAGGCGGAAGATGGGTGTAGGGGGTTTCGTGGTCTGCCATGTCAAAAGTCCCTTGTTAAAATGACGTGGGCCGGGGCCTAGCCCTCGCTCGTCATGGATTTGAGCATCAGGTCGCGGATCGTTGAATCCCGCAAAATATCGCTCAGCACCACGTTCCGGCGGTTGCCCAGTTTCTGCATGCGCCGCTCAGGCGGCGCGTCGAAGGCGCCGTCGACCCCGGCCGCGTTGAACAGCGGCGCGAGGTAGTGAGGAAAGTTCTCAACGGCGTCCTCGTAGTAGATTTCGATCGGCGTGATGCCGTTCTTGCGGAAGAACCAGACCCAGCGTCTGTCTTCCTTGGCAAGGGCGCGAGCATAGCCCTTGGCCTTTTCCACGTTGAATTCCATGGAAAGGTTGAATTGATCATCCTTGGTGGCGCGCTTGTCCCAGATATTGAGCTCTTCGGCGACGTATTTGGAGACCGACTGCTCAAAGATATTGGCGCGCCGGATGAAGACCCAGGTGGCGTCGGAGAAGAACTTGGCAAAGGGCGCGCAGGAGCCATCATGGGCAACCGGGTCGATCTTCCGTGAGAGCTTGTGCAGGTAGTGAAACATCACCTTGTCGTAAAACACAGGGCCCTTGCCCTCCCGGAAGCGGCGCACGGTTTCATAGGCCTTCTGCCACGGCATGGCTCCGTTTTCATCGTGTGCCAGTACCTGGGCGTAGAAGGCCTCTGATTCACTGCGCTCGTACCCGGCGAGATTGACGAAATCATCAACAACCATGGTGGAGCCGCTGCGCTGAGTGGCGCAGAAAATGACGGGCGTTTGGGCGAGGGATTTGTCGGTGTCCATGGGTGTGTCAGCTATCGTTTTTATTGCGTTTGCCGAAAACGTTATAATTGTAGAGCCGCATAGGCGAGCGTGTTCCGTTTGCGCCCAGCTCAAGGCGGATCTTGCGAACATCGGAATTGCCAATATGTGCCAGGATTTCCTCGCGGCTCAGACGCGCATAGATGAAGCTTGCGTATTCATTCAGCCGGATATCGGAGCGCTGGATCGGATCATGGAAGGAGTCCGTGTCTACGTGAAACCGCAACGAGACGGTTTCCGGAATGGAGGCGGAGCACTTCAGCACCCATTCAAACCAGTCGTAGGCCTCGAAATCGATACCCTTGAGCGTGAACTCATAGGTCATCCAGGCGCTGTCCTGCTCCACCGGGTAGATCGACCAGCCAAACAGTTCGTCGCTATCCGCGGGCCGGTGCAGATCCGAAAGCTCGAAGCTTTCGATCCGCGCCACAGCATTGGGCGAGGGCGCGCCGATCTGGAAGAAATCGCCGACCAGCGAATAGGGCGAGATTTCGAGTGGTTCGTCGATGGCCTCAGTGCCAAATCCGAGAGCCTTTCCAGAGAGAAGCGAGACAACGCCTTCTTCCTCGAAGCTGGCCGGCGAAGGCACCGAGCTGACGGGCATGGCGCGGGTCAGGCTTTCGAGCTCGTCGAGACGGCCGCGCATTTCGGTGATAAGGGAAAGGATCTGGTTCTTGAGAGCCACGGAATTTCTGCCCTGTCTTTGTCTGGACTGTGTCAGTCGGTGGTGAGCGAGGCGATATGGGAAAGCCGCTTGCGCAGCTGGTCGGCGCGGTTTTTCTCCCACATCCAGGCCTCGGTGCGGTGCGCTGCGAAGGTGCGCATGTCGTCGAGCTGGCGCTCGGTGCCAAGCTTCTGGGCGATGGCCCAGAAGGTGAACTGCAGCTCCTGCCCGCGCTCAGCGGGCAGGGCGTCCAGTTCCAGCTGGACACGGTGCCATGGCGTACGGCGCAGATATTCTTCGATGTACCAGAGCCTGTCTTCGAAACGCGATTTTTCGAGCATCGAGATATGGCGGTCGTTGCCGGTGATCCGGGCCACGCCGCGGCCGCTTTCGGTATAGGACATCTCGATTTGCGCGAGCTTGCTCAGCAGGCTCTGAAGCCCCCCGCCACGCACAACGGATGTGGGGCGGCGGCAATAGTAGTAGAGGCAGTCCGATACCTTGCTATAGCGTTCGACTGCCGAGAAGGCATAGGCATTGCGCAGCATGTCCTCAGTGATGGTGATGCCGCAGTCGATGGCATTGTGCTCTGGGTGGCGCCACCACAGATCGCGCCGGTAGAGCTTGTTCCAGACAACGTTGCGGATCGAGCGGTTGAAGAAGGCGTCCGAGGCCTCGGGGCCGTCCATCTCGCAGGCGGGCAGGGCGGAGAACCGCACGGGGCGGCCGTCCACTTCGATTTCCACCGCGTTGCACTCCACGATGTCGGCGCCGCGGGCGAGGGCTTCGTCCAGCATCGTACTGCCGAATTCGGCGTGCAGGTAATCGTCGCTGTCCACGTGGGAGAAATACATCCCATCCGCCTCTTCCGCGGCAGTGGAGCGCGCCTTGTACAGGCCGCCGTTCTTTTCGTGGCGGACCAGCTTGAAGCGCGGGTCATTGCCCACAACCTCCCGGAAGGCGGCTTCGGTGTCGCCGGGGGAGCCGTCATCGACCACGATACACTCGAACCGGTCCATTGTCTGGGTGCGGATGCTGTCAAGGCAGCGGCCGAGCAGAGGTTCGGTGTCGTAGACCGGAACAAGGTAGCTGATTTTGGGCGGGGCCCCTTCCTGACCGGCGGCGACGCGTTCCCAGAAGGCGGTGAATTCTTGCGTGCGCGGGGTGTCGGCGTCGGGGGGCGTGGCGGCGGCGCGCGGTGGCGGGCCATCCGCGGTGCTCGGCTGTAGGCTGTCCAGCAGGGCGTTCCATTCGGCGGCTACGGCGTCGGGGGCGAACTCTGCCTGAACGAAGGCGCGCGCCTCGTAGCCCATCTCGCGCGCCAGAGCGCGGTTGCTGAGCAACTCATCCATCCGGGCCGCGAAGGCGTCGGTGTCGCCGAAGGGCACCACGTAGCCGGTGATGCCGTCCACCACCTGATCGGACATGCCGGGGATGTCGAACACCACCTGCGGCAGGCAATGCAGGGCAGCCTCCAGCAGCACCATCGGTTGGCCTTCGATTTCGCTTGAAAGCGCGAAAACGGCGGAGGAGTTGTAGTGTTCGGCAACCATGAGCGAGCGCCCGACCCGCTGAAGGCGTCGCTTGTCAATGCCGTAGCGCGCGGAATAGGTGGCGTCTCGGGTTGCGTCATAGGGCCCGATCACGGCGAGCCGGGCCTGCGCGTTGCGCGCGCAGAGCTTGCCGAAGGCCTCGTAAAGCAGATCCAGCCGCTTGGCTTCCTTGCGGTAGTGCGAGACGTTCAGCACCTTGGCCGAACCAAAATCGGCTGTGCCGTTGGGCCGGTATGAGATCGGATTCCTGATTTGGTGCACATTGGTCAGGTGGCGGCTGAACATATCCGCCGCGTCCTGGTTCAGCACCGTAACAGCGGCGAATTTCGCGTAGGACTCGTAGCGCTTCTCGAAATGCGCGTCATAGCCGGGCTTGCGCTCGCGGTGGTGCTGGAACAGCGGGTAGAAGAAGCTGTTGTGCTCCGTCATGACGACTTTCCAGCCGTCATCGGCCATCTGCGCCATATCGGCCACGTGCTCCGCATCCCAATGATAGTGATCAAGGATGACATCCGGGCCGAGTGCTTCGATGCTGCGCCGTAGGGCAGCAGGCTCAAAGCTGCTTTCATGGACTGGAACACCAACCTTGTACTCCCGCGCTCCGCCACGGGCGATCAGGATGGCGCAGTCATGTGCCTCCGATAGCAGCTCGGCAAGCTTCACCACGACGCGTTCCGCGCCGCCTGTGCTTAGGTTGGGGATCAGGAAAAGGAGTTTCAAAACTGGGCCTGCCCGTGCCGGTTCAAATCACTACAAAACTCTGGGGCCCAAGACGCGCCCCTGGGCCAAATGGGTGTGCGGCGCGAATCCGTAAATTCAAATCCGAATAACGAAGGTTAACCGGCTGATACCAAGTTTTCGGGGCTATCGCGATGAAAAGATTGCCGGATGTATAAAAAAGGGGCGCTTGCGCGCCCCAAATTCATGGTTTTGTCACTTCAGGCAGAGAGGGCCCAATCAGGCCTTGCCCTTGTAGATGTCCTGCAGCTTGGCGAGCATCGACAGCGCGTCCTCGCGGGAGCGCTGGAAGCTGTTGCGGCCGATGATGGAGCCGTTGCCGCCGCCGTCGCGGATGGCGCGGGCGTCGTCATAAACGCTGTCGGCGCCCTTCTTGGCTCCGCCGGAGAAGACGATCAGGCGCTTGCCGTTGAAGGAGGATTTCACGCAATCGGCCACGCGCGCGGCTTGGCTTGCGATGTCGATCTGCTGCTCCTCATAGACCTTCTTGGCCTCCGGCAGCATCAGGTGATCGGTGGAAAGCTTCACCTTGATGATATGCGCGCCCAGCAGGGCCGCGATATGGGCGGCATAGGCGGCCACGTCCACAGCCGTTTCGCCTTCCTTGGTGATGCCTTCGCCGCGCGGGTAGGACCAGATCACCGTGGCCACGCCTTTGGCGGCGGCCTCGCGGCGCATCTCGACGATCTCTTCGAACATGTCGAGCGCGCAGTCGGAGCCCGGATAGACCGTGAAGCCGATCGCCGCGCAGCCCAGCCGCAGCGCATCGTCCACCGAAGCCGTGATCGCCTGATTCTTGCCCGCCGTGCCGCTCATCAGCGAGTTGGCGGAGTTGACTTTCAGGATCGTCGGGATCTGGCCGGCAAAAGTGTCGGCCCCGGCCTCCAGCGAGCCCAGCGGCGCGGCATAGGCGTTGAGCCCGGCGTCGATGGCAAGCTGGTAGTGGTAGTGCGGATCATAGCCCGCCGGGTTGGGCGCGAAGGAGCGCGCAGGACCGTGCTCGAAGCCCTGATCCACCGGAAGGATGATCATCTTGCCGGTGCCGCCAAGCTTGCCGTTCATCAGGATGGAACACAGCTTGGCCTTCACGCCGGGGGTCTCGCCCTCGTAATTTGCCAGGATCTTGCTGACCGTGCGGGTCGCCTTCATGGGATACGTCCTCTTTCAAAAATAGTCTGGGCCAATCTCGTACCCCAGCCTCTAGAAGGCGTATGCTGCACTTGCAATGCTGTTGGCGCTAACATGCGTCATGGTAGCGCCAACAGTTTTATTTCGTTACAAAAATTTAGGATTTCAGGCCAAAAACGCCCGTTTCCCGATCAGCCTTCCAGCGCCGCGACGCCGGGCAGGACCTTGCCTTCCATCCACTCAAGGAAGGCCCCGCCCGCGGTGGAGATATAGGTGAAATCCTCCGCCGCCCCGGCCTTGTTGAGCGCGGCCACGGTATCGCCGCCACCTGCCACGGAAACGAGCGCGCCGGCTTTCGACAGCGCGGCGGCCTGCGCGGCGGCGGCATTGGTGGCAGCATCAAAAGGCTCGATCTCAAAGGCACCAAGGGGGCCGTTCCAGATCAGGGTTTTGGCCCCTTCCAGCGTGGCGGCGATCTTGGCCACCGTCTGCGGCCCTGCATCCAGAATCATCGCATCCGCCGGGCAGGCGTCGGCGGGCACGGTTTCATTAGCGGCATTGGCGGCGAACTCGCGCGCCACAACCACATCCACCGGTAGGATGATCTCGCAGCCAGCGGCTTCTGCCTTGCCAAGGATCTCGCGCGCGGTGTCGGCCATCTCATGCTCAGCCAGGCTCTTGCCCACGTCGATGCCTTGCGCGGCGAGGAAGGTGTTGGCCATGCCGCCGCCGATCACGAGGTGATCGACCTTCGTCACCAGATTGCCCAGCAGATCGAGCTTGGTGGAGACTTTCGCGCCGCCCACAACCGCCACAACCGGGCGCACCGGGTTGGACAGCGCTGCCTCCAGTGCCGAAAGCTCGGCCGCCATCAAACGGCCCGCGCAGGAGGGCAGGTGATGGGCCACGCCCTCGGTGGAGGCATGGGCGCGGTGGGCAGCGGAGAAGGCGTCGTTGCAATAGACATCGCCAAGGCTCGCAAGGAACTGCGCCATCATCGGGTCGTTGGCCTCTTCCATCGGGGTGAAGCGGGTGTTTTCCACCAGCAAGATGGCATCAGCGGGCAGGGCGTCCAGCGCCTCACGGCTGGGGCGCTCCACGAAGGTGACGGGGGCACCGAAAGCGGCTTCCAAAGCGGGCACCAGCGGCGAAAGCGACATTTCGGGCACGAACTGCCCCTTCGGTCGGCCGAAATGGGCCAGCAGCACGGGCTTGCCGCCTTTGGCGCGGATGTCGGCAATGGTGGGCACGATGCGCTGGATGCGGGTGTCATCCGTCACAACGCCGTTGTCCATCGGCACGTTGATATCGACGCGCGTCAGCACAGTTTTTCCGGCGAGATCCAGATCGTCGAGGGTTTTCCAGGCCATGGGGCGGCTTCCTTTGCGGCAAGGGGCAAGACTATGGGGCGTAAACACATGATGCGGGCGCGCAGGTCAACTGTGCAAATGGTTTCCCCCTTTTCCTTTCGCCCCCCAAGGCTTAACTAAGGCCCCAACCCTTGCGGATTATGCAGACCACAGGAGCATCAGATGGCCGACATCAAGGATCCCGAAAACACCATCCTCATCGAGCTGAAGGGGGGCACCGTGGCCATCGAGCTGCTGCCCGACATCGCGCCCAAACATTGCGAGCGGATCAAGGAACTGGCCCGCGCCGGCGCCTATGACAACGTCGCCTTCCACCGCGTGATCGACGGCTTCATGGCCCAGACGGGCGATGTGGCCAACGGCAACATGGAAAACAACTTCAACATCCGCATGGCCGGCACCGGCGGCTCCGACCTGCCGGATCTTCCGGCGGAATTCTCCGGCATCCCGCATGATCGCGGCACGCTGGGCGCAGCCCGTTCGCAGAACCCGAACTCCGCCAACAGCCAGTTCTTCATCAATTTCTCCGACAACCACTTCCTGAACCGCCAATACACGGTCTATGGCCGCGTGATCGACGGGATGGAGCATGTGGACGCCATCGTGCGCGGCGAGCCGCCCGCGAACCCGGACCGCATGATCAGCATGAAAGTCGCCGCCGATGCGTAAGCTCGCCGCCGCTCTGGGCCTTGCGGCTCTGCTGCCCACGGCTGCCCTCTCCACCGAGATTGCGATCACGGTGGCCGGGGAGGCCAATGGCACCATCGTGATCGACCTGCTGGAAGACATCGCCCCCGAACACGCCAAGCGCATCGCGACGCTGGCCGCCGACGGGCAGTACAACGACGTGGTGTTCCACCGGGTGATCGACGGTTTCATGGCCCAGACGGGCGATGTGACCCATGGCAAGATCGGCAGCAACATGCGCCTTGCGGGCACCGGCGGCTCTTCCCTGGGGCCCCTCAAGGCCGAGTTCTCCGACGTGCCCTTTGACCGTGGCGTGGTGGGCATGGCCCGCTCCCAAAGCCCGAACTCGGCCAACAGCCAGTTCTTCATCATGTTCAAGGAAGGCCACTTCCTGAACGGGCAATATACGGTTGTGGGCCGCGTGACCTCGGGCATGGACGTGGTGGACGCCATCAAGCGCGGTACCGGGCCCAATGGCTCCGTTGTTGGCCAGCCGGACCGGATCGTCAGCGTCGAAGTGCGCTGATCGCAGACCATAAACCCTGCGTGAGCGGGGGTAGGCGTGGGGGCTTCCCTCTGTCAGGCTTGGGCTTGTCAGAACAGGGAGGCCCCCATGCGTTTGAAATCCGCTCTTGCCACTGCCGCCATGATCGCGGGGCTCGCGCTTGGCCCGGCGGCTGCCAGCCCGGAGTTCTGGCAGACCGAATGGCCGGAAACCGATTTCAGCAAGACATCGATCGGCAACTGGGGCGAGATCATCTCGGGCGGACCGCCCAAGGATGGCATCCCGGCGCTGTCGGACCCGAGCTTCGTGCGGGTGGCCTCGGAACGCCGGATCGGGGACCGCGAGCCGGTGATCACAGTAGAGATCGCCGGACAGGCCCCGCGCGCCTATCCGATCCGCTATCTCACATGGCATGAGATCGTGAACGACCAGATCGGCGGTGTGCCCGTGGCGGTGACCTTCTGCCCGCTGTGCAACTCCGGCATCGTCTTTGACCGCCGGGTGAACGGGCGGCTTTTGAGCTTTGGCGTTTCGGGCAAGCTGCGCAATTCGGATATGGTGATGTATGACCGCGAGACCGAAAGCTGGTGGCAGCAGGCCATCGGCACCGGGATCGTGGGGCAATATACTGGCGTGGAGCTGACGCAAGTGCCGGCCTGGATGGAGGGCTTTGCCCAGTTCAAGGCGCGCAACCCCGATGGGCTCGTGATGAACGAGCCGAACTGGAACCGCTCCTACGGCTCCAATCCCTACCGCGGCTACGACAGCTCCGCGCGACCCTTCCTGTACAACGGCGAGATGCCGCCCCACGGGATCGAACCGCTGGCCCGTGTGGTGCGTGTGGGAAGCCGCGCCTGGCCGCTGACGCGCGTCAGCAAGGCGGGGCAGGTCAGCGAGGCCGGGGTAACGATCAGCTGGCAGGCAGGGCAGGCCTCGGCGCTGGATACAGGCCGCATCGACAAGGGGCGGGATGTGGGCTCGATCCGGGTAAAGGATGCCTCCGGCAAGGACGTGCCACACGACGTGATGTTCGCCTTCGCCTTCCATGCCTTCTGGCCCGACGGGCGCTGGATGCTGGAGTAGAGTTTTACGCGGATGAAGGCATCTGCGGGGGCTGTCTGCCCCCGCAGGTGAGGAAGCCGGGGGGGCTGTCTGCCCCCCCGGTCCCCCCCGAAGGTATTTGAGGCGAGAGGAAGGGGTTAGGTGTAGGCGCTGGAGTCGGCTTCGGTGATCTCGCGGATCACGCGGGCCGGGGCGCCGGCGAGGATCACTCCGCCGGGAAAAGCGCCGCGCACCACGCTGCCCGCCGCGATTACGGTGCCGTCGCCGATGGTGGTGCCGGGCAGGATCGAAACACCAGCACCGATCCAGACATTGTCGCCAATGGTGATCGGGTGGGCGTATTCCAGCCCGGCGTTGCGGCGTGCTGCGTCCAGCGGATGGCCCGCCGTGTAGAGGCCGACGTTGGGCGCGATGAAGCAATTGTCGCCGATGGTGACTTTCGCGCCGTCGAGCACCGTGAAATTGGCGTTGGCGTAGAAGTTTTCGCCGATCGAGAGGTTGAAACCGTAGTCGATATGCACCGGGCCTTCGAAGAAGAAGCTTTCGCCGGTGCGCGCCAGAAGCTTGCGAAAGAGCGCCTTGCGATCCGCTTCAAGATCGGGGTGTATGTGGTTGATCTCATGCACCAAAACCCGCGCGGCGTGGCGTTTGGCCAGCGCGTCGGGATCATAGTTCGCGTCATAGAGAAGGCCGGCGGCGGCTTTTTCGAGTTCTTCCATCGCCGGCCCTTTCTTGCTTAGCCCAGTGTGACGAGCGCGTGGCGCTTCTTGCCCGCCGAGAGTTTGATCGGCTCGGCCAGATCCGCCGCCTGCAGCACGAGGCTTGCGCTGGTCAGCGGGGCGTCGTTCATCTTGGCGCCATTGTCGGCGATCAGGCGCTTGGCCTCCTTGCCGGAGCCCGCAAGCCCCGATTGCACAAGGAGCTGCACGATGGAGATGCCATCGGCCACATCGCCCTCCGAAAGCGTGAGCGTGGGCAGATCGTCCCCGACGCCGCCTTTCTCGAAGACTTCACGCGCGGTGGCTTCGGCGGCGGCGGCGGCTTCCGCCCCGTGGCAGAGCGTGGTGACGGCATTGGCCAGCACGATCTTGGCTTCGTTGATCTCGCTGCCCGCCAGCGCGCCCAGGCGATCACATTCGGCCACGTCGATCTCGGTGTAGAGCTTCAGGAAGCGGCCCACATCGGCATCGGTGGTGTTGCGCCAGAATTGCCAGAACTCGTAAGGCGAACGCATCTCGGCGTTGAGCCAGACCGCGCCATCGGCCGTCTTGCCCATTTTCTTGCCATCCGAAGTGGTGAGCAGCGGCGAGGTCAGCCCGTAGATCTCGTGATCCAGCACACGACGGGTGAGGTCGATCCCGTTGACGATGTTGCCCCATTGATCAGACCCGCCCATCTGCAGCAGGCAGCCGTAGCGGCGGTTCAACTCGAGGAAGTCATAGGCCTGCAGGATCATGTAGTTGAATTCGAGGAAGGAGAGCGATTGCTCCCGGTCCAGCCGCGACTTCACGCTTTCAAACGACAGCATCCGGTTCACCGAGAAGTGGCGGCCGATGTCGCGCAGGAAATCGAGGTAGTTCAGCCCGTCGAGCCACTCGGCGTTGTTCAGCATCAGCGCGCCGGTGGGGGTGTCGTCGTAGGAGACGTATTTGGCGAAGACCTGCTTGATGCCCTCGATGTTGGCGTCGATCTGGGCATTGGTGAGCAGGGGGCGCTCATCGGCGCGGAAGGAGGGATCGCCCACCTTCGTGGTGCCGCCGCCCATCAGGGTGATCGGCTTGTGGCCGGTTTTCTGCAGCCAGCGCAGCATCATGATCTGGATCAGCGAGCCCACGTGCAGCGATTTCGCCGTGGCATCAAAGCCGATATAGGCCGGGACCACACCTTGGATCAGGGCCTCGTCCAGCCCCTGATAATCGGTGCAGTCGGCCAGGAAGCCGCGCTCGATCATCACGCGCATGAAGTCTGATTTCGGGTGGTAGGTCATCGGTTTTTTGTCCATGTTCATCCTTAACAGGGCGCGGTATATCGGGCCGCGACTTAAAGGGGAAGCGGATGTTGAAAAAGGGGGATGTCTGGGCCTTGGGCTGCATGTCGGGCACCTCGCTGGACGGGGTGGATGCGGCGCTGCTGAAAACCGATGGCAAACGCATTCTGGAGTTCGGCGAGAGCCGCTACCGCCCCTATACCGACGAGGAACGCGCGGTGATCGCGCAGGCGCTCGGGCTCTGGCCCGGCTATCCCGAGGTGGAGGCCGCGGCGGAGGTGGTGGAAACCGCCCATGCCGCGCTGCTGTCGGAGTTCGAGGATTGCGATCTGATCGGCTTTCACGGCCAGACGCTGGCCCATGATCCGCGCGGCTATGGCACCCATCAGGCCGGTGATGGCCGGGTTCTGGCGGAAGTGCTGCAGCGCCCGGTTGTCTGGGATTTCCGTACATCGGACGTGGAAATGGGCGGCGAGGGCGCACCGCTTGCGCCGTTTTACCATTTCGCCTGCGCGAAGTTCATGGAGGCCGAGGGGCCGGTTGTCTTCCTCAATCTGGGCGGGGTGGGGAACCTTACATGGGTCGATCCCGATTTCGCCAGCCCCGAGGAAGAGGGCGCTTTGCTGGCCTTTGACACCGGTCCCGCCAATGCGCCGATCAACGATCTGATGTTCCAGCGCCGGGGCGAGACCTTGGACGAGGACGGCGCGCTGGCCTCGCAGGGCGAAGTGGACGAGGAACTCGTCGCCGATTTCCTTGAGGCGGCCTATTTTTACCGGATGCCGCCCAAATCGCTGGATCGAAACGATTTCCCGGATGTGCTGGAGCGCGTGCAGCATCTGGACGATGCCGATGCGGCGGCCACGCTCACCGCGATCTGCGCGGCCTCCGTGGCGCGTGCGATGGAGCATTTGCCGAGCCAGCCTATCGGTGTGCTTGTCACCGGGGGCGGGCGCAAGAACCCGACCCTGATGGCGATGCTTTCCGTGCTGCTGGATGTGCCGGTGCGCCCGGTAGAGGACGCAGGTTTTGATGGCGACATGCTGGAAGCGCAGGCCTTCGCCTTCCTCGCCGTGCGCGTGGCGCGGGGCCTGCCAACCTCTTGCCCCAACACCACGGGTGTGAGCATGGCCATCGGCGGCGGGCAGATCAGCGCGCCAGAGTAGGCGACGAGCCGCACCACGGTTTCAATACCTGAGCAACACCCGGCACGGGCTGCCCGTGGTGCCTTGCAACGCGAGTGGCAGGGCGATGATCTCGCCGGTTTGGGGGAAATCCGTCATGGGCGCATCGGCGAGATCCTCGACCAGATAGCGGCCCGCTTCGGCGAGGCGCTCATGAAACCGCAAAGGCGCTGCCCCGGCGATGCTGATCTCACCGGCCATCACCCAGAGCGGAGCGGGCAGGCGCAAAAGCGCGTCCATCATGGCGTCCGAGATGCGCGCCCCGCCGCGGGCATCCAGTAGCAGGATGGCTTTCGAGGCAGCAGGCAAGGCAGGCAGGGGCTGGCCCCTGCGCAGGTCGATCAGGCTGTAGGGGCCGAGCAGGTTGTCCGTAGGCAGGGCCTCCAATGTCGCGCCTTCGGCATGAAAATGGGCAGGCGCATCGATATGGGTGCCGGATTGCGTGCCCAGCCGCAGGGCGTTCACGGCAAAACCTTGCGCTTTGACGCTGCACCACGGCGCGATTTCGATCGGCGGATCGCTGTAGCCGTCCTCCTGATAGAGCGGCGTTTGCGCGGACAGCGGATGGGTTAGGTCAATCAGGGGCATTGGCACGTTCCGGTATGCTGAAGCCGGGGGCGGCCAGTTCAAAGCCCTCGAAGCGGAATGCGGGCGAGACGGTGCAGCCCACAAGCGTCCAGTCGCCGGTGCTTCGTGCGGCCTGCCAGTGGCCTTCGGGCACGAGGATCTGGGGGCGCTCCCCGCCCAGCAGATCGGGGCCGAGCCTGTGCGCCTGCGCCGGGCCCGTGTCCGTTGCGCTGATCGAGAGCACCAGCGGTGCGCCGGCGTAATAGTGCCAGATCTCGGCCGCATCCACCCGGTGCCAGTGGGATCGTTCCCCGGCCTTTAGCAGGAAATAGATGCAGGTGCCCGCCGGGCGCGCGCTGCCTTCGGCCTCGGCGATCCACGTCTGACGGTAGTGCCCGCCCTCCGGGTGGGGAGAGAGCCCGAGATGGGCGATGATTTCCTCTGCGTTCACCTTGCAACCTCTTGGATAGATAGCGATATGCATATCGACAATTTTGATTGTCAAAAAGCAGCGTGTATCGGCGAGTCTAATGGTTTACACTTGTAAGCGAAACCAAACTTGGTGCTGCCCAACGTTTGCCGGATGGGGGTCTGGCAGGCACAGAGCAGGAGGCAGCACATGCCCGCGCGCATAAACGAGCTTTCCTATGATGGGGGAGCCGGTGAGTTTATCGAGATCCGTGTCGAGGCAGGCACGGATGTCAGTGATCTGTACCTTGAAGTCTATGGCAAGACCGGCCCGCGCAGCACGCTGGACGCCACCTACGCCGTGTCCGGCGGCAGTTTCACCTCAGATGGCACCTACGATTACTACGTGATTTCCGTCCCGATGGAGGACGGGCCGCGCGCCGGCATCGCGCTCGTGGATGGCGGTACGGCGATAGACTCCGTCTTCTGGGGGCCGACAAGCCCCATTCCGGTGCGCGGCGGCAGCCTGGATGGGACCTCGCAGGGCAGCATCGGCACCCCGCTCAGCAACAACTCCACCGATTCCCTGGTGCCGGATGAAAACGGCAACTGGGTCATCAACACCCCCACGGTCGGCACGCAGAACTTCCCCTGTTTCGTCGAGGGCACCTGCATCGCGACACCCAGTGGTGAAAAGCCCATTGAACAGCTGCAAGCCGGGGATCTCGTGGAGACGCTAGACCACGGCGCGCAGCCGATCCGATGGATTGGCTGTTCCGAGGTCTCGGGGCTTGAGGAGATGGCCCCGATCCGTATCGCGGCCGGGGTGCTGGACAACCGACGAGCCATCGAGGTGTCGCCGCAGCATCGCTTCCTGCTCACCGGGTGGCGGTGTGAATTGCTCTTCGGGCTGGAAGAGGTTCTGGCGAGCGCTAAGAGCCTGTTGCATGAGGGCATGGTGGAGCGGGTGCCGCGCCCCCGCGTGCGCTACTACCATATCCTTTTCGACCGGCACGAGATCCTCTTTGCCGAAGGGAGCGCGACGGAAAGCTTCCATCCGGGCGATTTCATCTTCGACCAGCTTTCCGAAGAAACGCGCGCCGAGATCGTGGCGCTGTTTCCCGAGTTGGAGGCCGGAGGCGAAGGCTACGGCGAGACGGCGCGGCTTACGCTCAAGGCCTTTGAGGGCCATATCCTCGCCGCTTAGAGGGTCATCAAACAAAAAGCCCCGCCGGTTGGCGGGGCTTTTCGCTTGGGCCTGTCGAGGCCTTATTTCTTCAGGATCGAACGCCCGGCGTAGACGGCGGTTTCGCCCAGCATTTCCTCGATGCGGATCAGCTGGTTATACTTCGCAAGCCGGTCGGAGCGCGACAGCGAGCCGGTTTTGATCTGGCCGCAGTTCGTGGCCACGGCGAGATCGGCGATGGTTGCGTCTTCGGTTTCGCCGGAGCGGTGGCTCATCACGTTGGTCATACGGGCGCGGTGGGCCATATCGACGGCCTTCAGCGTCTCGGACAGCGAGCCGATCTGGTTCACCTTCACCAGCATGGAGTTGGCACAGCCCTTCTCGATGCCCATGGCAAGGCGCGCCGGGTTGGTGACGAAAAGATCGTCGCCCACCAGCTGGATACGGTCGCCCAGAGCGTCCGTCAGCATCTTCCAGCCGTCCCAGTCGTCTTCCGAGCAGCCGTCTTCGATGGAGATGATCGGGTAGTCGTTCACCAGCGCTTCAAGATAGGCGACGTTCTCAGCCGAGGTCAGGGATTTGCCTTCGCCGTTCAGCTCGTATTTGCCGTCCTTGAAGTATTCCGTGGCGGCGCAATCCAGTGCGAGGTAGATGTCCTCGCCCGGTTTGTAGCCGGCCTTCTCGATGGCTTTCATCACGAAATCCAGCGCGTCGCGGGTGGAGGCGAGGTTCGGCGCGAAGCCGCCCTCATCGCCGATGCCGGTGTTGTGGCCAGCGGCGGAGAGCTCTTTCTTCAGGGTGTGGAAGACTTCCGCGCCCATGCGGATGGCTTCTTTCACATTCGCTGCCGAGACCGGCATGATCATGAATTCCTGAATGTCGATCGGGTTGTCGGCATGCTCGCCGCCGTTGATGATGTTCATCATCGGCACGGGCAGGGTGCGCGCCGAGGTGCCGCCCACGTAGCGGTAAAGCGGCTGGGCGGTGTAATCGGCGGCGGCTTTGGCCACGGCGAGGGACACGCCAAGGATGGCGTTTGCACCCAAGCGGCCCTTGTTCTCGGTGCCGTCCAGCTCGATCATCGCGGCATCGATGGCTTCCTGTTCGGTGGCGTCAAAGCCCACGAGAGCTTCGGCGATCTCGCCGTTCACGGCGGCCACGGCCTCCAGCACGCCCTTGCCGAGGTAGCGGGATTTGTCGCCATCGCGCTTTTCAACGGCCTCATAGGCCCCGGTGGAAGCGCCGGAGGGCACCGCCGCGCGGCCCATGGTGCCGTCTTCCAGGATCACGTCCACCTCAACGGTGGGGTTGCCCCGGCTGTCCAGAATTTCACGGCCGATGATGTCGATGATGGTGCTCATGCGCTTATCCCTGAATTGGATCGAATTCGCCGCGTTCATAGCAGGGCGGGCGCATTTGTAAATGCGGCCTGTTATCGCTAACACGCGTTTCATGCGAGAGTTACCGCTAACATGCGAAAATAATGTGACGCAGGGGCAGGTTCGTTTCGGTTCTGTTCAGCGCATGGCCTGTTTGCGCGCCAGACGGGCTTCGCGCAGGAAGGCGTAGAGCCCTGAGCCCACGATCAGTGCCGTGCCGGCCCATGTGGCCGCATCCGGGCGCTCGCCGAACACAAGGATGCCGAGGATCATCGCGAAGAGGATGCGGCTGTAGCGGAAGGGCGCGATCACGCCCAATTCGCCGGAGCGGATCGAGGCGGTGACGGCGAAGTACCCAAGGAAGCCAAAGAGCACCATGGCGGCCAGTTGGGCGCTGGTTGTCATGTCGGGCAGGGCGGGGGTGCCGTCAAACAGCAGGATCAACGCGCCGGTGGGTACGAGCAAGAGGAAGGCATAGAGCGCCATGAGCGGGGTGGGGATCTGGGCCGGCGTGGCGCGAGTGGCCAGATCGCGCACCGAAAGCGCGATGACTCCCACCACGGCAAAGAGCGAGGCCGCCTCAAAGCCCGAAAGCCCGGGGCGGATCACGATGAGCATGCCCAGAAAGCCAAGGCCGATGGCGAACCAGCGGCGCGGGCCCACGGGTTCGTGCAGGAAGAGCGCCGCGCCCATGGTGATGATCAGCGGGCTTGCCTGCATGATGGCCGAGGTTGTGGACAGATCGGTGAGCGCGAATGCGGTCACGAAACTCGCCCCGCCGATGGCCTCGGAAATATTGCGCGTGAGGATCATCGGGTGGAAGAATACCTTCGAGATCAGCGGGATACGGCGATAGAGGCAGAGCAAGGCAAACAGCGCGCCCCCGCCTGCGCCCATCACCATTAGGATCTGCCCTGTGGGCAGCGTGGCCGTGGCCAGCTTGATGAACATATCGGCCAGCGCAAAGCCCGCCATGGCCGCGATCATCAATAGGATTCCACGCAGGTTCTGCATCAGGGGCTCACGCTAAAGGGCAACGCCCCTGCTTAGGCGCAGGACGCGCGTTTCACAAGCCGCACCACAGGGTTGGGGGCAGGCTGGCGCCGCAGGCGACGGACGGATGAAGCCCAAGGACGTCATTCGTGTTTGTTCCAGAACAACGTTTGGCGATTTCCGCGCTGCTAGCGATGCGGCATGCGCCGTCTGTTGATCTCTTCTTTACTGCCTTTGCTTGTCGTCGGCCTGATGGTGGCGGCAGCCACCGGCAGCTATCTGCGCACGGCTCATGCAGTTTCCGGGGTCGGACAGGTCTCCGTTGTGATCTGCGGTGCCAATGGCACGAAGGTTGTCACGCTGGACAGCGACGGCGCGCCTGTATACCACGCCGCCACCTGCGTGCATTGCAGCGATTGCACGACAACCGCTCAATTCCTGCTGCCCGCCTTGGAAATGCCGTCGCAGCACCATTTCGGCGTTCTGCACGCCCGGCAGCCCGCCGCCCGTTCCTTCCGTTCAACGCAGGCCGACGTGCACCACGCGCGCGGCCCTCCCTCCGTGATTGGTGTCTGACCCATGTTCCAGCGTCTCGCATCTCTGATTGCCGTCGCGTGGATTGCAGCTTTCTGCATGTTTCCCACCATGGCATCCGCGCAGCAGAACCAGGCGATTCTTGCTCAGTTCCTGCCAAAAGCCGACCCGAGTGCGCTGGTCGAAGGGGCAGACAGCTTCGGGGCCATCCGGGAGGATATCGCCGTTGCGCCGATCCTTGCGGCCGGACAGCCTGTCGGACATGTGTTTCTGACCTCCGATTTCGTAGGCACAACCGGCTATTCCGGGAAGCCGATCCACACGCTTGTCGCGGTGGATGACGCGGCCACGATCCTTGGCGTCGATCTCGTCAAACACTCCGAGCCGATCGTTCTGATCGGCATCCCGGAAAGCGAGATCCGCGAGATGATGGAGGCCTATCGCGGGGTTTCCCTTGTGGAGGAGGCCGCGTCCGGGGGCTCGGCCCATGA
The DNA here is from genome assembly GCF_025376885.1 of Pseudoruegeria sp. SHC-113. Lineage (NCBI taxonomy): Bacteria > Pseudomonadati > Pseudomonadota > Alphaproteobacteria > Rhodobacterales > Roseobacteraceae > Pseudoruegeria > Pseudoruegeria sp. SHC-113. The sequence goes on from NZ_JAHUBR010000001.1 coordinate 1,573,549, forward strand.
TCTGGACATCATCAGCGGCGCGACCGTGACGGTGATGGTGATCGACGACAGCATCATCCGCTCGGGCCTGAAAGTGGCGCGTGCGCTGGGACTTGGCGGGCTTCAGGCAGAGGTGGACAAAGGCCCGAAATACGAGCTGCGCGCGGATGCGCCCCAGCCTGAGAGCTGGATGCAGATGGAGGGCGACGGCTCCGTGCGCCGCCTGTCGCTGGATGTCGGGCAGGTCAATGCCGCCTTCGAGATGCTCGATGACCCCCGCGCGGCCGAACGCCCCCTGACGGAGGCCCCCGAAACAACCTTCATCGACATGCAGGTGGCGCTTGTGTCGGTGCCGGCAATCGGTGAGGCGGTGCTTGGTGCGGCCGAGAACGCCAACCTGAAAGCCTGGCTCCACGAGGGCGAACACGCCATCGCCGTCGTTGGCCGCGGGCTCTATTCCTTCAAAGGGTCGGGCTATGTGCGTGGGGGCATCTTCGACCGGATCGTGCTGATCCAGGAGGATATCTCTGTGCGCTTCCGGGATCGGGGGCATCGGCGCATGGGCCCCATCGCGCTGGAGGATGCGCCGGAATTCACCGAGCGCGATCTTTTCAAGATCCCCGCCGAGAGCGGTTTTGACCCCACCAAACCCTTCCGTTTGCAACTGCTGGTGCACCGTGAGGTCGCGGCGATCGAGAAGGTCTTCACCACATTCGACCTGGGCTATCAGTTGCCCCCGGCCTTCCTCGCGCTTGTCGCACCGGAGCAGCCCGCGGCGCCGACCGGCCCGGAAGCGGAAACCGAGACCGCTGCCCAGAGCGCGCTGTGGCGCCGGATCTGGGAGGACAAGACCCTCGAAATCGCCGTTCTCTCGGCCATGGTCGCGGTGCTGACGCTTGCGTTTTTCTTCCAGATGCAGCTGACGCGTTCGGCGCGCCGGGTGCAGATCTTCCGCTATGGCTTCCTGACCCTGACGCTGGTGTTCCTCGGCTGGTATGCAAACGCACAGCTTTCCGTCGTCAACCTCATGGCCCTGTTTGGCGCGCTGACCAGCGATTTCAGCTGGCAGGCGTTCCTGCTGGATCCGCTGACCTTCATCCTGTGGTTCTCTGTCGCCGCGGCGCTGCTGTTTTGGGGGCGGGGGGCCTATTGCGGCTGGCTTTGCCCCTTCGGCGCGCTGCAGGAGCTGACCAACCATATCGCAAGACGCCTTGGCGTGCCGCAGGTCAAGCTGCCCTGGGGCCTGCACGAGCGCCTCTGGGCGGTGAAATACATGATCTTCCTCGGGCTGTTCGGCATCTCGCTGGCCTCGATCGAACAGGCCGAACACCTGGCCGAGATCGAGCCGTTCAAAACCGCGATCGTTCTGAAATTCATGCGGGCCTGGCCCTTCGTGGCCTATGCCGCCGCGCTGCTGATTGCCGGGCTCTTCGTGGAACGGTTCTATTGCCGCTATCTCTGCCCGCTGGGTGCGGCGCTGGCGATCCCAGCCCGGTTGCGCATGTTTGACTGGCTCAAGCGCTACAAGGAATGCGGCAGCCCGTGCCAGACCTGCGCCAATGAATGCATGGTCCAGGCGATCCACCCGACCGGAGAGATCAACCCCAATGAATGCCTGAACTGCATGCATTGCCAGGTGCTCTATCAATCCAAAACGAAATGCCCCGTCGTGATCCGCCAACTCAAGCGGCGCGCGGCGGTGACACAGCCCGATCTCCCATCCGGCACTGCGCCGCGTGCGGGGCTCGAAAATCACCCAAACAGACAGAAGGAGACAAACCATGTCTAACAAGGGACACAATGGCCTGAGCCGTCGTGGCTTCATGGGCGCCACGGCAACAGGCGCTGCATTGCTGGGGGGCACCGGCGGACGCCTTGGCCTCATGGGGGGCACGGCTGCCATCGCCGCCGCCACGGCCAGTTCGGCCGCCGCGCAGGGAGGGCATGCCTCGCCCGCGCCGGGGGAACTGGATGAATACTACGGCTTCTGGTCGTCCGGCCAGACCGGCGAAATGCGCATTCTCGGCATCCCCTCGATGCGCGAACTGATGCGCGTGCCGGTGTTCAACCGTTGCTCGGCCACCGGCTGGGGCCAGACCAACGAAAGCCTGAAGGTGCTCACCGACGGCATGCTGCCCGAAACCAAGGCCTATCTGGCCGCGCAGGGCAAGAAGGTCCACGACAACGGCGATCTTCACCACGTGCACATGTCCTTTACCGAGGGCAAATACGATGGCCGCTACCTGTTCATGAACGACAAGGCCAACACACGCGTCGCCCGTGTGCGCTGCGACGTGATGAAATGCGACAAGATCATCGACATCCCCAACGCCAAGGCCATCCACGGCCTGCGCCCCCAGAAATGGCCGCGCACCGATTACGTCTTCTGCAACGGCGAAGACGAGGTGCCGATGGTGAACGACGGCAAGATTCTCGACGAGCCGGACAAATACGTGAATTTCTACACCGCCGTGAACGCCGATGAGATGACGGTGGCCTGGCAGGTGATGGTGTCGGGCAACCTCGACAACACCGATTGCGACTATGACGGCAAATATGCCTTTTCCACCTCTTACAACTCGGAAATGGGCATGAACCTGGCCGAGATGACGGAATCCGAGGTGGATCACATTGTCGTCTTCAACCTGAAAGAGATCGAAAAAGGCGTGGCTGCCGGTGATGTGCAGGTGCTTAACGGCGTACCGGTGATCGATGGCCGCAAGGGGCAGAACAAGAAATACACCCGCTACATCCCGATCCCGAACAGTCCGCACGGCATCAACATGGCCCCCGACCGGATTCACCTCTGCGTGGCCGGGAAGCTGTCGCCCACCGTCTCGGTGATCGACGTGCGCAAGCTTGACGCGCTCTTCGAGGAAGACGCCGATCCGCGCTCCGCCGTGGTGGCCGAACCGGAACTGGGCCTCGGGCCGCTTCACACCTGCTTTGACGGCAAGGGCAACGCGCTGACGACGCTCTTCCTCGACAGCCAGGTGGTGATGTGGAACATCGAGAAAGCCGTGCGCGCCTATAGTGGTGAGGACGTGGATCCGATCATCACCAAGGAAGATGTGCACTACCAGCCGGGCCACAACTCCACGTCGATGGGCGAAACCCTTGAGGCGGACGGCAAATACTACATCTCGATGAACAAGTTCTCCAAAGACCGCTTCATCAACGTCGGCCCCCTCAAACCCGAGAACGAACAGCTCTTCGCGCTGGATGGAACCACCCTCACGCTGATGCACGATGGCCCGACCTTCGCCGAGCCACACGACAGCATCATCGTGCACCGTTCGGTTCTGAACCCGAATTCCATGTGGGAGCGCAACGATCCGATGTGGGCGGACGCCCGCGCCCAGGCCGAAGCCGATGGTGTGGATCTGGACGACTGGCAGGAATCGGTGATCCGCGACGGCAACAAGGTGCGGGTCTACATGTCCAGCGTCGCGCCTTCGTTCAGCCTCGAAAGCTTCACCGTGACCGAGGGCGATGAGGTTACGGTCTATGTGACCAACCTCGACGAAATCGACGACCTGACCCACGGCTTCTGCCTGAACAACCACGGGGTCGCGATGGAGGTGGGGCCGCAGGCCACGGCATCCGTCACCTTCACGGCCGCCAAGCCCGGCGTGTACTGGTACTATTGCCAGTGGTTCTGCCACGCGCTCCACATGGAAATGCGCGGCCGGATGTTCGTTGAGCCGAGGAACGGCTGATGCTGCGTGTCGCCCTTCTGCTCTGCCTGTTCGCGCTGCCCGCATGGGCCGAGCGGATCACCGTTCCGGCGCGCCCCGGCGCGCTGGCGGCGGCCTTGGCGCAGGCGACCGGGGGCGACACCCTGATCCTTTCACCGGGGCGGCATGCCGGCCCGGTGAGCATAACCCTTCCCCTGACTCTCACCGGTGAAGAGGGCGCGGTGGTCGACGCGGCGGGGCAGGGATCGGTGATCACCGTAGATGCGCCCGACGTGATCCTGCGGGGCCTGACGGTGGTGAACTCCGGACGGTCGGCAGAAACGCTCGACAGTGGCATCAAGCTCACGAAGAAGGCCCGCAATGCGCGGGTGCTCGACAATGATCTGCGCGACAATCTTGTTGGCGTGGATATCCACGGCGCGCGGGATGCGCTGGTGAAGGGCAACCGGATCGAAGGGCTGCGGCTGCGGCGCATGAACGACAGGGGCAACGGTGTATATGTCTGGAATGCCCCGGGGGCGACGGTCGAGAACAACGAGATCCGCTACGGCCGCGACGGCATCTTCTCCAACACCTCCAAGCGCAACACCTACCGGGGCAATCTGTTCCGCGATCTGCGCTTTGCCGTGCACTACATGTACACAAACGACAGCGTGATCGCCGACAATGTCTCGATCGGCAATCACCTCGGCTTCGCGCTGATGTATTCCGACCGGATCGTGGTGAGCGGCAATCTTTCTGTCAACGACCGCGATCACGGCGTCATGCTGAATTACACCAATAAATCCGACATCTTCGGGAATTTCGTGACGGGCGGCACCGAGAAATGCACCTTCGTTTACAATTCCCACCGCAACCTTCTGGCTGAGAACATCTTCCAGGGCTGTGAGATCGGCGTGCATTTCACCGCCGGTTCCGAGCGCAACACGATCACCGGCAATGCCTTTCTGGGCAATCGAACGCAGGTGAAATACGTCGGTACGCGGGACGTGGAATGGAGCTTTGAAGGGCGGGGCAACTATTGGTCTGATCACGCGGCCTTTGATCTTGACGGCGACGCACGGGCCGACAGCCCCTACCGCCCCAATGATCTGATGGATCACATTCTCTGGTCGCAACCGGCGGCCAAACTGCTGATGGGGGCACCGGCAGTCCAATTGGTGCGCTGGAGTCAGGCGCAATTCCCGGCGGCGCGCACTGGTGGCGTCGTGGACAGCCATCCGCTGACGGGCGCGCCCCTGCGGGCGGTGCCTGACCAAATCGAAACGCTGGCACAGACGCCTCCGCTCTGGACCAAAGGAGAACGCGATGACGATCCTGACCTTGAATGAGCTGACAAAACGCTTCGGTCGCCAGACGGCGCTTCAGGGGATCTCGCTGGAGATTTCCGCGGGCGAACGGGTCGCATTGCTGGGCCACAACGGTGCGGGCAAATCGACAATGATGAAGCTGATCCTGGGCTTGCTCACGCCTGATGCGGGCCATGTGCGCATTGCCGATCACGCGCCGGGAAGCGCCGTGGCGCGGTCGCTTACGGCCTATCTTCCCGAAAACGCGGCCTTCCATCCCTCGTTGACGGGGCGCGAAATGCTGCGCCACTACCTGCGCCTGCGGGGGCAGGATGTGCGGGCCGCCGACGGGCTGCTTGAAAAAGTGGGGCTGGCCGAAGCCGGGCAGCGGCGCATCGGCAGCTATTCCAAGGGGATGCGCCAGCGGGTGGGCCTTGCACAGGCGCTGATCGGCGCGCCGCGCCTGATGGTGCTGGACGAGCCGACCTCGGGGCTGGATCCGATCTCCCGCCGCGATTTCTATACGCTGCTCGACGAGTTGGCCGGTCAGGGCACGGCGATCCTGCTGTCCAGCCACGCGCTCTCGGAGCTGGAGGCCCGGACGGACCGGATCGTGGTGCTGTCACGGGGGCGCATGGTGGCCGGGGGCACCCTGGCAGAGCTGCGCAGGAAGGCGGCGCTGCCGCTGGTGATCACGCTCACCCCGCGGCCCGGACAGGCGCAGGCGGTGGCCACCCATTTCCCCGAGGCCCGGGCCGAGGCAGGGCGGCTCTTGCTGGGCTGCGCCCCGCAGGAGAAACTCGCCCTGCTCGAACGCATCGCGGCGCGGCGCGATCTGATCGAGGATTTCGACCTTGCGCCGCCCACATTGGACGATCTCTACGCGCGGATCAGCCGCCAATCCGAAGAGGAGGCCGCGTGATGCTGGGCCGTATCTTGTCGACGGCAGGAATCGAATTCCGCATCGCCCTGCGCAACCGTTGGGTGGCGGTGGGGGCGGCGATGATGATCCTCTTTTCACTGGTGCTCTCGGCCGCCGGGGCCGGGGGAAACGGGCTTGCGGCCGATCCGCTCTCGGTGACCGTGGCGAGCCTCGTGTCGCTTGCGGTTTACCTTGTCCCGCTGATCGCGCTGCTGATTTCCTTCGATGCGGTGGCGGGGGAAGCCGAGCGCGGTACGCTGCCGCTGCATCTGACCTATCCGCTGTCGCGCTCCGAGCTGCTGCTGGGTAAGCTGCTGGCCCAGCTGGCTGTCGTGGTGCTGGCTGTTGTTGCCGGATACGCGGCGGCGGCTGCGATGGCCTTCCTGTCGGGGGGGAGCGCGGCCACCGCGGGCCTAAGCGCGCTTTGGCGCCTGACCTGGACATCCGCGCTGCTGGGAGCCGCTTTCCTGTCGCTCGGGCATGCGATGTCCTGCGTGGCCCGGCGCGCCTCCGGTGCAGCTGCCTTGGCCATCGGCCTTTGGCTGGTGATGATCGTGCTCTACGATCTGGGGCTGCTGGCGGCGATCATCACCGATGACGGCGGCAGCTTCACCACGCAGGTTTTCCCCTGGGCGCTGGTCCTGAACCCTGCGGATGCCTTCCGCATCTTCAACCTTGCGGCCTCCGAGGCCGTGGACGCCGCCTCGGGCCTTGCCGGAGCGGCCAACAGCATTGCAGCCTGGAAACCGCTGGCATCCCTGCTGCTCTGGCCGGTGCTGGCCGCGGTTCTGGCCCGGCTCAGCTTCGGGAGGGTCCAGCCATGACGCGGTTTTCCCTCTTGGGCCTGGCTACGCTGCTGTTGCTCAGCGCCTGCAAGGAAGAGCAGGCCGCCGTGCCCGCGCCCGTCGACATCACAGCGGAAGCCGCTGGCTATTATTGTCAGATGGAGCTGATCGAACACGATGGGCCGAAGGGGCAGATCCACCTCGAAGGGCTGCAGGCGCCGCTTTTCTTCAGCCAGGTGCGCGACGCCGTGGCCTACCTCCATATGCCCGAACAGAACTATGCCGTCACCGTGGCCTACGTGCAGGATATGTCGGAGGCGAACTGGGCGCAGCCGGGCCCCTGGATCGCGGCGCGCTCGGCCCATTACGTCATCGGTTCGGATCGCATGGGCGGCATGGGCGCACCGGAATTCGTGCCTTTTGCCAGCCCGGACGCGGCGGACGCTTTCGCCCGTAAGCACGGAGGGGCCGTGTACCCCTTTGCGGCGATTTCGGCGCAGGACGTGCTGAGCACCGCTCCCGCTTCCACAGCCGCAACCGAGAAAGACAACGAGATGTCGGAGCGCCTGCGGCGACTGACCTCAGACGGAGAGAAATCATGAGCCAGCACCTGTCGCGTCGCCGCTTTCTCCTTGCCGCCGCCGCCTCGGGGCTCGCAACGGGCTTGCCGGCCGAAACCCTGCGCTGGCAGGGCACCGCCCTTGGCGCGCGGGCGCAGATCCTGATGGACCACCCCGGTGCCGCGCGGCTGACGGCGCTGGCCCGTGCTGAAATCACGCGGCTGGAGCGGATCTTCAGCCTCTATGACGCCGGGTCGGAGCTGAGCCGGCTCAACCGGGCCGGGGTTCTCGCCGCGCCCTCCTTCGAACTGCTCGATTGCCTGTCTCTGGCCCGCCATGTTCACCGCGTGACCGAGGGGCGCTTCGATCCGACGGTACAACCGCTCTGGGCCGCGCTCGCTGAAGCAAGATCGGCGGGGCAGGCGCTGCCACCCGCGCGTCTGCAGCGCGCGCGGGCGCTGGTTGGCTTTGACCGCGTGACCTTCGATAGCGACGCTGTGCGGCTCGGCGCGGGGCAGGCCCTGACGCTGAACGGGATCGCCCAGGGGTATGTTGCGGACAGGGTGGCAGCGCGCCTGAAAGCCGAGGGGCTTGCGGATGTTCTGGTCGACACCGGTGAGATCGCGGCCCGTGGAGCGCCTTCCGGGCAGGAGGGCTGGGGCGTCTCGATCGCCCACAGCGCCGAACGCGTGGTGCTGCGCGATCGCGCCCTCGCCACCTCGCACACCTACGGGACGGTTCTGGGCGCGGACGGACGGCAAGGCCATATCCTGCGCCCCTTTGGCGGCATGCCCGTGGCGCGACGGCAAGTGTCCGTCAGTGCGAAAGGGGCCGGGCTGGCCGACGCCTTGTCCACCGGGCTGAGCCTCGTGGAGGATCGGGCAACGGCGCAACGGCTGGTGGCGGGCGAAAAGGGCGTCCGGCTGGAGGCGTTTCTGGAGGGCCCGTCCGCGGCTTAAGCTCTCCTTCAGGGGGAGTCCGCGGCTCGTGCTTTTGTGAGTCACCTCCCTCAGCCCAGAAGGTAGATAGGGCCCGACCTGCCCGGGCGTTTCGGCCCCCTGACGACCGTATGCATCCGCCTCCGGCGCATCGCTGCCCGGTTCGAAAAAACGCGCCGTCGTAGGTCTCGTCATTGGCGCAGGCGGGTCAAAAAGGCGTTGGATCAGAGCCTATGAGCCTCCTGCCGAAGTCCTGCTTTCGTCGCTGGGAAGCCATGCCTGCTTCCCAGTGTTGACCCTGAGCGCATAGCCACCTTAGTTGAGTGCGGGTAAGGCGATGAGGATCAGGTATGAGCAAACGACCCCTGCGCATTGGCGCGATCCTGCTGGCCATGCTCTCCGTCACGCCTGCGCTGTCAGACACCCAAGACATCAGGCCCGTCTGTAAGGACGGGACGCTGTTTCTCGTTTCGAAGTCTGCGCATTTCGGCTACCGCCCCCGCGACGCAGAGAAAGGGCCTGTGGAGCCCGAGTATCTGGATGAAGCACGTCTGCCGGACGACTGGCCCTACGACGGTCCCCCACAGATCGTGACGAACCTGCATTTCGCCGGATTTAGCTGGCCCAAGAGCCTTCCAGGCATCTTGGAGGCCTTTGCAGGGGAAGCGCAGGACTACTCCATTTACGACCTTATTTTCCGCGAGGGACCTGCCCTTATTGAGGATGGCTCCCCCATGCTAGATGGCTGGGAGGATGTCAAACCCAGCGTTGACTATGAAGGATTCGATGCCCTGCGAGGGCATGAGGGTAGGGACGAAAAACTACACGCCTCATTTCAACTGAAATTACCTTCTTCAATCAGCCTTTCGATATTTGGTGCCGCCCGGATCCGAGTAACTTTAGCAGTGACCCAAATAGGAGGGACTGCCTTTTCAGAGGGGTGCTTCCGGACAACTCCCGAGTGCGCGTTCTTTTTAAAATCGACAACAGTATCCCCGGCGGCTGGCCGCCCTTGAACAACGCTCATGAAACCTGGCGCGCTCCCATTCAGGCGCTCGAAGGCGCCATCGCCAACATCATCGATCAGAGTGGACTTGGAGAGCAGGTGTGCAAATAGCCCGCACCCGGCAATTCAGTGAGATCCGATCATGACTAAACGACACCTCCTCACCAGCGCCATTCTGTCGGCGGCCCTGTCCGTCACGCCTGCGCTGTCAGACACCCAAGACATCAGGCCCGTCTGTAAGGACGGGACGCTGTTTCTCGTTTCGAAGTCCGCGCATTTCGGCTACCGCCCCCGCGACGCAGAGAGAGGGCCTGTGGAGCCCGAGTATCTGGATGAAGCACGTCTGCCGGACGACTGGCCCTACGACGGTCCCCCACAGATCGTGACGAACCTGCATTTCGCCGGATTTAGCTGGCCCTAGACCCTTCCCGGCATCTTGGAGGCCTTTGCAGGGGAAGAGCAGGATTACTCCATCCACGATTTGATCATCTACGAGAGTTACCTCCCCAAAGGGGACGCACCTCTAATGCTGAGCGGCTGGGAAGATGCCAAGCCCAACGCCGACTACGAAGGTTTCGATGTCATGCGAGGGCATGAAGGCAAAAATGGCGTTTGGAAGAGATTGCTTTCAACAGATGTCACGTTTTTTGAGTGCCCCTTTTGCATCGCATGTCGGATGCGAAGCCCAGATCATAGAAGCAAGGATCCCAAACGTCACTGGTGCCATTATAAGAGCGCTTTACCCGATGGCTCCCGTGTGCGCGCCCTCTTTTATATCGCCAACGACCAACCCGGCGGCTGGCCGCCTTTGGACAACGCTCATGAAACCTGGCGCAGCCCCGTTCAGGAGCTCGAAGGCGCCATCACCAACATCAGCGATCAAAGCGGGCTGGAAGAGCGCGTGTGCGCCAGCACGCAAAGGCGGTGAGGGCCTGCGTCGATATTGAGGGGGGATGGTAGCGGAGGAGGCTACCGAACTGGTATCTGTCCCAATTTCATCTTCCCTCAATTACTCTTTTTTTACAGATACTTGTTGCCTCAATCTGTTTCAAGTCATTTTAGATTGTCCCACCTTTTCTTGGGCAATAGGGTGGGACAAAAGGTGGGACAGATTGGAGGCCGTGGTGCCGAAGCTGACAGTTAAGCAGGTTCAAAAGCTCCAGGAGCCGGGAAAGTATCTGGATGGTTCCGGGCTCTATCTTCGCATCGGACCAACCGGTGCCAAGTCTTGGATCTTGCGGATTGCCATTCATGGCAAGCGCCGCGAGCTTGGGCTGGGCTCAGCCGATTTGGTGAGTTTGGCAGAAGCCCGCGACAGCGCTTACGAGATGCGCCGGATTGCTCGGGCTGGTGGTGATCCTGTCAGCACAAGGAAGAAGCGCGGGCTGACGCTTGAAGATGCGGTGCGCCGGGTTCACCGGGATTTGGCGCCCAGTTGGTCAAACCCGAAACACGCCCAGAAATGGTTGGCGAGTTTGGAGAACGATGTTCTTCCAGCGCTTGGGGAGAGGCAGATTGATACGATCGAGGCTGGCGACGTTCTATCTGTTCTTGCTCCGATCTGGGTTTCCAAAAACGATACAGCTAAGCGGCTCAAGCAGCGTTTGGCGAAGGTTTTTGATTGGGCTAGGAGCGCAGGCCACTACAGCGGAGAAAACCCTGTGAACGGCTTGGAGGCGGCTTTGCCCGTGGTGAAGGCACGGCCGCAGCATATGGCGGCTTTGGCATGGCGGGATCTCCCAGGCTTCATGGGCGACTTGCGCCGGAGAGAAGGTGTTTCTGCCCGATGCTTGGAATTTGCAATTCTGACGGTTGTTCGATCTGGCGAAGCCCGCGGTGCCAAGTGGAGCGAGATTTCCCCCGATGGTGTCTGGACAGTTCCGGCAGAAAGGACAAAGCGCAGGGTTCCTCACAGGGTTCCGCTTTCCTCGGAAGCGCAGGCTGTTCTGGAAGCCGTTCGAGGGCTGAACGGCGAGCTTGTGTTCCCATCGCCACAGCAAAGCCAACGGGGAGAGCCGCGGGGCCTTTCCGATGTGAGCTTCTCCCGACTGCTCGGGCGCATGGAGCGCGATGGGGTAACCACCCACGGCTTTAGGTCGACGTTTCGGGATTGGTGTTCCGAAAGCGCGCGCGTCGATCGCGCGGTGGCTGAGGCAGCATTGCATCACGCCTATGGGGACAAAGTTGAGCGGGCTTATGCGCGAAGCGATCTGTTCGAGCGGCGCAGGGATCTCATGGACGCGTGGGGGCGTTTCGCTGCCGGTTCGGCAGGCGATGTTTTGCAGATGGTGCGCGCATGAAAATGGAAGTGAAGAAGATTTTGGATCGTATCGGATATGCAGAGGCAGTTTTCTATCATTCCAGCCTATTCCCGCTGTTTTCCGTATCCTCCGAAAAAGAGATGGCTCGTCTTGAGAAAGGAGCGGTCAAAGACGCTTTGACGAGGCTCAAAGCTGTTCAGAAGGCAATCAATAATCTACCTGAGTTTGCTCTTGAAGGTTGGAGCGCTGGTTCCAGGTCATCCAAGGACTGGTACGAAGGTAGAGATACCCTGCCAGAAGTACTTGGTAGTCTGGCTGACCTCATCGAAGAATACCAACGCTACATTGATGACCCCTTTGAGGACAGAGGTAGAGCTCGAAGCTGGGCAGCAGACGAAATCGCTTTCCAGATGGCGTGTATCTTCGTGCTTGGCAGGGGGTGCATGCCTGACGGAAAAGCCCGAGGTGAGAACGGGAACCCCACAGGCCAATTCACAAGGGCTGTGAGCGACATGCTCCGCGAATTGAAGATCCGTGTGGGGTTCAGGAAACCTTGTGAGCGGGCAGTAGAGAGACTAGATGGCTCAGAAACTTTTCGGGCTCTGATGCAGGAGCGAGAAATGAGAGGCCGTCGCCAGGTGTCACTATTTGATTTGCGCCCGGCTGACAAAAGTGGCGGCAAAAACTAGCAACATTGTCGTGGAAGCAAAGTGTAGCGGCAGTCATGCTGACTCCATCAGAGCAATTAAGATGGATCAGACGATGAACAAACAATCTGAGGAACTCCTGCTCGCCAAGGAAGTCGCGGACATGCTCCGCATCGGCGTATCGACGATCTACAGGCTAATGCATCTCGATCAGTTTCCGAAGCCTATCAAAATTGGCGGGTCTGCTCGCTGGCGTCGGGCTGACATCGAGGCGATGCTTTCCGCCGAGGAATAAGCGCAGCGCGCGCCTAACAAACCCAACCTGCGCGCGCTGCCAATGATGCCTCGATCGATACAGGCATATTAGCACCTCGCGCCCCTATTCTTAAGAGAAATCTTATGTCTGAAGCGAGACGCTTTACCGAGTGCCTTAACGGGCGCTGGCGAGGAAGATATGGCACGGCACCATGCCCGATTTGCCAACCCGAAGGGCGCCCAGATCAAAACGGCCTTACCTTATCCACAGGAGACACAGGCCGGCTGCTGCTCAATTGCAAAAAGTCGGGGTGCGATTTTCGGGATATTCTTTCTGCGGCGGGACACAAGCCGAGCCGCAGGCCATTGCCGCAGTCCAGCGAGTTGGAACGACAGCAAGCCAGAGCCCGCGTGGATGCTGAGCGCAAAGCTAACATTGCTCGGGCGATCTGGGAGGGTTCCATCCCCATCAAGGGGACGCCTGGCGAGACCTACCTGCGCAACAGGGCAATATCGTGCACTCTGCCGGACACCTTGCGGTTCGATCCAGCCTGCTGGCATGGGCCCAGCCAAAGCTTCCACCCAGCGATTGTTGCGAAGGTGAGTTGCGCTAGAGGCTTTGCAATCCATCGCACTTTCATTCTTGCTGATGGCAGCTGTAAGGCAAGGGTTTCACCTCAGAGGCTGGCGCTGGGCTCTACTGGCGGCGGATCTGTTTTCATTGCAGCCGGCACGGGCCGTCTGGTGGTGGCCGAGGGGATTGAAACAGCCCTTTCGCTAAACTGCGGCCTTTTGGACGATAGCCCAACTATTTGGGCAGCATTGTCCTCGGCTGGGCTCGTGGCGCTTGAATTGCCGTCAGAGCCAGGGGTTCTGACCATCGCAACGGATGGCGATGAAGCGGGTGAAGTCGCGGGCGAAAAACTTGCCAAGAGGGCGCGCGGCCTTGGCTGGAACGTAAGCATCCTGTCCGCGCCTAAAGGCCGAGATTGGAACGACATTCTCATGCTCGCCCAGCGCCGTCTTGAAATGGCTAACATCCAAGGAGGTGGGTTCTGATGGGCAGGCGCCGCGGGTATCAGAAAATCCCCAATGCGTTGTTTCAAGATCGGCGGTTGACGCTTAACCATATCGGGTTGTTGGTCGAGCTGAACAGCCACTCGAAAGAATGGGTTGTTGTCGTCAAGGATCTGCGCGCGCGCTACGGCATCGGAGAAGAAGTATGGCTTCGGTTGAAACGAGACTTGGTTGCCTGGGGTTACCTCGAAGCCAAGATGGCATACGAAAATGGAAGGCGCGTTGGCGTCCGTTTCCGGGTGTTCCTAGACCCTAAAAAACCGGGTGTAGAAACCGGTGAGCTAAACCCCGATTGGGAGGGGGTAGGGGATGAGACTAAACCCCGAAATACTAAGCCTAGAAAATCGGGGTCACATTCAGAACACCAATTTAAGAGAAGAAGGCGCTGCTCCTTAGATGACATCGAAATAGGAGAGGTTATCGAGCCGCTAGACGAGGGCGAGCACGACAATGGATAGCGCACGCTTGCTGCAGGCTTTGGAAATTGCCGTGAAAAGAAAAAAGCACTTCGGTTGCGATCGTAGCGCAAGATCCCTGCAGCTTGCCTTCCTTCTCAGTAATTGCCAAAAGTGCAAGAACCGCGAATTTTTCCGTGATGAGAACCTAGATTCACCACTCACAGAACGGCCATTCAAAGCTCAGAAGCCGAAAGTTCGCTCAAGCGGGGCGGTTAAGTAGTTTCGCAAGATGACGGCCAGAGCGGGGACGCTACCGCGCGTGGAGAAAGTGCGGTTGCCATTATGCGGGCCATGCGGCAGCGATCAAAGCTGCTGTCAGACGGGCGGACCCCGTAGGACGGGCAGGCGGTCTGTCTCGGCAATTTCGTCAGAAAGGGCGGCCAAGCGGGAGAGCGAGATCGGGCGTTGGCCGTTTTTCTGCATCTTGCCAGCGCCGGCCCATGCGACGGGACCGGGGCCGTTGAAGACCACGCGGATCGGGCCGCCTGCGGGGCGGTGGAGGACGATTAGGTGTTCGGGCTCGTGGCGGATGGCAACGCCACGGCCCTGGGTGAGCTTGATCTCGACCTGCCGGCCATCGCGGGCGCGCGCATCGTGACCTTGGGTGGACGCCGGGTTCAGGTCGAGGTCGAACATGTAGGCAGCGACGACCTCGCCGATACTTCCAACGAGGTGACCGTCGAGTGTGAATTTCCGACCAGGGAAGATCCGTTCAAGGCCATCGGCAGCGGTGTAGAGATCGTCAAGCAAAGCGGCCACGCTTGTCCAGTCGACATTCTCGCTCATTCGGCGGCTTCTAGGCTGTCGTTTGTGGACTCCAGCGCCTCATGGAGGAGGGCTTCGAGGAGGCGCGTGCGGGTGGTGTCGGCGGTGGTCAGGGCAGCCTCCAGCCGGTCGCAGAGGGCCATGAGGGCATCGACCTTGGCCACGATGCGGTGTTGTTCGGCGAGGGGTGGAAGCCCAATCGGGAGCTTTCTAAGAGCGCCTAATGACACAAATGGCTGTGCGCCCCCGGAAGCTTCATTCTGTAGTCGGTTCGCCAAGTCTTCCATATAGATTTTGATGAATCTCGGAAGGGTCGAAGCGGTGTCGTAGTATTTGAACAAAGCGACGTTCTTGATGCTGAATGGCCTGGGATCGTTCACCATTACCTGGTTGCCAATGTTCCCGCCGATCATGGAGAATAGAATGTCGCCGACATCAACCGCAGAGCGCTTCGAAATCTCTATATGGTCAGCCAATGAAATTCGTTTTGCGTTTTGGAAGTCAATTTCGCCAGCTTTGAAATCCTTGCTGGTTACGAGTGGTATCGCGTTAGCCTCTTCGCTGGCGGCTGGAGTGTCGTGTGTTCCGTCGCGCACATCGATCACGTTCTGAAGGAAATCGAACGCCCAACCACAGGGTTGGATAGTTGGCATGTCGGCTAATTTGAATTCGCCAAGCGGTCGATCTATCTTGCGTTTTCCTGATCGAATTTCTTCGGATTTGGTTTGTGCAATTTTTTCAAGCAACGCCGACGCCGGTTCAGCCGCAGGGTCCTGTTCCACCAGTTTGCCGCGGACGGCGAGGTTGAGGATGGTTTGGCGGAGGGTTTTGATCTGGTCGGGGCGGGTAGTGAGGGACGGCAGGGCCTCGAGGGCGAAACGGGCGTGGGCGGGGAAGTCATCTTCAGTGTGCGCCGTGTCGGACGGAAAACCGGTTCCCACTTTTCCTGACACATATTGGCTGGTCGCGGAGCCGGACGCAAAACCGGTACCTACTTTTGTTGGCTCCGCTTGTGCCGTGGTCTCAGGGGCGGTCAGGCGGGCGAGGCTGGCGGCGGTGAGCTTGTCGCGCAGCTCCTCTCGCGTTTTGCGGGCCTCCTCCAGCCGATCACAGAGCGCCATGAGCTCATCGACCTTGGCGACGATCCGGTGCTGTTCGGCGAGAGGTGGAAGCGGGAACGGAATGCCCGCGACTATCTTTCCGGAAACCTCTTTAAAAGTCGTGCCGGATGCCTTTGCATCAATCTCGGTCGCAAGAGCTTTGAGAGTTAGGGCGATGTAACGCGAACAGTCCGAAAGAAAGGGGACCACCGACTTGAAGCCCTGATTGGTCGAAATGGGGTTCTCAGCAATAGCCACATAGCCGATCGGAGCACGACTTGTGAACAGAACCGCACCTGTTGGCATCAGGGTAGCGGACGAAGAAGAAAGACCTTTCTCCGACAAGTCCCGTGCGCCGCGCGAGATGTATGAGTGAGCGTGGCCGCCGAGATCCGCCGGGGTGAGCCATGGTACACCGGAGCCAGGTGTTTCGAAATTTGATGAATCCGCTGCCGATGGTGTTCCACCGCCGACAATCGCACCAACACTATCTAAGCGGCACCACTGCCAAGATACTGGAATATCATAAGGGCGGACAAGTTCATCA
Source organism: Pseudoruegeria sp. SHC-113 (assembly GCF_025376885.1). Taxonomy (NCBI): domain Bacteria; kingdom Pseudomonadati; phylum Pseudomonadota; class Alphaproteobacteria; order Rhodobacterales; family Roseobacteraceae; genus Pseudoruegeria; species Pseudoruegeria sp. SHC-113. The sequence goes on from NZ_JAHUBR010000001.1 coordinate 1,589,836, forward strand.
TCATTGCCGAGCACGCGAGGTTTCTTGATGACCTTGGTTAAGACAAGTTGTTCTTTCCCTGCGGAAAGTCGACTTATGAGTTCTGAAGCAGGCTCATCCGCCGCATCCTGCTCCACCAGCTTCCCGCGCACCGCCAGATCCAGCACAAACCGCCGCAGCTGCGCAATGGCATCTGGCGCTTCACTGATCTGCTCATAGACTTGCAGCAACCGTTCCGCGTTCATCGCGCCGCCGCTCATCGGGAAAGGGCCTCGGTCAGAATGGCCTTCAGCTCGGCCCGCAGGTGATCGACCGAGGCTTCGGCGCGTTGCAGGTCGGCCAGCAGTTCCTCCGGCTCGCCGTGGTCCACGTCTTCAACATGCGGGTTCTTGATGTCGAGGTTGAAGCCACGCTCGCGGATATCGTCGATCGAGACCTTCCAGGCCCGTTCGCTTTCCTGACGACCTTCGCGGTTCGGCCCGCCCCACCATGCGGCGCAGTCGTCCAGATGCTCCAGCCGGATCGGCTTGGTCATGGAGTAGGCCTTTTGCGTCTCGGGCACGCGGTGTTCCCAATACCAGATGTCCTGCGTGGGCGTGCCTTTTTCAAAGAACAGCAGGTTGGTGCCGATGGAGGCATAGGGTTTGAAGACCGAGTTCGGCAGCCGCACGATGGTGTGCAGGTTGCATTCCTCAAGCAGGTGTTCCTTGAGCCGGGTCTTGATGCCCTCGCCAAAGAGCGAGCCATCGGGCAGCACCACGGCGGCGCGGCCATTGTGTTTCAGCAGGCGGATTATGAGCGCGAGGAAGAGGTCGGCGGTTTCGCGGGTGCGGAAGGTGGGGAAGTTGTTCTCGATCCCGTCCTCTTCCTTGCCGCCGAATGGCGGGTTGGACAGGACGATGTCGACCTTGTCGGCCTGTCCCCAGCTGACCAGCGGGCGGGCGAGCGTGTTGTCATGGCGCACCCATGACGGCTCCTCCACTCCGTGCAGCAGCATGTTGGTGACGCAGAGCATGTGGGGCAGGGGCTTTTTCTCAACCGCGCGCAGGGAGGCCTGCATCAGCGTTTCGTCCTCGGGGCGCTTGATGTGCTTGTCGCGCATATGGCGCATCGCGCAGGTCAGAAAGCCGCCAGTGCCGCAGGCGGGGTCAAAGAGTACCTCGCCCGGCGTGGGATCAATCTGCTGGACCATGAAGGCGGTGACCGCGCGGGGCGTGTAGTATTCGCCGGCGTTGCCCGCGTTTTGCAGGTCGTTCAGCAGCTGTTCGTAGATGTCGCCAAAGTGCTGTCGCTCGGTGAGGTTGTTGAAATCGACCTCGTTGATCTTGTTGATCACCTGCCGCAGAAGCTGGCCGGATTTCATGTAGTTGTAGGCGTCCTCAAAGACATCGCGCACGACCTTGGCCCGCGGTCCTTGCTGCGGAGAGAGTTGTTTGAGACGCGGGAACAGCTCGTCATTCAGAAAGGCAAGCAGCGTGTCGCCGGTGATCCCCTCCGGATCGGCTGCCCAGGTCCGCCATTGCAGATCCTCGGGGATGGGGGAGGTGTAGTCGTCCCGCGTGATCTCCAGCGCCTCGTCCTGGTCATCCATGATTTTAAGGAAAAACATCCAGACAAGTTGGGACATGCGCTGCGCATCACCGTCGACACCGGTGTCCTTGCGCATGATGTCCTGAATGGATTTGACGAGGTTGCGGACGGTCATAGATCAGGCACTTTCTTCGTAGAGCGCCGCCTGCATCTCGTGCACGGCGCGGATGTAGTCGGGTTTCTTGCCGAAAGCACGGATCAGTTCAACCTCGGTTCCCATGCCTGCAAAGGGATTGATCTTGAGAATCTTGGGATCGTCGATGCTGATGACGCCGTCCTGTGAGTATTTGTCGAGCAAGGCCTCGAGCACGGCGCGCGCCTGAGGGCCATACTTGGTGAACACATCGCGTTTTTTAACGTTGTCGGCGCGTTCTTTTCGGGACAGCGGCTTTGCATCAAACGCGATATGGCAGATCAGGTCAAAAGGGTCGAGATCGAGACCAAGTTCGCTGGCGATCACACTCAGGGGCAAGCCTTGTTCTGCCAACTCCTCGATGAGCGCGTTCTTGCGTTCGGTCTGCTTCCAGCGCCGCAGAAAGTCATCCAGGCTAGAAAACTTCTGTCGCATGGCTTTGCGCGTGTAATCGCGGAGAGACTCGGTCACGAGCTTGCCGTTCTCGTCGAGGTATTCTACGCGCTCCGCGAGGATGTCGGCGCCGATGCCGTCGATGTATACCTTGGGCCGCGGTCCGGTGGTTTGGCCGTTGCCCAGGTTCTGGTTCTTTGGATCGATCAGAATGGTTTCGTTTTCGACACGCAAATTCGAAGCGCTCTCGTCCTCACTGTTCAGGGCGTCATCCGGGGGCGTGACAGGCTCGTCCGGGTCGGGCTGGTAGATCTGCACCGGTTCGCCATCGAAGTCCGGATCGGCGAAGTGGCTGGAAGCCCCACGAAAATCCATGAGCGTGAAGAACAGTTTCCGCGTGTCTTCGTGCACCCGCGTCCCACGGCCGACAATTTGTTTGAACTCGGTCATCGAGCCGACCTCGCGGTCGAGCACGATCAATCGGCAGGTTTGGGCATCCACACCGGTTGATAGCAGCTTGGATGTCGTGACGATCACGGGATAGGCCGATTCCGGATCAATGAAGTTCCCGAGCTGATCGATCCCCTCTTTGTCGTTCCCTGTGATGCGCATCACGTAACGCGCATTCTTGGCGACCAGGTCAGGGTTTTCGTTGATAAGCGCTTGCCGCATGCGCGCGGCGTGTTCCTGGTCCACGCAGAACACGATGGTCTTTGCCATCGGATCCCCGCTTTCGCGCAGGAACTCGGTCACCTTCTTGGCCACGAGCTTTGTGCGATCGTCCAGAACCAGCGTACGGTCGAAATCCTTGGCGTTGTAAATCCGGTCTTCGACCTCTTCGCCGTCGCGGTCTAGCTGCCCTTGCTCGGGTCGATATCCTTGGACGTCTCGGTCGATGTGAACTTTTATGACCTTGTACGGTGCGAGGAAGCCGTCGCGGATGCCTTGTTTTAGCGTGTAGCTGTAGACCGGCGGCCCGAAGTAATCGATATTCGAAGCGTATTCAGTCTCTTTGGGTGTCGCCGTGAGACCGATCTGTACGGCCGAGGAGAAATGATCAAGGATCTCCCGCCAGGCAGAGTCCGCGGACGCGCTGCCTCGATGACATTCGTCGATGATGATCATGTCGAAGAAGTCCCTGGAAAACTCACGATAGAGCTTTTGGCTTTCGTTTGGCCCCGTGATTGCTTGGTAGAGCCCCAAATAGATCTCGTAAGACGAGTCGATCCTGCGTTTCTTGTCGAGCGCAAGCGTGACGCTTTCCTTGGTGCCGTCTGGACGATCTATCGTCTTTGACTGTGTCGACAGCTTTGCCATCTTGCCGCTGAAAGGACGGAAATCGTTGATCATGGTCTGGTCTATCAGCACGTTCCTGTCCGCCAAGAACAGTACGCGCCTGCCCGGAAATGCCTTGCGGTATCGCCAAATGATCTGGAACGCAGTATATGTCTTGCCTGTGCCCGTTGCCATGACCAAGAGGACCCGATCTTTCCGTTTGGCAATGGCCTCCATTGTCTTGTTGATGGCATTGACCTGATAGTAGCGCGATTCCTTGCCCGACCCATCATCATGGTAGTCCTGAAGCGCTATCTTTTCAGCCGCGCCAGATAAACCTTTCCAAACCTTGTAGCGTTGCCAAAGCTCCTGCGGGCTCGGAAACTGATCCAATGCTAAGCTCTGTTCGACTTCCGGTGACGCACCTGTTCTATCATGGAATACGAACCCGTCGCCGTTGGATGAGAAGACGAAAGGTATATCCAAGGTTTCGGCATAGCCGAGTGCTTGCTGTATCCCTGCCCCAACCGCCTGCTTGTTGTCCTTGGCCTCTATGATCGCGATCGGAATGTTGGGCTTAGCCGAGAGAATGTAGTCGGCACGTTTCCCTTCGCCGCGGCTCACCATCTTTCCTCGAACAATGATACGTCCCTTCGTGAAGCTCACTTCCTCGCGAATCTGACTAGTGATGTCCCACCCCGCAGCAACAAGTGCTGGGGTGATGAACTTTGTACAGATATCGCGCTCGCTCAGGGTCCGCTTGTCCATACCTACGCGCCTTGCTGCGAAAATAATATTTTCTGAAGCTATTCAGCTAACCATCAAGAAGGCAAGCAATCCGCAAGGGGTGTTGGTGCGAAAGTCACATTTGGCACGGAGTTGCCTTTGCCTGAAGCCTTCGGCGTATGACCTGTTCAAACGACTCCCTAGGATCCCTGAACGTTGTGGTCGGGGCTTGTACGAATGCCTCTGGCTGTGAATAGGTCATAATAAAACCTTTCTCATGTCGTAAATAGCCCAACCGTACGTTCTGATAGGGCGTCCCGCCCGCGAGCAACTCCACCCCTTCAAGCACTACAATGCGTTCTCGCTTATAAAGCCATAGGTTTCAGCCGTATTCTTTTGCTCATGCTGTTATCCACTTTCGGAGGTGCTAAACACGGCAGTTTACAGGAAAAACGACCGATAGCGGAAATCAAAGGCTCAAAAAAGTGCTTCTTCACTCAAGTAGGTTGTTCGGGCTGAAGCCTGCTTGATGCATCCTGCGGTCAGCCTCCTAATTGATAAAAAGAGCTTTCAGCCAATAGTGGACCCCCAATAGTACTCACGGCGCTGGGGCTCATAGCCGTCACAGCAGACCTTGATGTTCTCTCACAAAAAATGCGCTCAGCTTCGGACGAGCCGAGGCCAATTGCAGTTTCGCCTGATGATATGCATTGTCTGCGGTATGGCCGTTGAACGTACTTCACTACCAATTATACGCCCCATCGATATTCTGTCGGGTCTTGGTATACTCGAGCGGACCGAGATATGCCAAATGATCGCTCTCATCGAGTGTGTCGACGGCCTTTTCCTTGCAAAGGGGGCTGTCGAGGGCATTGGCGCGAAGCTCGGTCTCTCAGCGGATGCTGCCGCCAAAAGACTCAAGGCTGCTCAGATTGACCTTGCGGAGTCGTCCGCCTCTGATGCCGCCCTGCGCTTCCGCCTCTGGTCAAGACTGACAGAGGCCTTGGCTCTGCCGTCGGTTGCCCCCCGCTTGTCGGAGAAGTCCGCCACAAGGTCGGCTTCTGCATTCGCTGTTCGCGCCTCTGAGAGACTGACGCCATCGATCCGCGCCCGCCACCGGAGGACCAAGCACAAAGAGCCCTATGGTGGTTTAGGAGAACTAGTTGGCGGCAAGGCCGCTGAGTACTGGAAGTCGGCGAAAGCTGCCGTCGTCGCGGAGCCGCCTCTGCCATTCCCTGAGATCGTAGCCGAGGAGATACTGGCCGTCTTCTCGGACGAAATGGTTCTCGATGCCGCTGTTGAAGCAACCGATCCCGAAATCGCAAAGGCTCTACGGCAAGGCCAAACTTGGGCACGCAATGCGCTTGCGGCTGGCGGCGTTTGGATCGGCGGGGCGGCGGTCGTCGCCAATGCGGGTTTCTTGCCCTACATGCTGGCTGCACAGCTAAGCGCGATTATCCCTCTGGTCAGTGGACCCGCCTTGGTCTCCCTTCTGGCGACACTCATCAACCCTGTGACAGTCTTCGTGGGCGTTGCCTCGCTTGGGTGGCTTGGAATGGGTCGTGGGTCGCGGGTGGTCCGTAGCCAGCTAGCTGCTCGTCTTGGGGTGCTTTTGTCAGCCCAAGGCATGCTGGCCCGCGCAACTGGTCTAGATCATTTCCTCACAGACATGCGCAACCTGGACCGGGAACCGAACAGTTCTTTTAATTGGATGAACGCCAAAGATCGCGCAGAACTGCGCCGATATGTTGCCGAGATCACCGGAGGACTGTCCGGGCCACTCCCCCCACCAGCAGGACAGCCTCCTGAGCCGTGGTCTTCGAAGAAAGCAACCACGGATTTCTCGGACGCTGCCGTTGCACTGGGAATGACCGCCGGCGAAATGCTATGGCATGCCGCAGCGCTCGACCCAAACGTTATGAAAGCGGCTGATTTCTCACGCTCTGAGGAAATCGGCGATCCCATCGCCTTTGCCTGCAATGTTGCTGACTTCATGTCCTCAGGCGAGGGATGGTCGTTGCGAGGCTACACGGCCGAGCGGCTGGTCATGGAAAAGTTGATCGCCGACGGTCACGACGTTCACCTTGCCGAGGCGAGCAATACACCCGGTCTTGATCTCATTGTCGACGGGATGCCCGTCCAAGTGAAATGCGGGACGGCGCTATCGAACCTGACCGAGCATTTCGAGAAATACCCGGAGATCCCGGTGATAGCCAATGCCACCCTTGCCGAAGAGGCAATGGCATGCGGTGCGCCGTGGGCGCGCCTGGTGACGACCCTTCCCGGCTTCGAACTTTCCATCATCGAAGAACAAATCGCAGAAACACTCGGTCATGCTGCCGACCTGGCTGACCCGGACATACTTCAATTCGCGCTTTCTGTGGGCGTGCTTCGCGGTGGCATTGAGGTCGCCAGGGGGAGAGTTCCTGTCTCCGACTTGCCAGCCTGGCTCCTTCTCGATGGCGCCTCGCGCGGCTTGCTCGCCTATGCAGGCGGCAATGCCGGAGCCTGGTTCGGATTGGTTGCGATCGGTCCCGCCGGCGCGCTTATCCTTGGTCCAGCAATCGGCGCCGCCGCTCTCCTCGGGAACAACATCCTGAAGGATCACGCCCAGAAAAAGCTCATAGCAGATTGGAGCATGGACCTCCAACGTGCTGCAGAAGAACTACATGAGTCTAATAATACGGCATTGGAGCACCGCATCGCCCGGTTGAAGGAAAGAACTTGCACATTTGAGAAGAATGCCTCGAGATCTGAAATTGATGCCTGGATTGCTCGGCGGGCCCAGGATGATTTGATCGCCGCCCTGGAAGACCGTGCTGGCCTTTTCGCCTCGCGCCCGAAGGCCGAGGTCGATGCAATCAGGTTGCTGTTCATCGCGCGCGAAATTGCACCGGCGAACGCCGCTGTCCTGTTACGAGTTCACGATGTAGAACAGACATTAGCCCGAAAGCCAGGCCTTAAGGCAGCAATGATCGAAGCGGGGCGCCCCGCAGGCAACCTGCTACGATCCCGACTATCCAGGCATTGGTTTAATCGCCGGTCACCAGAGGAACGTGAAGGTGATTAGCGGTCAGCTTTACCGAGTGATAGTAGAATCTCTTCAGATGCCGGCCATCTACATATTACTTCGAAACCAGCCGAGATTAGTCGTAAGAGCATGGCCCGAGACGCGTCCGGACCCGGCCCATTGCGGACCTTCGACACCCGACCATGATGCTGCGGTCGCGTACCGCTTTGCGGTCATTCGCCGCGAGTGCGAACCCCGGGCTTAGTCGAACTCACACATCGCGGACTTAGTGAGCTTTCGCTGCACGTGCGCCAATGACTGCTTTCGCGCGGTCGCCTCAGGCGGTTCTCAGATCGGCCCGCGCGTCGCAGATGATAGACCATGACGAATGCAGGAACAGTCCCGCGATCCCGAAGGCCACGATTAGATCGGGCCATGCGCTGCCGAGCCAAGCCACGAGGCCCGCAGCAATGACCACGGCTGCGTTGCCGATGGCGTCGTTCCGCGAGAACAGCCACACGGCACGCATGTTGGCGTCGCCCTTGCGGAACCGTAGCAGCGGCAGGACGGCGAGGACGTTTACCACAAGAGCAATGAAGCCAAAAAGTCCCATGAGACCCGCATCCGGGGCCGTCTGCGTGAAGACTCGCCAGATCGTCGTGCCGAGGACACCGAGGCCAAGAATACCTAGAAAAACGCCTTGGATCAGCGCGGATCGTGCCCGCCAGACCAGGCTCCAACCAATAGCCAGAAGGCCAAGGAAAGTGATGAGACCATCGCCGATGAAGTCGAGCGCGTCAGCCTTCACCGCCTGAGACCCCGCAAGAAAGCCGCCGACCATTTCGACAACGCCATAGCCGACGTTCAGGATTACGACGATCCACAATGCGCGTCGATAGGTCGGGTCCTGATGGGCCGCTCCCTGCTGCGCGTCGTTGTGACTTTCAATGCGATCAAATCCATAACCTGTCGTTTGCACGGCGCGCTCAATCTCGGGCAGACGTGCTTCAGGTACGTTGAGGGTCATGATGTGCGTGGCTGACGATACCTTCACCGCGTCAGGTGCAATTCCGGCAGACTGCGCCGCCCGCTCGATCTGAGCTGCGTCCTTTGCGCAATCCATGCCGGAGACGCGATAGCGGAAGGATTCGACATCAACACCTAGTCCGGTGTTTTGAGCGTTGGCCATGTTCGCATTGCTCCTGCTAGGGTGGACTAAAGAATAACATATCAGCGAGGAATGATATGGAGGAAATTGCCACTGACCGCAATCCCGTCGAGGCAGCCATCGAGCAACGGGCAAAGTTGTTTCGTGGCCTTGCGGACCCAAGTCGGTTGGCGATCCTCGATGCCCTGCGGACCGGACCGCTGGTCGTTCATGAGATCGTCGAACGCACGGGTTTGACGCAACCCAACGTCTCCAACCATCTGCGATGTCTTTCGGATTGTGGCCTCGTCGAAAGCGCGCGTGATGGGCGCTTTGTCCGCTACAAGGTCAGTAGCCCGCAAATCATGGACCTCTTGCGGGAAGCGGATGCACTGCTCAACGTTGTGGCCGAAGATATCAAGGCGTGTCGCAACTACCGAGTGGATGGTAGCGACGGCCCGCCCAGACGCGCCTGAGGATCGCAGTAACAAAAGCGGCCATTCGTGCCCCGCGCAGCATCAGACAATTTGGGCTCAGACCTGCCGCTCGACAACGCAGCGCTAAATGTCTGCTTCGGGCCGCCAGTGAAGGCGACCCAAAGACCCTAGATTTCAATGGCTTCGGCGATGGCCAGCGCATCCTCGAGTTCAACGCCCAGGTACCGAACCGTGCTGTCCATCTTGGTGTGACCGAGAAGAAGCTGAACAGCTCGAAGGTTGCCGGTCTTCTTGTAGATCTGGGTGACCTTGGTTCGGCGCATCGAATGGGTACCGTAAGCGCTCGCCTCGAGACCGATCGACGTAACCCAGTCGCGGACAATCCTTGCGTACTGCCGGGTTGAGATATGCAGGCGCTCATGGAACCGACCCGGCCATAAGTACTCAGAGCCGACCATCAACTCGTCTTCCATCCACTTCTCGACTGAGGCTCGAGTGCCTTCAGAAATCTCGAAGCGCACCGGTTTCTGTGTTTTGCTCTGTAAGACCGATGCCCGTTCCTTGATCTGACCAGACGCCATGACGTCGATGACTTTCATCTTCACAAGGTCACAGCCACGAAGTTTACTGTCGATGGCCATGTTGAACAACGCGAGATCACGATGGTTCTCGGCCAGTTCAAGTCGTACCCGAATTGCCCAAACATGTTTTGGCTTCAACGGTCGCTTCTGGCCGACGATCCGCCCCTTATTCCAGGCGGGACGGAGTGCGCGAATGGCTGGTAGGTTTGGTGTTTCCATGACTGATCCTCCGATCCGCCATGCCCTCCCACAACGACAACCCGACGTTGACGGGCAACCATATCACGGGATTGCTGCGCTGCATCCGAGGTCAGTAGTGAGCCCAAGGCAGACGTTCAGTTCCATAATCTGGCAAGCGCTAGCACTTTCCAGATTGGATGCCGCGGCGTGGGTTTCTCAGCCTTTACTGAGCGTTATGCAGCAAGTCCTTTGCTCGGTCCCGACCAAGTTCAATCCTGCAGGAGTTGATCCCGATGCCTGTACCCGAGCCACCACCGAAAGTGGCGCCAATATATTCGCAATGAGCATCTCTATACGCTACCCAGGCTGCTTGTGACACTTCTAGTGCTGGCGCGGCGACTTTGCGACCGGTAACTTCATCAAGCTCTTCCGCGGAACTCTTCGCAAATCCCAAATAGATGTCGATCGTGGCATCGACCCTTTGAAGCGTGTCAGCTACGCACGCGCCGATCTCAACCTGACTACCCCCACCGCATTCGGTGGCGGGGTCGGCAGAAGCGGGAAGCGTCAGGTAGGACAACAGCGTCAGCGTTGCATAGAGTTTTTTTCTCATGACAGGTTCCTCATACACCTACAGCGTTTCAGTGTGCTAACTCCGGTGAGTTCCTATGCATTTGACGCCAAAGGCAAGTGCATTAATGCAAATCCGAGTTGGACAAACTACGCGGGATCAGGATGTGGATGATTTCGGACCTCGTAGAGGGCACAGAGGGACGCCCGGTGCCATGCAACCCCTGACCGTCTTTCGCCATTAGTCTAGTTGGGATACCCAAAAGAGCAGTCATGCGTTTATTGACTTGATTCACCTGCCAACTCGGTGTCCGATCATAGTCCATAGTTAAGGAGGGTTGCTCCATGCTCACCACCATGAAACGCATTCTGCCCATGACCTTAGCCTGCCTTGTTGCCGCCACTTCGGCTCAGGCTGAATGGAGCTTCAGCACGGGGCTGTATCCCAACGCCTTCATCCAGACCGACAAGGCGACGCTTGAACTGCAGTGCGACCGGGTGCGTTTCGCGCCCGCAGGCTACGAGGACTCGCAGGACATCGTCACCAAGCAAGGCCTGTCGTTCCGATTCATGAAGAACGGCACCACCGAGACCGGGGCGTTCCAGGCCGGAGCGTCGAACGCGGAGATTTCGATCGTCGACAACTATCCCGTCGAAATCCGGTTCTACGACCAGGGCGATTACGACTTCGTTCTGGACCAGATTGCCCGGAACGCCGTTCTGAACCTGTCGATGAGCGACCGGGACACCACCTACGGCATCTTCACGCTCAAAGGCTCGTCCGCCGCTGTCAAATCGTTGCGCGCGGCCTGCAACTCGGGCGCATCGGCGTCTCAGTCCCAAGGCATGGAAGCGCCTGAGGGTATCGTCTACTGCGGCGGCGGAGCCGTTCAGCGGGTCATCGAATACGCCATCTTGGGTCAACCCGGAGACCAGTGGGATGCCATCGTCACGGTAAATGGCGAAACCGTCCGCGCGATGACGTCTTACAGCTACTTCGGAAACTCGCAGCCGCCGGCCGGTTTCCAGGTCGCGCTCCTGGGCGAAGACCAATCCGAGTACCTTGTCTTCAGTGACGGAGCTCGGAACTGGATCGAGTTCGGCGACTACACCTACGAACAGTGCAATTAACGAGTTGTTTGGAAAGGCGATCACAGGCTCTTGCCAAGAAGAGGGCTTCTGCATCAGCCGTCCTCTCAAATTCGTAATCGAGTTAACGAAGACATGAACCATGGAAAGGCAATCAACATGAACACAACATTTAGAGTCGTTTCCGGCTTGCTCATGGGAACTTTGCTGACAGCTTGCGTGGAAGATACCGGCTCCACAACCTCGACGCCCAATCGCGCAAACCAGGACTGTTTGACCGCGGTCGCCCAAGCGACAGGTAACAGTCAAGTCAGAGTCCTTTCTTCCGAGGCCCGCGAGGCCAATATCCGAGTGGTCGTCGGCGTTGGACCAGATGCAGCACCTTGGCAGTGCATCACCTACGGAGACGGAACAACCGAAGGCATCATGTCTTTGACTAACGAAGGCAGCCTCTGACGCAGCCCCGGCGCGTCTCCTAGGCATCGCTTTCCGGGCGTCGATGGCGCAACTTGCAGCCGCCCGTTTTTTCCGGGCGGTCTCTACCTCTTGGATGGTTCGGACGGGTGCGCCATTCGCTCACTAAGGTCAAATGGTCGATGCAGGCTTAATGAATAAAGGACAGAACAAGCATGTGGTCGCTCGTTGAAAGCATTGGCAGAGCCCATTTGCGGCTCCTCTTGGCAACCGTCGGCGCGTCGTTCTTTGCCGTCTCGGCGGACGCCCAGGACTGGTCGGGACTGCCACAGCAATTGCTGGAAAAGGTCGAGGCCGCCCAACTGGCATGTTCGGATTTCGAGAACGGTCAGTTCGCCCTCGAATTCGGAGCCGTACAGCGCGTCGATCTTGATGGCGACATCTATAAGGACTGGGCTCTGGACGAAGCCGGGTTTGCCTGTTCGTCGGCCGCATCGCTCTATTGCGGTACCGGTGGTTGCATGTCTCACTTCTTGGTCGGGGATCGCGTGTCCTCGCTTCTCAATCAGGGATGGGACATGGCGAACATCGGCCCGTTCCGTGTGCTTCTGGCGGACGTACACGGCTCGCAATGCGGTGGCATCAACCCGACGCCCTGTATCGTGGCCAGTGCCTGGGACCCCGAGGAGAAAGTCTGGCGCAGCACAGACGCGAAATGGGAATGAAACTGATGGTGCGGGTCGAAAAGGTGATGTCCGGCATCGCTGGCTGCACCTTTGCGCTGGCCCTGGCGGGATGCGTCGAAGCGACCCCCGAAGTCGCGATCAGTGAGCCCGACCCAGAACTGGTCTTCGTCCGCGGTTACCGCGGTGCTGCGGACGAATGCCAACTGGTCGGCGAAACCGCATTCACGGTCGACTTCCTCGACGATGCGGCCGATCTCGTAGCCTGCCCGACCGGGAGCGCTGCGATGACAAGCCTGATGGCCGAAGCCGGGGCGCCGATCGTCACCCAAACCAACAGTTTCACGTTCTTCAGCATTCCCACCCGCTGAGGAACTCGGATCAAGCGGGTCATCTGGGGCTCAAAGTGTCGTAGAAGGCGATTGGGTCTGTCTAGTCCACGCGCCGCCAGCTCGGGTCAAGAGCGTACAGTTCTTTGACAGTTCCCGCACCGTGAGCCGCGCCATAGAGAACGATCACATCTCCGGTTGCGTCATGGATGGCCTCCGCCAAATGCTCATTTCGCCAGTCGATTGTAACGCGTGTGATTTGCGTCACGTCTGCGGTCGGCATGACGAACTCCCCGATCGGAGTTGTCAGGTTTTCCTCGCTGATCTCAAGCGGCCCAACTAGTCTCTCGTAGGCATCAGCAAGTTCCGCAGGCGTCAGGTCGACGTTGACATCCTTGCCTCCGGGAAACCCAAGGAACTGCGCGTTGTCCTGCGCCACCAAACCACCAGATACATTCTCTGCATAGAAAGTCGGTGAGGGGAGAAAGCCAAGCATGGCACGAACCCTGCGTTTGTCTTCGAGTGTCGCTGCATCGAAGTCGATAAACTCGTAGAAAAGGTCCATTCCTTGTGCTTTGAGTTGCTTCACTTCGCTCGCCACGGCTTCATAAAAAGCCGGCTCAGCCTGGTGGATCATCGGAATAAAGTGGAGGAACCGCGATCCGTTCGTGAACGTGAATACTCTTGCACTGGACGCCGATCCATCCACGTAGAACTGTTCCTCGGAGAGTGCGTCTATATCGCCTTCTGGCCCTTCTAGCATAACTCCGATGTGCGGAGACGCTCCCGCAAATGATACCCAAACGGCCACAACAACGGTTGCGACACTGGTTCTCAAAAACATCACACGTTTCTCCTTTGGCCGGCGGCGCCCGCCCGAGTATTGGCAGAAAGCCGGTGTTCGGGAAAGATCAGGGAAAGCTAATCCAATAGGGCCGGGTCTCGAACGGCGGGAGGAAAAAATGGGATTTGCAACTGCGGTTCGGACGTGTCTGTCCAAGTACATTTCATTTTCAGGCCGAGCGTCGCGACCAGAGTATTGGTGGTTCCTCCTGTTCGTGGTGCTTGGTTCACTGGTTTTCGGACTACTCGACGGGGCCTTGTTCGGCGTAGACACAGAGACAGGGGAATCCCAAGGTGCTCTGGCGCCGCTATGGCAATTGGCCATGTTCATTCCGCTTCTTGCGGCAGGTTGGCGTCGACTTCAGGATACCGGGCGACCCGGCTGGTACATTCTCTTGCCAATGCTTGTGTCACTGGTTTCTGTCGTCGGACTGTTCCTTGGCATCTTCACCTTTGGAGTCATGGAGCAGAATGTCGCCGATCCTGACAGTCTACGGGGACCGGCTGCGGTGTTGGGTCTTACCGGTATTGCCGTGATCGGATTCGTCCAGCTTGTGCTGACCGTTTTGATGCTTTGGTGGCTGACAAGGCCGTCCGATCCTGATGCAAACGCTTATGGTTCGCCTGCGGCAAGCTAATCCATGCAAGATTTCGGTGATTCAGGTTGCCTGAGTGGCGATCGTAGATTCACAATCGCGATATCACCTGAGAAGCACGCAACGAATGGCACAAGGGGCTGGCATCAGGCGCCACCCCTTGAACCAGACTGCGAGAGCCTTGCTCACATGCGATTGAACGCGATGATTTGGTCGTCCGAATTCACAGAGCATCGGAAGGTCGTTCCGCCAGCATAGACAGAGTAGTTCCGTGTTCCGAAGGCATCGAAATTGATCGGGCTCGCCGAGGTCTGATCGTAACTAACCCGCATGAGCGATGCTCCACGCTCGCGACACTCAAATGCGCCGGGGTCTTCAATTGCGTCGCCAACTTCCACGCATCCCGCGAGTGCCACTGCAACCGTTCCCGCTGCTATTATTCGTCCGATCATCCGTCTTCCCTTCAGCCGTTACTTCCGATTCACGCTATTGGAACCGTTCCATGGCACGTGATGCTATGGGGATCACTCCAACTTTCAAAGTATCTTTTGGTTTGGGGAAGTCTCTATGCCGCGAAGCGCATGGTTAGGTATAAATCAACCGATGTCTCCTTCGAGCACGAGCGGTAGGGCGAGACGTCGGCTCGGGCCTCCTCCCTGTCCGACCCGGTCGACGTCTCGCATGTGCGGCGGGATGATAACCGCGACGCCTGATCTGACCGGGATTCGATAGATACAGCAAGAGCGGAAATATGCGATCTGGCGCGCTCGAGGTCGGGCCCGGGCGATAGAACGAGGCGTCTGCTCAGTCAGGTTGGCGGAAAGACCGGGCAGACACCTCGCCCGCGCAGTATGTCCGTACCACCAAACTCATTTGACAGGGGATCGCGAGGCGACGGAAGGGCGAAAGTATGCAGTTTACGCGATCGTGTTCGGCGAAAGTGTTTGGGCGAGGCGGCGGCACCAGGTGGCACTGGTAGGATTGGACAGTAACCGCCGCCTCGTCCGCGCGGCCGAAAGATGGCTGCTAGTTGCGTGTGCCGGGAAGGGCCTGGCACAGGAAGGGCGGAAATATGCTTTTGCTGTCCTGTTGCCTAATCACCCCCTTGTAGCGCCCGATCTCACACGCAGGCTATGGTGCGAGACGCCGGCCGGGCCGGAAAGGGATGGGGTCCGGTCCGACGCCCCGCTCCTGCGCCGTATCAATCCCGCCAAGGACATTTGACGGGCCTCGACGAGAAAACGGAAGGGCGGGAATATGCGAGACTCGATTCTCCCGGCCTTTGCGCGGTCGAATTCGCCTGCGTCGCAGATCTGCCTCGAGCAAGGTACGCAAGACGCCGGCTAGATCTCTTTCTGTTGGGTGGTTCCCGGGATTTGACTGAAGAAGCATTCGCTGATGCCGAAGTTGGGACGGAATACCGTGTTCAGTATGTGGTCTTCTATATAGACTTTGTCCGATAACAATCACGCTCAGCTTTCGGATGTCGGGGGCTTGTGATGAGAGATTGAAGATAGAAGCAGGCGCTAGGGCAATGGAGAATTCAAAACACGCAAATTCACAAGACAAGGACCATCCTAGCAGCAGCGTCGACCGCGCCATCGCCGTTGTATTGCTGGTTCTATTGGTCGCTTTGGCGGTCCAAACTGACTTGCCCTTGATGCCTGCGCTGGTTTGGGCCCTTAGCCCACTTCGATAGCGGACATTCAAGCTGACGGCTCGAACGGCAGTTTTGTCCGCATGGCCTCCGTTCGCGCGGGACGCGGCGAATGTCCGCTTTCCGCCCGAAGCGGCTTGCGACAGCAATCGGCCCACAGTCGCCGTTCATCGCCCTGGATTGGCTCGCATTACGGGCACGTCAAAGCGGTCTTGCGTCGATCATGCAGCATGATCGTCTTTCTCATTTCTGTGTCAGGGAGGTTCTCGAATGCTACAGAGCCATTCTAAAAATCGCTCACAGAAATCACGACCGCTTCCATGTGCAAAGTGAGGAACCGCCGTGTGGAAGCGCAAACCGGAACCGCCGATTGCAGATCGTGCTCGTCAACGGAGGTGGTTTCATTGGTGAATTTGCTGCACCGTAAAAGGGTCCATCCATCGAAACCTTGGAGATGAATTGGAACCATCCAAGTCGCAGAGGCTTGGCGCTGCGGACCCCGACATGTTGTGTTGCGGAGCAAGAGGTGTTTTTCATGGCATTGGCCGGATCGGCATGACGCCACAAACTCAGCGGAGAAGAACTACGCCATGATTTCGTTGGAACCTGCAGCAATCCGGAGCGGTTCTGAGTCCGTGCGACGTGGGGCCGGACTGTTGCTATCCCTTCTTTTTGCAAGTCTCTGGGTAGCAACGCCGCTGGCCGCGCAGGTCGATCCCTCCGGAATGCTCGCGGAAAACCTGAAGGTGACCGGCAAGGGATGGGGCCAACTGACCGACCTGCAGGAGATGGGACAGTTCCTTCTCGGCTTGATCGAGGTGACCGCCATGACCGCGGTTATCGCCTATCATCCGGCAACCCGCACGGACCGACGCAAACTGGCCGAATACCAGGTTCCCGGCACATTGTTCGTCTACGCATTGATTGGAATGGTGGTCGGCTTTTTGGTCATGAACCACGGCGCAATCATCGGTTTCGTGATTTTCGGCATTGGCGGGTTGCTGCGCTTTCGCACGGATGTGGACAAGATGTCCGACACCATGCGCCTGATCCTTGTGACGCTGGTGGGACTTTGCGTCGGGCTTGACCTGCCCGTCATGGCGCTGATCACCACGGCAAGCGCCTGGGCAATCGTGTACGTATTCGGTGCCTCGCCGCATCATGTCGTCGAGGTGAAATTCGCCGACAAGCATGGCACCCCGCAGGCGCGGGAAGATCTCGAGGCCGGTCTGAAATCTGCCGGCTTCTCGATTGCCGGACTGAGCAAGGCGAAGGCCAAGCACACGTTTTCCTTCACGGTTGTCGGTGGCCGGAGCGGTTCTCGCGATGCCCTTGTGCACGCGATGATGGATCTCGACGTCGCGAATCCGGAGCTGATGTCCGATTGGCACCTTGCATGATCTCGTCTTGGCGATGATCCGCCCGGCACTCCGACTTTGGTTGATTTTGATGATCCTGGCGGGGAGCGCTTCGGCGGCACAGGCCGATTGTGGCCATCCCTCCGTAAGGTTCCTGAAAAGCGATCGGATTGCTGACAAGGCATTGGGATTCTCCGAACCGTCCGGGCTTTCATTGACCGAGGAGGCCGATCGATTTCTGAGCGTCAGCGATGATGTGTCGGCCCTGTTCATGCTCGATAGTGATGGCCGGAACCAAACGCCGCCCGATGCAACTTTAAACGTCGAAGACCTTGAAGGGATCGTCTTTGACCCCGTCGAAAACCGTATCCTCGCCGTGAGCGAGAGCGCTGCTGGTGTCCTGGCGATAGACCGCCAATCAGGCGAGTCTGAGTTGGTCCTGCTGACGGATATGAAAGGTTACAAACCCGTCAGGAAAGCCTTCAAGACCTCCGATCCCAATGACGGTCTGGAAGGGATTGCCATCGACCCGGAGCGTGGCCGAGTGTACCTGCTCAAGGAAAAACGCCCACGGCTTCTTCTGGAGATGTCCTTGGATCTTTCCGAGATCTTTCGGGTTACGGAGCTGACGCCCGCGCTCGGCTTCATCGATGACGACCAGTCGAACCGTCACCTCGACGTGTCCGGCCTGAGCCTCGATGCGCCGACCGGATGCCTCTGGATCGTCAGCGACCGGGCCGAACGGCTGTTTCTGTTTGACCCGGAAGGGAAAAGCCCGACTCGCAGCTATTCGCTTGGCTGGCTCGACGGAGAAAAACCGCGCGAGCTTCCCCATGCCGAAGGTGTCGCCCATGATGCGCGCACCGAGCGCCTCTACATCGTGAACGACAATGGCAAGGCATCGCGCCTGTTCACCTTCGAAATCCTGCGGGATGGCGGCGGACAGTAGCAATTCCCTGCTCGCACTGCCGAAAACATCTGGACCGATACCAATTCGTGGCTACCCTGACCCGAACGCGTCGAACCAAACGAACAGGATCACTATGATGTCAGCCCGCTCCCGCGTCGTCCGCAATTGCGTCTCCTTGCTCGCGACCCTTGTCGTGGCCACGTTCGCGGCTTCGACGACAGACGCATCGGACTACACCGCGCGCAATGGCGGCCCGAGCAGCAAGCAGATGCTCGCCCGCTCCAGCGGTCCGGCCGAAGGGCTGGCCTTTTTCCGTCCGGTGCTGTCCGGGGTGCTGTACCGCTCCGGCTTCCACGGGGGAGACAAGGGCCGCACTGGCCTGAGCTCGGCCCAGCGGGAGGAACTGTGCAAGGCTGGCTTCTCCGGCGCGCGCTATATCGATTTTGGCAAGAACACCAAGTACGGCACGACGCAGTGCGGCGGCCAGAGCCTCGACTACCAGGGCGGACGCTCGACGAGCACCGCCGACATCATGCGGCAGGTCCATGCAACGATCAAAAAACCCGATGCCGGTCCGGTTCTGGTGCATTGCATGTGGGGCGTTCATTCCTCCGGCGCGGTGTCGGCCATGGCGCTGGTCCAGTTCTGCGGCTGGAGCGAGGAGCGGGCCAAGAAATACTGGGACGAGGCGCGCAACGGTGCGGATTGCTCCGGCGGCTGCTCCACCTGGATCGACAAGCATTTTGCCAAGTTCAAGGTCGACCCTTCCCTGAAGATTTCCAGCGCCGAACAGGCCGCGATCTGTCCGAAATAGGAGGCTGGAAATGAGGGAGGGAGCATACGCAGCCGTCGCGGCATTCATGGCGACGATCGGCACGGCACAGGCCTCGGACTCTGTGATCGGGGAAGAAACAACCTTCACCAGCCCGAACGGCGTGGAAGAGAAATGCGTGCGGATCACGCCGATCCCCGGCGGGTCTTACAGCAAGGGCGATGCCAAGGACGAAGCCGACTATTGCGGCATCGATTTCTACGACGCCTCTGTCGCGCTCTGCCCCAAGACCTGGAGCACCAGCCCGGGCATGATGGTCTATGACGTGAGCGACGGGAAATATGCGGGAAGCCGCGCGGAGTTCGAACGCAATGCCTGCAAGGAAGGCAAATCTGCCAAGGAACTGGCGGCGGATGATCTGGCCAAGTTCAAGTCGACCATGAATGCCAAGGGCACGAGCGGAACCTTCGCGCCCTCTTCGCTGCTCTATTACCATTTCTCCCGCTATTTCGACGCCATGGTCAAAGTGCCGGTGGCGGTGTGGCGCAGCATGGATGCGAAGATGCACCAGAGCGAGGTGGCCGAGCCGGGGCTTTCTCTGTCTGGCAGCCGGTCGAGCGGTCGGATGAACCATGAAGGTTGGCGTACGTTCGCGGCGGCGGACCGCGATCCGGCGAGCTATCGCCCAACAGACGAGTTGTTCACTTCCGACCGCAAGCAGATCTATGGCGTGCTGCTGTCGAGTCCCGGCCATCGCTACGGCTCCGAGATCAACGGGACCCGCAAGTCCGGCTGGGGAAAGGGCCAGAACGAGGACTTCCAGAAGACGCCGGCTTTCCTCGCCCTCCGGTCGGAGAAGCGACTTGAGGAGGCGATTGCCGAGGGCCTGCGCGAAGGCCGGAAGGACCTCCAGATTGCCAGGGATCTGGGTGAAGACGGAACGCCGCAACAGATGGTGTTCTGGATGAAAGAACTGACCGAGATCGTTCTTCTGGACTTCATCTTCAGCCAGCAGGACCGCGTCGGAAATATCGACTTCACGCCGTATTACTACTGGTCGGAGGACGGAAACCTGAAGTCGAAGAGGGCAAAGCATCACGAAAGGGGCGACGGTTCGGTCCCGCCCGATGCCGTGCTGTTGCGACGAACCAATCTCAACGACAACGATGCCGGCGGGCGGGTGCAATATGCCAATTTCGCAAAGAGCACCCAGATGCTGGAAAAGCTGCGCCATTTCGGGCCCGGGACCTATGCAAGGCTGATGGCTCTTGATGCCGACCTGAAGGCGCAAGGGCCGATCTACCAATGGGTCGCCACGAGCGTTGGCCTCGACAACGGGCAAATCGAGCAAGTCGTCAAGAACACAGCGTTGGCCGCGGGCATTCTTCGAGGCAACTGCGAGGCCGGAAAACTGATCTTCGACCTTGATCCCGAGACCTATTTCGTCACCGGAAAGCAGGATGCGGTCGAGGTGGCATGTGATGGGGCGTAGCGCCTTCTGGACTGTCCTCCTGTCGCTGGTCCTTCTTGCGGGCCCGGCCTCGGCGTTGCGCGTGGTGGTGATCTCCGATCTCAATGGCTCCTACGGCTCGACCAGCTATTCCAAGCGAGTTCCCGTCGCGATCCAGCGGATCATCGCGTTGAAGCCGGATCTGGTGATCTCGACGGGGGACATGGTGGCCGGCCAGCGCAAGCCGGTCCTCAGCGAAGGCGAGGTCCGCGCCATGTGGGCGGCGTTCCATCGCGTGGTGAGCGATCCGCTTGCCAGGGCCGGTATCCCGTTGGCGGTCACCCCCGGCAATCACGACGCCTCGGCCTATGGCGGTTTCAAAGACGAACGCCGAATCTTTGGCGAGGAGTGGCGGGCGAGAAAACCCGCGCTTCGTTTCTCCGACGATTCCAACTACCCGTTCTTCTACGCTTTCGAGATGGGGGGCGTGCGCTTTGCCTCTCTCGATGCCACCACGCTTGGGCCCCTGCGTGGCGACCAGATGGCGCGCCTTTCCAGGGTCATGGCGGGCAGTGGACCGGCGGTCACCTTCAGCCATCTGCCGCTCTGGCCATTCGCCCAGAAACGCGAGCGGGAGATCATCGGAGATCCGGCGCTCGAGGCGCTCTACCACAAACTTGGCGTCGATCTGCACCTGTCCGGGCACCACCACGCCTTCTACCCCGGCTGGAAAGATGGCGTTGCCTATGTCTCCCAGGCCTGCCTCGGCGGCGGGCCGCGCGTTCTGATCGGCGACACCGTTCGCAGTCAGCACGCCTTCACCATCCTTGAGTTCGAAGGAGGCGCATTGAGTTCGGTGAAAGCCTATGCCGGACCCGATTTCCGTACGCCGATCCAAACCGAGGCACTGCCCGCACAGATAAAATCCGGTCATGCGATTCTGAAACGGCTGGACCTTGCGAAGTAGAACGCGGTCGCGTCGCCAAGCCGCCTCCGCGTGAAAGGCTCCTAGGTGTCGGTCTGGTCGACCGCCGGCGAAGACCGGCAATCGATCCAATCTCTAATCAAGCTCTGAAACCGGGCGCCTCGGTGCCCGGAAAACGCGGGAAGAGCGGTTCAGATGCGCCGCAGTGGCGCCTAGCCGGCTTCCTGCTGCTTTCGCATGAACTCGGCGCACTGGTCGGCGCTGCCGATCATCTGCTCGCCTTCCGCCAGTTCGGCCTTGCCGGAGATGTCCTGGGCAGCTCGGTTGAGGACCAGGTCAACTTGTTCGGCCGTCAGGAGACCCTCTTCCTGTGCTGCCTGCACCGTGGCGCAGATGCCCGAGGACAAGCCCGTCGCGACGCCCACGCCCATCATTGCGCCGCCTCCAAGATTGAGGCCACCCCAGGAGCCGACACCAAGGCCGACGACGAGACTGATGATTGCGATCCCTGTCTTTCCCATGTTCCGTTCCTTCTTGTTGTTGGCGAGGTAGTTAGCCCTTCTGGCGGATCTGCCCACAGATCAATCGCAGCAGGACCAGGTTCAGGGTGGGCGCGGCGGCTCCGAGCCACGGCCAGAGAGCTTCCGGGAAGCCTTCGATCATCAGGTTCCAAGGCAAACCCAGCGGGATCAGGAAGATCCCCGACAACGGGTCGCGGGTTTGACCAAACCATCCGAAGGTTCCGACCAGGAACAGGAAGAGTGCCAGAATGTACGCTGCCAGGAAGGCCCAGGCAGCGAATTTGCAAAACCTGCTCATGGTCGATGGATCACTCGATCCCGAAGATCACGTTATAGCCGGCATCCGTGCTGCCATTGTTGACGACCTCGATCACGTGGTCTCCGGATTGCCAGAGCTGACCGCGGTATTCCTTGTCCGGCGTCATGAAATCCAACAGCGCGGAGCCGTCTGGATTTTGGATAAGGTAGCCGAGGCTGCCGCTCTTCGGCGCAACGCGGACGTAGAGGAACTGGCCATCCTTTGCGCCGAGCACGTAACGTGTCGAACTGCCCGGTGTGAGAGATGCCGAGATCTCCGCGCCGGTCGAACCTGTGTCGAATCGAACCCGCTGGGTATCCGTCGTCGGTTTCGCGGCCCCCGGGCCCGACATCGCACCGCCGCCATCATCGGCCGCTTCCACGACCGACAGTTCGCCAATGGCGCCATCCTTGTAGGCGATGCAGCGCCAGACCGTTCCGCCACCATCTTCGAGCATCACGAGCGTTCCGGCTTCGGAGAACTCCGAACTCAGCACCTTGCCGGACGCTCCGTCAGGTCCGCCGACCACCCTGAGCTGATCGATGCACGCGTTGTCCGCATAGGACATGGCAATCGCCGTTCCAGCAAACAGGGGAGTTGCGAGTAGAGATATGCAAGTGACGAAGGCCAAATGGCGCATGTGCTTCCTTTCTGGAAAAACCGGCTTCACAACATTTCCGAGCTAAACACCCGAGTGAGTTCCACCCAGCCTGCAATTCGTCCGGATTCGGGACAAGCGGTTTTCCACATCGTTCAGGACGATCCGGTTGCTCGCGTCCGCCAACACTCAAAGAAGTTCGCGCCGGGACAACGTGGTACGCCAGCGTGAACTCTCGCTCAGAGGCCATCCAGCCCGAGGCCTTGGGCGAGTGACTCGGCCTCGTCCCTGCCCAATGCAAGGACGAAGCTGTCACCCTCAATGCCTTCGGCGATGTTGACCGAGCGGACCAGGTTTCCATCCACCCGGATGTCGAGTGTGCCGCCAACGGAGGCCTTGGTGAATGCCGCGAGGGCCGCGGCAACGTCCGGTGCCAATCTCAATTCGACCAGCGACTGACCGTCCGCATCTTCGCGTATTTCGCCACCGACAACCTCCTGCGCCGTGATCACTATCGGTCCAAGCTGAAGGGGCGCCGTGGCCTTTTCAACCACGCAAATCGGGTGGATGCCGGGATTCCGACCTCCGCCGAGATCGAGGCACTGGTCGAGATACGCCGCCTTCTGCATCTCCGCGCCGGCCCAGAAAGCGGCCCCGAGCGCTGCGATGAGGATGGCGGCCGATGCTTTTCGTCCCAAAGGCATCCAAAGTCCTCCCTGTTTGAAACCTCGTCAAGGCGGTTGGGAACGCCTGAGCTTGGGGCTTGACCTGTCCTGAATGCTTCTATGTGCTGACAGAACGACATGAAAAGAAACACGGATGGGGGATGGTCGCCATGGGGTTCGTGCAATCGATCAAGGTCTGCCTTTCGAAATACGCCGTCTTTTCAGGACGGGCGACGCGGTCCGAGTACTGGTGGTTTGCGCTCTTCGTCATCCTGAGCAGCATCGTCCTGGCATTTCTGGACCAGACTATCTTCGGCACCAACCCGGACACCGGCAACGGTGCCAATGTCCTCAACTCGGGATTTCAACTCGCGGTCCTTTTGCCGATGCTCGCCGCCGGCTGGCGCCGTTTACACGATACCGGGCGCCCGGGATGGTATCTTCTTCTGCCAATGGCGTTGGGAGTGGCGACCATGATTGCGCTTCTGAGCGGCGTTGCGGTCTTCTCGGTCCTGGAAGGCGGGGTGGACGACCCGGAGGTGCTCCGCGGACCTGCAGCATTCCTCGGCTTGACCGGGATGATCGTGGTGTGGGGGCTGCAACTGGTCCTGTCTGTCATGATGATCTGGTGGCTGACCCGGCCGTCGCAGGAGGGGAAGAACGCATATGGCCCATCCGCGGCGTGAATGACGTGCCAGATTGACCTGTCGGTGATGGAGGGGAAACTCAAATGAAGCACAAGATATCCTTGGGGCTTGCCTTGGCCGTCGGTGTTGCTATGCCTGTCCTGGCCGAATGGACTTTCGTAGCCAGCCCAACGGCCAATGCGTTCATTCAATCCAATAATTCGTCGCTGGAACTTCAATGTGACCGGATCCGTTTCGCGCCCGCAGGTTATGAGGACAGCAAGGACATAGTGGCCAATCAGGGCCTGTCCATCCGTTTCATGAAGGACGGCACGACCGAAGTTGGTGCCTTCCATGTCGGGCAGGACAACGGCAAAGTTCGGATCGTTGACAATTTCCCGGTCGAGATCTCGTTCAACGATACGCAGGATTACGGCTTCGTTCTCGATCAGTTGGCGGCAAATGCCTCGGTCAACCTTTCCATGATCGATCAGGACGTCACCTACGGGATCTTCGACCTGACTGGGTCGAGCGCGGTCATCAAGTCGCTGAGATCCGCCTGTGGCGGGGCGGCACAGGAGACTGCGAGCACCGAGGCTCCCGAAGGTGTTGTCTATTGCGGTGGCGGTGCGGTGCAACGCCAGATCGAATACGTGATCCTCGACACCCCGGATGACGAATGGGATGCGTTGCTGACCGTGAACGGTGAGGTCACCCGCGCCATGACAGCCTATAGCTTCTTTGGCAATGCAGAAGCGCCGAAAGGGTTTGTCGTTGCGCTCCTTGGCGAGGATCGATCGGAAACGCTGGTCTTCCGTGATGGTGGCAAGGACTGGCTGGAATACGGGGACTACCAGTATGACAAGTGCAACTGACGGATTGGCGTGACGTAGAACCGCAAAAGCAGGCGGCCAAAGCCATGAGATTCATCGGGGTTTGGGCCGCATCCTCGCTTGCTCTGATCACGCCGGCATTGTCCGCCGATGTGTCCGAACTGCCCGAACAACTGCAGCAAAAAGTCGAGACGGCCCGGCAGGCTTGCGCAGATTTCGAAGACGGCGCCTTCCACCTCGAATGGGAGGCCGTTGACCGGATCGACCTGGACGGCGATCTGAGCCGCGACTGGGTGCTGAACGAGCGCGGCTTCTCCTGTTCGACGGCCGCATCGCTTTACTGCGGCACCGGTGGATGCATGTCGCATTTCCTCGTGGAAGATGTCCTCCAGTCCCTGTTGAATCAGGGATGGGGCCTGGCAGATCTCGGGCCGAACAGGATCCTTCTGTCGGATGTCCATGGCTCGCAATGCGGCGGCATCAACCCGACTCCTTGTGTGACGGCTAGCACATGGGACAGCGACGAGAAACAATGGCGAACGACTGCCGCCGAGTGGGAGTGACCCGCGTGGGAAAGCCGATCGACGGCCTCGTAGCGTTTTGCACTACTCTGCGCGGCGCAGGATGGAGGGTACGGACATGAGCAAGCTGACGCTCATCTCTCTTGTATTGCTATGCTTGGGCCTTGCGCTTTGGGCGGGATACGCGGCGCAGGGATCATATGTCGACGAGGACGGCATCCTGCAGGAGCCTTTCCACCTGCTGGCCCTTGGCTGGCTTTTCGTCTTGGCCGTAGGGGTCACCCTGGCGGGCGCGCTGGTCGTCCGTATCATCAAGAAATGGAGGACCCCAAAATGAAGACCCGCTTCACACATCGCGATTCCTCCACCGACCGGTTTGTGCCGTCAATTAACGCAAGCACGCGCCTGAGCGCTGTCGGCTTGCTGTTATGTGCCGGAATGTTCGCCGGTTGCAGCGAGCCGGCGCCGAGCGGCGGGATCAGCGAGCCAGACCCTGATCTGGTTTTCGTGAGGGGCTACCGTTCCGCTGATGACGACTGCAAACTCACTGGCGAGTCCGGCTTCACGGTCGAGTTCCTGGATGATGCGGCAGACCTCGTCACATGCTCGATGGGGAGTGCAGCGGCAGCAACGTTGGTGTCCGAAACCTCGGCCTCGTTGGTCACGCAGACCAATAGCTACACTCTCTACTCCGTGCCGCGCCGTTGAGCCGGTCGCCCTCTCCCGATGTCTTGTAAAGCCAAGGGCCATGGATGAGCCACCGCAGAGCAAACACCGAGCTGCCCGCACCATTTCTTCAACACATCGTCCTGAGATACGATGTCCTTGAGAGAAAATCCGGCGATCCGTGCGACCTGCCTTGGCTGGATCAAGACGTGTTCGAGTTGCGGTTCACGACTCAGGTGACCATTCTGGTCAGCGGGAGTGGCATTGGGACATCGACCTTGGTGGAGGCCATCGCGGCGCTCAGTGGCTATGACGAGGCCGAGGGGCGGCAAGAGCTATCGCCAAGTCGATCACGCCCGGGGGATCGACCAGAGCGGTGCCGGGTTGGCCGACGCACTCCGGGCGAGCTGGCTCCCCAAGGTGACAAATGGTTGGTTCTTCAAGGCGTGTCTGACGTCAGCGCCAATGGGACAGTTTAGGGCGATTTGATAAGAGGGGGTTTCTGGCTCATCGTAACCACCAAGGAGTGGAGATGAGACAGAAACCCGGAACCAGGCAGAGCCACGGCGAGAAAGTCGTCAAGGACATCCGCCGTGCGACCCGCAAACAATATTCGGCAGAGGAGAAGATCAGGATCGTGCTGGACGGTCTGAAGGGCGAGGACAGCATTGCCGAGCTGTGCCGCCGTGAAGGCATTGCCCAGAGCCTCTATTACAGTTGGTCCAAGGAATTCCTCGAGGCTGGGAAGAAGCGCCTAGCGGGCGACACGGCGCGTGCGGCAACGTCGAGCGAGGTCAAGGATCTGCGCCGAGAGGCCCGTGATCTGAAGGAGGTCGTGGCCGAGCAGGCCCTCGAACTGCGGTTGCTCAAAAAAAGCATGATCGCGGATGGGGGCGACGACGAATGAGGGATCCCGCATCCGAGAAACTGGAGATCATCCGCCTCGTCGAAGGATCGCATCTGCCGACCAAGCGCACGTTGGACAAGCTCGGCATCCCCAGGACCACCTTCTATCGCTGGTATGACCGGTATCTGGCCGACGGGCCCGAGGCGCTTGAGGATCGTAGCCCCAGGCCATCGCGGGTCTGGAACCGCATTCCCGAGCCGGTGCGCGAGAAGATCAAGGAGCTCGCCCTGCAGGAAAGCGAGCTGTCGCCGCGTGAACTGGCCATTCAGTTCACCGACACTGAAAAGTATTTTGTATCAGAGGCTTCGGTCTATCGCATCCTCAAGTCTTACGACCTGATCACCAGCCCGGCCTATGTGGTTCTGTCGGCAGCCGACGAGTTCCGGGACAAGACCACACGGCCAAACCAGCTCTGGCAGACCGACTTCACCTACCTGAAGGTCATCGGCTGGGGCTGGTTCTATCTCAGCACCATCCTCGATGATTACAGCCGTTACATCATCGCCTGGAAGCTCTGCACGACGATGAAGTCGGGCGACGTGACCGACACGCTGGACCTGGCGCTGCAAGCCTCGGGCTGCGATCAGGCAACGGTCTTGCACAAGCCGCGCCTGCTCTCCGACAACGGCGCCAGTTACATCTCGGGCGAACTGGCCGACTGGCTGGAAGATCGGCAGATGGATCATGTCCGCGGGGCGCCATACCATCCGCAGACCCAGGGTAAGATCGAACGTTGGCACCAGACCCTGAAGAACCGCATTCTGCTGGAGAACTACTATCTTCCGGGCGATCTCAGGCAGAAGATCGACGCCTTCGTCGAGCATTACAACCATCGGCGCTACCACGAGAGCCTGCAGAACCTCACCCCGGCCGACGTCTACTTCGGGCGCGGCCAAACCATCCTGAAACAAAGAGAAAGGATCAAACGACAGACAATCGAAACCCGGCGCTTGCTTCACCGCAAATCCGCCGCATAATCACACCAACCAGATGAGCCAGACCCTCTCTTAGATCAGGCCGCCAACTGGCCCAAAAACTCTGACGACGGACACTTCAAGGCGGAAACATTTTGCTCCGTGGCCCGCTACCTAGATATCGCCGCCCAGGATAGAGGCAATGCCACCCGGACTTTCTGTCATGTGTCCGCCATCAATCACTCGAACCGGATGGTCGTCTCCGATCCAGTCCTCCAACCACTCCGGGAAAACGTCACCTGCTCGCGGTCAACGCACTCGATAAAGCCCAACATGCCCGCCTCCAATTACTGAACGCGAGTATACTCAAGGACCGAGTTTTCACACAGCCTCGGCCCAGTACGGCCGTTAGTCAACACTCAAAGCGGACGGCCGCTAAGGGCACCTTGTTCGGCAAAAAGTGCTGGTCCCAGGTGGGTTTTATCATCCGTTTTGTGCAAGCTGCACTCTTAATGGCGATTGAAGCAATTAGCGCTCTCGCAGTTGCCCACGTAGCGCAGCAACTGCCGACGGAAGATCGTCCTCGAAACCGGTAATGAACGTCTGCTGGATCGCAGCATTCAAGGCGTCGTCGGCGGCTGCCTCGGCAGCGGTGGCCGACCCGGAAAGGGTCTCGAACTCTTCGAAGGCTTCAAGGATCAGGAGTGGCTCGCGCAGGATGCCCTGAACCGTCATGCTGATCGACATATGTTCGACCTGGTTGTTGTTTTCCGGCGGGCCAACGAATTCGGGCGCAAAGCCGGAAACGCCCCAGATAGTTGAGTTGTCCAGTGCGATCCCGGTTTCGTATTGCCAGATCGTTCCGACATGGAACCGCGTGGTGAATCCGTGGTTGAACAGCTTGATATGTGTCAGTGGGTTGCGGCGCGACGATCCCACAATCAGTTGCTGCCAGAGGTAGAGGGCCGCCTGCTCCCTTCCGCGAATGTACTCGGAGGTCTCCAACATGTGCTCCGGCGGAACTGCATCAATCAGTTTGATGGCCGGATCGAACAGGTCAAGCGCCGTGTCGAGCGCCGTGTCATCAGTGCCGACCCCTGACGTCTCGGCCAACTTGAAGGCGTGAAACCGGGTGTAGGCCCCGCCGAGCGCTTCAAGGTATGGTTCACCCTCTGCCGCGGCAAGCGCGTCGACAACGCGATAGGCGTCCCAACCATCCGCTCGCAACTGGTCGGTATCTACGTCCCAGAAAGTGGATGGAATCTGGCGCCCCAAGTCGCCGGTTAGAAGCGCGAGCACCCGGAGGCCTTCGGCATATTCCATCAGTTGTTCAGACGTGACCTCACCGTCATCGAGGCGGGCGAGATGGCCGGAGATAAAAATGTCGCCCAGAAGTGGCTCTTCGCTCAGCCCTGCATCTCGCAACGCCTGTTCCACTTGAACTCGGGTCGCCTCGGCAACAGGCGCCGGGCCTATTTCGCCTTGGGAAATCGCGCTTCCTTCCAGCCGTTGCTCCGGAAGCCCAAAGAACAGGAAACGAACCTGTGGAACGGCCAGAACGACGACCGCAAGCGCCAGACAGGACAAGGCCCCGATCCATGCCAACCGTCTCATGACTTATCCGGGCACTGGACGAAGTGACTAGTTCGCAAGCGCATCGAAATCGGATGTATCCACATCGGCGACGGCTTCCTGTGCGATCGCATCGTAATCCGTCGCCTTGTTGGTTTCTTCAGCGGCTTCGGCTGCAAGCGCAGCCGAGGCGCCTATTGTCGCGGCCGTTCGGACGTCATCCTCGCTGGCACTACAGGCAGCGAGTACGCTCAATCCAAGGGCGGATGCTGCGGCCAGGACCTGTCGATTTCGCGACATCACTTCGTGTAATCCTCGAAACCTTCGACATTGCCGCCAATAACCGTGCAGTTACCTGCGGCTTGAATTGTCGGCTGGTCCCAGTTGACATTCCAGTTCACGACGATGGTGTCGCCGTTTTCCGAAGCGGGGAACACCGAAATCGCAGCATTGGGCAGATCCGCGAACTCGGGAACTTGCCAAAGGTAGTCGTGACAGGTCTTGAGGGCATTGGTTGTCTGCCTGTCAAAGGCTTGGGCAGCATTGGCTGCAACCACGAATACAAGGCAGGCGCCGATAGGTTTTAGCATTGAAAATGCCCTTTCAGATTTCCGTATCAAACCGATGAGTTGCAAGCTTAGTGCGCCATCTGACTTCGTCAAACAGAATGGGTTCTTTCTGGGCCGTCATTCCTTCCGCCGGACCGACTAACCAGCACAGCTACTGCTCCTCTTCGCCTTGTTCGGAAGGACCCTTACCCAGCATCGCGTTCACACGGTCGAGTTCCGCGGCTGCGATCTCCCCGATGGATGTTCCCTTCAGCCCGCCCGCGACGACCATGGCAACTTCCAAGGGGTACTCGGCGTCGACCAATGCGACGAGATCCTCGGCATTGCCATCCTCGGTGGTCAGGTCCGTCAGAATGTCGATATAGGCAAGAATTGCGCCGTTCCGCGCGGACGAAACCAGTTCCTTTGAAGGAAGATCGGCCAACAGTGTCTCTGTGATCAATCCGATGTAGTCCTGCAACGACATGTATTCGTCGCCAAGCAACTTCGATTGCATGTAGACCATCCTGACGCGCTGACGGTTCAGGGCTTCGCTCATGACCTCCGCCGCTGCGTTCTCGACCGAAATCAACGCTCCGACCGGCCGGAAACGTCCAAGCAGGTCCGGGTCCGCGAAAGCATCGAGGCCACCGATGGCCTCACCGGCAAGAAACTCAACCGCCTGCCTTTGCTCGTCGGGGTCTACATAAGCAAACGGCCTGTCACCTCCGGATGTCTGCGTGACACCGCCAATCAGTTTGCCGACGCTTCCCGCGATCCCGACATACCGACCGAGCGCCTCACCGTACGTGACATTCAGCATGGCTCCCGGGTTGCGCGCGTCCTCAACTGCCTTGGGCAACGCCGCAAGGCTGGCGTGGAGCGCAGCGATGCCTGCGCGCGTAGCCGAGATCCTGTCTGCCCCGATGTTCTCAGTCTGAACCCGGGGATCGAACTGGGCAAGATACTCCTCGCCACGTTCGCCTGCTCCCCACATGAGTTCCGGGCGCTCCTTTGCTTCCGCCGCGATGGCATCAAGCTCCTCTGCGTCGAGATCGGAGGAATACCCCCATCGGATGGCGTGCCGATCGTAGGAGCCAATGATAGGAATGAGTTGCGTGACGCCATCATCCGGGTCCGCCACGTAGTTGAACCGCCCATAGGCCATGATGGAGGACGTGCTGCCGTTCTCCGCAGTGAATTCCGGGTCCCTGAGCTGTGCCGTTGTCCAGGCCGTCGAGGCGCGGTGGTTGTGCCGCAACCCGAGCGTATGGCCTACCTCATGTGACACGACATACCGCAGGATACGCCCCTGCATTTCCTCCGGCAGAGGCAATGCCGCCGCCGCGGGGTCGGTTCGATGCATCAGCAAATAGTAGTAGCGGCTGAAAAGGTTCACGACGTCCGGCCAAACCAGAATATGGGCGGAGAGAATTTCGCCGGAACGCGGGTCGTGAATGTTCGGGCCCATCGCGTTCTGCACCGGCTGCGCAACCCAGCGGATCACACTGTGGCGGACATCTTCCGGGGACCAGTCCGGGTCTTCCTCATGGCTTGGCGCGTCGCGAGCAATGATCGCGTTGGTGAAGCCCGCGGCCTCGAAAGCGGTCTGCCAATCCTCAACCGCCTGGCGGATGTAGGGACGCCAACGATCAGGGATTTCACGGGATAGATAGAATACGATGGGGTCAACCGGGTCCGACGGGCGTGGCGCATCCGGATCGGCGTGTTCGAGACGGAAGCGAAGGGCGGCACGGTCGCGCGATTGCACATCACCGAACGCGCTTTCAAAAACCAGGTATTCGGTAAAGAAAAAGCCCACCCGGTCGTCATGGGGGCGACGCTCCATCGGGGTTTCTGGCAGTACGGCGATGGAATGCGCCGTTTCCACGGAGATCGGCTGTGCCAGTCCGGTCTGATCTGTCGCTTCGAAGGTCAGTTGCGAGCGGACAAACAGGTTGTCGGGATAGACCGATGCTTCAGCAACGTAGGATCGGTCGGGGTCGTTCGGCCCGGGAGCGAGACCGGTGGATGCCAGCTGCGCAGCGACCGAGTAGCCGACGATATCGCCCCCGAACGCATCCCGCAAATCCACGAGTACACGCCCGGTGTCGTCTTCCGCGAGGACCGGGAAATCGACGATGATGGGACCAAGGTTGGCGCGTTCCACGGCGAGGTTCACCGGGCGAAGCTTGTCACGTCCGCCAGTGTAATGGGGATCGCCCGAAACCTTTTCGAACGAGGTTCCTGAAAGGGACCGCACCATGACCCGATCGGGCCGCCGTTCCAACTGGATCAGGCGGGCCCCCAAGGCGTTTCCGCCCAAGGCCACTGCGTCGGTAGGATATCCGGACACTTCGGCATACCAGATCAGGCTGCGTTCGAACATGTCGCGCGGTATCGCAAGCAACAGATCGCCGTTTTTTTGGTAGAGGTCGAAGGCTCCTGACCGAACCTCGGCACCGGCTATTCGCTCCTGGAAGCTCGCCGATTGCGCCCTGGCATTGGTGGGCATCAGCGGGCCCGCAAGGGCAATGCAAAGTACGAATACCAGGCGCATCATTGTTCTCCTAGTCGACGATTTTTCGAGCGCGCTCACGTTTCCAGAGATCGCACGTTCCAGTCCGGTAGTGTTGCAAGTGTCCGACATTCGAAAATGCTTACACTGAAGTATGAATTTGAGAACTCACAAAGCCGCCATTGGCCGTATTTGCGGCGAATGACCGGAAACCGCCCAGCTATACACTTGCCGGTTGCCGTGTTCGCCGCGGAGAAGGCAGTGCATTGTTTGGACACTGCGATCGGATTGGAACTCGGATCATTGTTCCTTTTTTGGGTCTGATTTTCGCTTCTTTACTTCAACCAGTTTTTGACCCGGTCGGACATACTCGTATCCGCCGCCGGTGTTGTTCACTTGAACAGCTACATTCACGCCTGTGTCGGCCTTTGCGCCGGCGGCTAGAAATTCAGCCATCCGCGCGCGTACAGTCTCCGACTTTGCGTTCTTCATCAAATCCAGTGCAGCCTCGATCGCGGCGACCTGAGCTGTTGCCCTGAGCCCTTCGGCCTCGCTGACGAATTCCGCTTGGACCTCTTTGAGGTGGTCACGCACGGCGGGGCGCTGGAAGGCTTTGAACCAACCGCTTTGGGAGAGGCCGGCACTTTCGCATGCCGCTGAAATGGTCATGCCTTTGCGTACGCGCAATTCGATGGCGCGGCGCAGTTTGGCTGAAAGGCGGGGTTTCGGGGCGTCCAGCGCTCGGAGGTTTGGCATACACCTTGGATACTCCGGCCGCAGGAAGGCTCCGATGCACAAAAAAATCTTTAAAACGCGCGCGAGGGGGAGGGTGGACTACCAGCAATTCGCGCGCGTTTTTGCCCCCGGGGGGCGTGGCAAAGGTGCCCCACCCTCTTGCTGGTGCAGAGGAGGGGGCGTGCGAAAGGAGCGTTTCAGAACTTGGGTGCCGATTTGCCGATTGCCGCCCATGCTTGCTCAGCAAGCCTTTCGCCCCAAGTGTTCAAGCGAAGATCCCCGCCAGCATCGGCAACGGCGATCTTTATCTGCAGGGCATGAGTGCTGTCAGAAGGCAAAGCCAGAATTTGCTCGGTAAGCTGTGCGATCCGCTTGCCGGTAGCGTTGACTGCTTCGTTGGTCTTGTCCTGAGCGGCGCCTGCGGATGCGGTCAGCCATTCATTGAAGAGCATTTCTATCAATGAAGGTGGGCAAGTGACATCGAGTGTTTCCATGGCAGCGGTCGTTGCTCGATTTAGGGCCGCGGCGATCGCGTATACCTCGGGTTCTTGTTCCTTTGAAATATCGCAGGGTCGGCCTGCTTCATGTAGGATTCGATTCATAGCAAGCGCGAGGCCGTGCGCTTCTTGAGCAAATTCCAGTGCTGCGGCGGTGTCTGGGTGTTTGGTGTGTTCGCCCATGATGAGTCTCCTTCGGGTTTGAGTTTCGAGAGACTGAAGGTGGACCGAAAGGTGGGACAGAACGTGGCCATGGCCCAAAACGCATTATAAATCAAATGCTTGCTTTGGGGTGATGGTAGCGGAGGAGGGACTTGAACCCCCGACACGCGGATTATGATTCCGCTGCTCTAACCAACTGAGCTACTCCGCCGAGACCGAGGGTGGATTTATGGGAAGGCCCCAAAAGGGTCAAGGGCGAAAAACGAAGAAATCGCGCCGCGCGGGCAGGTTTTTTCCGTCAGCCCGCGCGGGCCCCGCCATCAGGCCCGAGCGGGCGCGCAGGCGTTGGCAAATCCGGCCTCGCAGAAATCCAACAGCGTTTCGCGGTAGCTTTCGGGCGAGGCCGGTGCGGCGGGCGCGGCGAAGGCCTCCAGCCGCCATTGCGAAGTGCAGAGCGCCAGCAGAGCGGAGACGGTGAAGATCAGCCCCGCCGAGAGCCGCTCCGGTGGCGTGCCGGGCTGGCTCTGGGCGAGCGCCTGCAGGAAGAGGCGGAAGGTCGGGTCGAAACAGCTTTCCGAGATCTCCCGCCAGCGCGGATCGGCGGACACATGGGCGATGAGGCGGGCGTAGGCGGCCCAGTGCGTCGGGTCTTCCGCCATCAGTTCGATCAGCGGGTCGATGAAGGCGGCGAGCAGCGCGCGCAAGCCTGCTTGCTGCACCACGCCTTCCAGCCGGGCGCGGCGGCGCTGCGCCAGCGTCTCGGCCCGGCGCTCCACCACGGCATGAAACAGCGCCTCCTTGCTGCCGCCGTGATGGTTCACCAGCGCGCCCTGCACCCCGGCCTCCCGCGCGATGTCGCGAATCGAGGCGCCGTCGAATCCCCGCTCCGCAAAGAGCTGCTCGGCGGCATCGAAAATCCGCGCGCGGGTTTGCAGCGCCCGCTGGCTGGGGGCGCGTTGCCGTTGTTTTTCTGGCGTTTTCTGGACCGTCATTTTTCCAGCTTGCACTATTTTTAACGATTGTTCAATCTAAGCGTCGCGAGGAGTTTGGGAGGAAACGCACCGTGACTGCACAACAGGCAGCGCCGCAAGAGGCGCGCTTTGCCCTGATCGGGGCAGGCCCGATGGGGCTGGCGATGGCGAAGGTTCTAAAAGAGCAGGGCATCGCTTTTCAGGGGTTCGAGCTGCATTCGGATGTGGGCGGCCTGTGGGACATCGATGGCCCGCGCTCCACGATGTATGAGACGGCGCATCTGATTTCGTCCAAGAAGATGACGGAATTCGCCGATTTTCCGATGCCTGACCATGTGGCGGAATATCCCTCCCATCGGGAGCTGCGGCAGTATTTCCGCGATTTCGCGCAGCATTTCGGGCTTTACGCGCATTACCGCTTCAACAGCGAGGTGCTCTCGGCCGAGCCCATCGGCAAGAGCGGCGAGGGCTGGCGGCTGCGCTGGCGCGATGGGGAAGGGGAAGAGCAGGAGGGCACGTTTGCCGGCGTCATGATCGCCAACGGCACGCTGTCGGAGCCGAACATGCCGCGGTTTGAGGGCCAGTTCACGGGCGAGCTGATGCATGCCTGCGATTATCGCGATCCCAAGATATTTGACGGCAAGAGGGTTCTGATCGTCGGCGCGGGCAACTCCGGCTGCGATATCGCGGTGGATGCGATCCACCACGGTCTGTCCTGCGATCTGTCGATGCGGCGGGGCTATTACTTCGTGCCGAAATACGTCTTCGGGAAACCCGCCGACACGATGGGCGGGCTGATCAAGCTGCCGATGAGCGTGAAGCGCAAGATCGACGGGATGATCCTGAAATGGTTCGTGGGCGATCCGCAGAAATACGGCTTCCCCAAGCCCGATTATCAGCTCTACGAAAGCCACCCTGTGGTGAACTCGCTGATCCTGTTTCACGCCGGTCACGGCGACATCACCGTGCGCCCCGACATTGCCCGGCTGGACGGCAAGACCGTGCATTACGTGGACGGCACCTCGGCGGAGTATGATCTGATCCTCACCGCCACGGGCTACCTGCTGCACTACCCGTTCATCGACAAGGATCTGCTGAACTGGCAGGGCGACGCGCCGCATCTCTATCTCAACTGCATGCACCCGGAGCGCGATGACCTGTTCGTCCTGGGCATGGTCGAGGCCTCGGGCCTCGGATGGCAGGGCCGCCACGAGCAGGCCGAGATGATTGCCCTCTATATCAATGGCCTGAAGGGCGAAGCTGAGGCCGCCCGAACGATTCAGTCGGAGAAGGCTGCAGGCTTTGCACGGGAAACCGGCGGCACCAACTACCTGAAGCTTCCGCGCATGGCCTACTACGTGGATAAGGCGAGCTACCGCAAGGCGGTGACGGGCTGGATCCGCAAGCTGGGCGGGGCAGCGCAATGAGCGACGTCGATGAGATCCTGCTGAATTTCAGCCCCGGCAGCCTGATGTTGCTCAACGCCATCCTCGCCATCGTGATCTTCTCGGTGGCGCTCGATCTGCGCCCCAGCGATTTCCGCCGCCTCGTGCAAACACCGCGGCCGCTGATCACTGGCCTTGCCTCGCAATTCATCCTGCTGCCGGTTCTGACCTTCGGCCTCGTGCTGCTCACGCAGCCGCGCCCCTCGATTGCGCTGGGGCTGATCCTCGTGGCGGCCTGCCCGGGGGGCAATATCTCCAACTTCATCACCCATCGCGCGGGCGGCAACGCAGCACTTTCGGTGTCGATGACGGCGATCGCCACGGTCTCGGCCATCGTGATGACGCCGGTGAACATCGCCTTCTGGGGCAGCCTCTATGGCCCGACACGGGAGATCCTGCAAGCCACAAAGATTGATCCGGTGCAGGTGGCGATCACGGTGCTCTTGATGCTGGTGCTCCCGCTGATTTTGGGCGTTGCGCTCAACAGCAAGCGGCCTGATTGGGCCGCCAGGGTGCGACGCCCGCTGCAGAACCTCTCGATGCTGATCTTCGTGGCCTTCATCGTGCTGGCGCTGGCGGCGAACTGGAGCTTCTTCCTCGCCTTCGCGCCCCTCGTGGCGGGGCTTGTGATCCTGCACAACAGCCTTGCGCTGGCGGGCGGCTACGGGCTTTCGACGCTCGCACGGCTGACGCCCTTTGACCGGCGCGCGGTGACGATCGAGACGGGCATCCAGAACTCCGGCCTCGGCCTGATCCTGATTTTCTCCTTCTTCGGCGGGCTCGGCGGCATGGCCGTTGTGGCGGCCTTCTGGGGCATCTGGCACGCGATCTCGGGCATTGCGCTGGCCGCGCTGATGAACCGGACGGAGGCCGCAAGATGAGCCGTATCCTGATCACCGGCGCGGTCGGCATGGTGGGCCGCGCGCTGCTGGCGGAGCTTGCTAGCAGCGATCACGAGGTGATTGCAACCGACCTGGCCGCGCCTTCTAGCCTGCCAGACGGCATGCGCTTTGAACGGATGGACGTCACGGGCCGCGACCCGGAGCATCTGATCGGGGAGATCCGGCCCGATGTTGTGATCCATTTGGCTTCCATCGTCGGGCCGATGGCGCGCGAGAAGGCTTTCGCGGTGGACGTGACAGGCTCGCAGAACGTGCTGCAGGCTTGCCTTCGCCACGGGGTGGGGCGGCTTGTCGTCACCTCTTCGGGCGCGGCCTATGGCTATCACGCCGACAATCCGGCCTGGCTGCGGGAGTCAGATCCGCTGCGTGGCAACACGGAGTTCGCCTACAGCGATCACAAGCGGCAGGTTGAGGAGATGCTGGCCACGGCCCGCAAGGAGCACCCGGCCTTGGAGCAGGTGGTGCTGCGCGTGGGTACGGTGCTGGGAGAAGGGGTGGAGAACCAGATCACCGCGCTCTTTCACAAGAAGCGGCTCTTGGCGATCAAGGGTTGCGACAGCCCCTTTGTCTTCATCTGGACACGCGATCTGGCGCGCATCCTCGCTCGTGCCGCCGGGGAGGGGCCTGCGGGAATCTACAACGTGGCCGGGGATGGTGCGATGTCGGTTGCCGATCTGGCGGCGGCCATGGGCAAAGGGGTTCTGAACCTGCCTGCGGGCGCGCTGAAGGCGGCGCTGGCGGTGGCCAAACCGCTGGGGCTGTCGAGCTACGGACCGGAGCAGGTGCGCTTTTTGCAATACCGCCCGGTGCTGGCCAATGACGCGCTGAAGGATGTTTTCGGCTACAGGCCCGAATGCAGCAGCCGCGAGGCCTTCGCGATCTGGCAGAAGGGGGCCGGGCTATGAGCAAGCGCACAG
Source organism: Pseudoruegeria sp. SHC-113 (assembly GCF_025376885.1). Taxonomy (NCBI): domain Bacteria; kingdom Pseudomonadati; phylum Pseudomonadota; class Alphaproteobacteria; order Rhodobacterales; family Roseobacteraceae; genus Pseudoruegeria; species Pseudoruegeria sp. SHC-113. The sequence continues at coordinate 1,627,699 of NZ_JAHUBR010000001.1, forward strand.
CGATCATCACCGGCGGGGCCGGGGGGCTGGGCCGTGCTCTCGACGAAGCCCTGCGCGCGCGTGGCTGGGCGACGGTGCTTGTCGATCTTCCGGGGCCAGCGCTTGACGCCTTGCCCGATCTGCCGGACCGCCGCGCTCTGGGCTGCGATCTGACCGATGGTGCCGCCTTGGAGGCGCTGTGTGCGGGGCTGCGCGAAAGCTGCGAGAGCATCGATCTGGTGATCTACAACGCCGGTGTCACCCAGATCACGCTGATGGCCGACACCGAAGAGGCAGCGCATCGGAAGGTGTTTGATATCAATTACTTCGCCGCCACCAACATGGCGCGCCTGCTCTGCGCGGACCTGCGTGCCGCAAAGGGCACGCATCTGGCGGTGTCCTCCGTGGCGGGGTTTGCACCGCTCTACAGCCGCACGGCCTATGCGGCGAGCAAACATGCGGTGGAGGGCTTCTTCAAGTCCCTGCGCAGCGAGGAGCGCGGGCATGGGGTGCGCGTGGCGATTGCCGCGCCGAGCTTCGTGGCCACCAACATCGGTAACCCGGAGCCGCAAGCGGGCGGCATCTCGCGCCCCGGCGCGGCGACGGACGGGATGGATTACATGCCACCGGACGCGGCGGCCGAGGTGATCCTGAAGGGCTTTGAAAAGGGGCGGGATTTCATCCCCGTGGGCCGCATCGCGCGGCTGGCCTACGGGCTGAACCGGCTGTCGCCCGCGCTTTATCAGCGGCTGATGGAGCGTAATATCAACGGGGGTGAGGCCGGTTCTTAAGCGGTAAGGGCAGCCTCCGACCGTCGGGTGGGGCGAAGCCCCCGCCCGGGGGGGCGGTCAGGGGCTGCCCGGCGTGCCGCCGGGCGGAAGTCGTTCTTAGACCCGGTGAGAAAGGGCGAGCGCTTAGCGCTCTTGGGGGCGGTCAGCCGAGTTCAATCCCCGCCAGAAGCCGCGAGGCTTCCTCTGCCGGGCTTGCCAGCACGTCCCGGTTTTCGCCGGGGAAGAACCGCGCACGGGTGGCGGTGGCCATGGGGGCAGGCGCAAGGATATGCACCTTGGGGCCGGTCTTTTCGGTTTCGGCCTGCCAGCTCTGCGCCAGCGCCATACCGGCCGCCTTGCTGGCCCCGTAGGCCCCGAAGAATTTCTGCCCGGCGCGGTCATCGTCAAAGAAGATCGCCTCGCCCTGCCGTGCCAGCAGCAGCGGCTCCACGAAGCCGATCAACCGGCCCACGGCGCGGGTGTTCACCGCAAGGCTCTTTTCCCAATCTTTCAGCGCCACATGGCCCGCCGGGCTCAGCGGCGCGGCGTGGATGGCCGCATGGGCCCAGACATCAAGCCCGCCCCAGCGATCATGGATCGAGCGGCAGAGATGCATCATCGCCTCATCCACCGTCACATCCATCGGCGCCAGCGTCGCCGAGCCGCCGGCGGCCTGAATGCGGTCGTCCAGTTCTTCGAGCGCCCCGGTGGTGCGCCCCACGGCGATCACATGGTAGCCTTTGGCGGCCAGCTCATAGGCCACGGCATTGCCCAAACCGCGCGAAGCGCCGGTTACGAGGGCGGTTTTTTCGGTGTTCACTGTCATGGGGCTGCTTTCTCACTTGCGCGCGGCCAAGGCAAGCCCCGCACCGCGCTTGCGCGCTTTTGTCAGGGGTTGGCGCGCGCTCAGGGCGGCGGCGCGGCGGCGTGCAGCCGGGTGAGCGCGGCCTTGCAGACGCCCAATTCAAGCCATTGGCAGCCGGTGCAGATCTCGTCGAGCTTGTCGGGGTGGATGCGCCGCTGCATCCGCTTCAGCGCCTCGCCCCAAGTGAGCTTCTCGCCCACCTCAAGCCCCAGAGCGGCGGCATGGCGCGCATCCAGTGCGGCGATCTTGGGCTGATCGGAGCAGAGATCCTCCTGCCGCATGGGGCAGGGGGCGCAGATGTCGTCGGTGCGGTCCACCACCTCGATGATCACGCCCTCGCCGTAGCGCGCCCGCAGGCGGCCCATGACGATGGCCGTCATATTGGCGGTGAAGTGATCGGAATAGCCCTTCCCTTCATAGCCCAGCGAGCAGAGGAAGTGATGCGGGCGATACCGCAAGGGGGTGGGGCGTTGTGCGCTCATGCAGAAGGGCTTGCCGCAGGCAGAGCCCTTCCGTCAAGGAAAACGCGGCGGGATCACTCCGCCGCTTTCAGCGTAAAGCCCTTGTTGATCATATCCGACGGGGCCACCGGGTATTCGCCGGAGAAGCAGGCGTCGCAATAGGCGGGGCTGGCGGCATCGCGGCCCTTGGCCTCGCCCGCCGCGCGGTAGAGGCCGTCGAGCGAGATGAAGCGCAGGGAATCCACGCCAAGATATTCGCACATCTCGCTTTCCGTCATCCGCGCGGCGAGAAGCTTTTCGCGGTCCGGCGTATCGACCCCGTAGAAACAGGGCCAGGCCGTGGGGGGCGAGGCGATGCGGAAATGCACTTCCTTCGCGCCCGCATCGAGGATCATGTCCTTGATCTTGCGCGAGGTGGTGCCGCGCACCACGGAATCATCCACCAGCACAACGCGCTTGCCCCGGATCAGGGCGCGGTTGACGTTGAGCTTCAGGCGCACGCCCATGTTGCGGATCTGCTCGGTGGGCTCGATGAAAGTGCGGCCCATGTATTGGTTGCGGATGATCCCCATCGCGTAAGGAATGCCGCTTTCCTGCGAGAAACCGATGGCCGCGGGCGTGCCGGAATCGGGCACCGGGCAGACGAGATCGGCCTCCACTGGCGTTTCGCGCGCCAGTTCCACGCCGATCTGGCGGCGGGTTTCATAGACGGAGCGCCCCTGCAGGATCGAATCCGGGCGGCTGAAATAGACATGCTCGAACACGCAGAACCGCGGCTTCTTCTGCTCGAAGGGGCGGAAGCTCTCGATGGCGCCGTCCTGAATGACAACCATCTCGCCGGGATCGATCTCGCGCATGAATTCCGCGCCGATGATGTCCAATGCGCAGGTCTCGCTGGCCAGCGCGAAGCCGTCGCCGATGCGGCCGAGCACCAGCGGGCGCACGCCGAGCGGATCGCGCACGCCGATCAGCTTGGTGCGCGTCATGGCCACGATGGAAAACGCGCCTTCCACACGGCGCAGCGCGTCTTTCATGCGCTCGGAAATGGATTGCTGCAGTGAGCGCGCCATCAGGTGGATGATGCATTCGGAATCCGAGGAGCTCTGGAAGATCGAGCCGCGCTCGATCAGCTCGCGCCGCAGGGCATTGGCGTTGGTGAGATTGCCGTTATGGGCCAGCGCCGCGCCGCCCATGGCAAATTCGCCAAAGAAAGGCTGCACGTCGCGGATCGCCGTCTGGCCTTTGGATCCGGCGGTGGAGTAGCGCACGTGGCCGATCGACAGCGGCCCCGGCAGGGTTTCCATCAGGCTGGCTTCGGTGAAGTTGTCGCGTACATAGCCGAAGCGGCGGGCGGAGTTGAACCCCTGAACCGGGTCATGGGCGACGATGCCGCCGGCCTCCTGGCCCCTGTGTTGCAGGGCATGCAGCCCGAGCGCGACGAAATTGGCCGCATCCTGAACGCCGATCACGCCAAAGACGCCGCATTCCTCTTTCAGCTTGTCATCATCGAACGGATGGCTGGGGGGCATTTCACGCATCTTGGCAGCGGCTCCGAATCCCATGGCTCAACAGTTGGCCCCCTCATAAGCGGTTCGGGCCGGAGTGTCACGAAAGGATCATATTGCTGCGTCGTTGGCACGGGAGCCAAGCCCCGCTTATGCGCAAAAGGCGCCCCTAGGGACGCCTATTACATCTGTTCATGCGGTGGGTCTGGCCGGGTTACTGGCTGCAGGCGCCCACGAGTTCTTCGTATTTCGTGGTGATCCAGTTCATCACGCCTTGCTCATCCAGGCCCGATTGCAGGTTGCCGGTGGCGGAGGCGAAAATCTGGGCGGAGCGGCTGTCGTCCACCATGGGCACGGCCTGGTTCACGACAACGAGATCATAGACAAGGAAGGCCACGGCCACGAGCACCAGCCCGCGCACGACCCCAAACAAGAAGCCGAGCGCCTGATCGATGCCCGACAGGGCAGAGCGCTGAACGGCGGAAGAGAAGAGCGGCGTGAAGATCGACACGACGACCAGCGCCACGGCGAAGACGGCGGCAAAGGCCGCAATCATCGAAAGCTCGCAGCTGTCGGCAATGAATTCCTTCAGAAGCGGCACTTCCTTGATCAGCGGTTCGGCCTTGGGCGCAAACAGGAAGGCGACGACAGCGGCGGCGAGCCAGCCCAGAATGGCCATGCCTTCCCGCACGAAACCACGCGAATAGGCGAGGATCGCCGACAGGATAATGACAACGGCCACGACGCCGTCGATGATGGTAAAGCCTTCCATGCGCTTCCCTCACTTGGGCCGGTTAACCGGCTCCGAATATTTCTCCGACGAATGCCGTCAGATCCGCCATTTGCTGGATGCTGACCTCTCCGTCCTCCCCCGTCTTGCTGCGGGCAGGGGCGATTGCCTTGGTGAAACCAAGTTTGCCCGCTTCTTTCAACCGGTTTTCGGTCTGCCCGACGGGGCGCAGGCTTCCTGATAGACTGATTTCGCCGAAAACCACACAATCGGCGGGCAATGCGGCGTCTTCGCGGGCGGAAAGTAGCGCCGCCGCAACAGCCAGATCGGCTGCCGGTTCGCTGATTTTCATACCACCCGCAACGTTGAGATAGACATCGAGCCCGGTGAAGGCGATGCCGCAGCGTGATTCCAGCACCGCGAGGATCATCGCCAGCCGACCACCGTCCCAGCCCACCACGGTGCGGCGGGGCTGGCTGTGGGGCGAGGGGGCCACCAGCGCCTGAAACTCGCAGAGCACGGGCCGCGTGCCTTCGATCCCGGCGAAAACGACAGAGCCAGGCGTGGGCTGTTCGCGCTCCGAGAGAAACAGCGCAGAAGGGTTGGTGACTTCGCTCAAGCCCCCGCCCGTCATCTCGAAAACGCCGATCTCATCGGCCGGGCCGAAGCGGTTTTTTACCGCGCGCAGGATGCGGAACTGATGGCCGCGCTCGCCTTCGAAATAAAGCACAGTGTCGACCATATGCTCGACCACGCGCGGGCCGGCGATCTGGCCTTCTTTCGTCACATGGCCCACGAGCACCACGGCGATCCCCTTGCGCTTGGCAAAGCTCGTCAGCTCATGGGCGGCGGCACGCACCTGACTCACCGAGCCCGGCGCGCTGTCTACGGTGTCGGCCCACATCGTCTGGATCGAATCGATGATCGCCACGTCGGGCTTTTCGGCCTCCAGCGTGGTGAGAATGTCGCGCAGATTGGTTTCGGTACCCAGCCGCACCGGCGCATCCGCAAGCCCCAGCCTTTGGGCGCGCATCCGCACCTGTGCGCTGGCTTCCTCGCCCGAGATATACACAGCCTTCAGCCCTGCGCGCGCGAAGCTGGCAGCGGCCTGCAGCAGAAGCGTGGATTTGCCGATCCCCGGATCGCCGCCCACGAGGATGGCCGAGGCCGGCACCAGCCCGCCGCCCAGCACGCGGTCCAGCTCGTCCATGCCGGAGCGGGTGCGCGGGGGCGGGGCTTCCTCGGTGGCGAGGTCGAGCAGGGGCAGGGCGCGGCCGCGCGCCTTGCCGAGCGTCTTGCCGGAGGGGCCCTGCGAAAGCGGCTGCTCCTCGGTGATCGTGTTCCATTCGCCGCAGGCGTCGCAGCGGCCGGACCACTTCTTGTGAACGGCGCCGCAGGCGTTGCAGGTGAAACTGGTGGTTGGTTTTGCCATGCGCGATTACTGCCCCAAAGCGCCGCCCTTGCCAACGGCTTCCCGCGCGGAGAGCGCGCGCATCGTGAGCATAGACAGCAGCAGCGAAGCGAGCACGCAGGCGGTGAAGAGGTAAAGCCCCCAGCCCGTTTCCACCCGGCCCACGCCGATCCCCTTGATGACGACAATGTAGAGCGCGATCAGAAACACATCGGCCATGGCGAGCTTGCCAAGCCATGTGAGAAAGGGCAGCCAGCGCGGCGAGGCATAGCCGAACTGGATCGCCGCCAGCATCAGCGTCTTGGCGTAAGGGGCGAGGAAGGCGAAGAAAAACACCAGTGCGGCAAGGAAGATGTCCACTTCGATCAGCGCCGTGAAGCCCGAAACTACGGTGATCTCGGACAGGCGGAACAGCGGCAGGATCCCGGCGCGCAAAAGGGGCGCCGTCCAGGCGATGGGGAAGAGGACGAGCAACGCGAGGTTGCCGTAGCGCAGCAGGGTGTCGGCAGGTGTCATACCCTACCGGTAGCGGCCCCGCTCAGGGGCCGCAAGCGCTAGTGTTTGGACTTCGACATGGCCACGACATTGGGTCGCCCGAGCGGCGACTGGAAGCCGATCTGTGGCAGAACATCCGTCAGATCCTTGCTCAGCCGATCGAGCTGCACCTGCACCACATGCTCTTCCAGCTCCACCTCATGCAGCCAGCGCTTGATTTCCTTCACCGTGCGCGTCGCGATGTCGAGCTGCTCCTGAAAGCGCTCCACCTCCTGCTGGCGCTGGCGCAGGAAGGTCTTGGCGCGATCCACCTTCTCGTCGGAGTAGATCTCGGCGATGTCGCGGCTCTGTTGGCTCATCTGCGCAGCGACTTGCAGGATCTCCGGCTCCAGCGTGTCCAGTTCGGGATGCTGGCGCAGGTAGACGATACGCTCGCGCACCGCGTCAAATTCCGAGCGCAGCATGAAGGTGCTGCGCCGGTCGGCGTCATGGCTGATCGCATAGGCGCGGGCCACGTCGTCCATCGTCATAGAGAAATCCCGGTGCGAGCGCTCAAGCTGCACCATGCGGCGGTTGGCCGGGATGTAGAAGCAGAGCGCAAGGAAAAGCCCCGCCACGCCGATTTGCAGCCACATGCCCGCCTGAGGATAGACCGTGTCCCCAAACCGCAGCGGAAGATAGAGCCAGGGCGAAAGCCCGAGGGCTGCCAGCAGGCTGCTGCCCACAAGCGCCACCGCCATCGCTACGATCAGAAATAATGAGAGCGCCTGAAGGCCGCGCTGGAATTGAAAAAAGACGGAGTCCGTATGTCTTTGCATAATCGTCACCGTGAAGAATTGTTAACCGTACCCTAGAAGGAAAGGTTACCCCGGAAAACCAATCGGTTAAGAGGGAAACTTCGGGTAAATCATCACAAAGCGGCGAAAGCAGCCCGGTTTTCTGAAACAATTCGTGTGCAACCTGTGGGGTATTTTCGCAGGGTCAATGGCAGGCCGCAAGGTGTTGTGGTTCAACCAAAAATCACCACAAGGCGGGGCGATCGGCCTCAGCGCAGTGATTCGATGGGGCCTTCGGCGCGGCCGTGGATGAATTGGTCGAGGTAGGGATCGCCGCTTTCTTCCATCTGCGCGACAGGCCCCGTCCATTGGATCTTGCCCGCATGGAGCATGGCAATCTCATCGGCGATGGCGCGCACGCTGGTCATGTCGTGGGTGATCGTCATGGCGGTGGCACCCATTTCCACCACGATCTCGCGGATCAGATCGTTGATCACGCCGGCCATGATTGGATCGAGCCCGGTGGTCGGCTCGTCAAAGAAAATGATCTCGGGCTCCGCCGCGATGGCGCGGGCGAGGCCCACGCGTTTCTGCATGCCGCCGGAAAGCTCGGCTGGGTACAGATCGGCCACATCGGGCGATAGCCCCACCCGGCGCAGCTTCTCGATGGCGATCTCGCGCGCTTCGGCCTTGGGGCGCTTGAGCGCCCCGCGCAGCAGGCGAAAGCCGACGTTCTGCCAGACGGGCATGGAGTCAAACAGCGCGCCGCCCTGAAACAGCATCCCGAACCGGGCAAGAAAGGCGTCGCGGTTGTCGCCATCGGTGCCGTCCACGGTGATCGTGCCAGAGTCGGGCCGCACGAGGCCGAGCACGCATTTCAGCAACACCGATTTGCCGGTGCCGGAGCCGCCGATGATCACCATGCTGCGCCCCTTGCCGATCTCAAGATCGACGCCCTGCAGCACCTTCTTGGGGCCAAAAGCCTTGTGAACGTTGTCTAGCCGGATCATGCGGAGAAGAAGGCCTCCGTCAGCAGGTAGTTGGCGGCGAGGATCAGCACGGAAGCCGAGACAACGGCGGATTTCGTCGCCTGCCCAACCCCTTGCGCGCCGCGCCCGGAATTCATGCCGTGGTAGCAGCCCATCAGCGCCACGATGAAGCCGAAGGCCGCGCCCTTCACAAGGCCCGAGCCGACATCCCAGGGTTCAAGGAAATTCACGGTGTTCTGCAGGTAAGCCGCGCCGTTGAAGCCCAGCCGCTGCACGCCCACCACGTAGCCGCCGAGGATGCCGATGGCATCGCCCACGGCCACCAGCACGGGCACGGCCAGCGTGGCGGCCAGCAGGCGCGGGGCGGTGAGGTATTTCATCGGGTTGGTGGAAAGCGTGGTGAGCGCGTCGATCTGTTCGGTGACCTTCATCGTGCCGATCTCGGCGGCAATGGAAGAGGCCACCCGCGCCGCCACCATCAAACCGCCCAGCACGGGCCCCAACTCGCGCACCATGCCGATGGCCACGATGGAGGGCACAACGGCCTCGGCGTTGAACCGCGCGCCACCGGCATAGATCTGCAGCGCCAGCGCGCCGCCGGTGAAAAAGGCGGTGAGCCCGACGACGGGCAGGGAATACCAGCCGATCGTCATCAACGCCGCAAGGAACTCGCGCGGGTAGAAGGGCGGGCGGAAGACGTGGGACACGGCGGAGAGCGCGAAGAGCGTGATCCGGCCGATCGCGGCCAGCAGGGCCAGCGTCGTGCGGCCGATCACCGTGAAGGGCGTAAGCACCGCCGCCATGCTCAGCCGCCCGTGTAGCGGCGCGCGTAGCGGGCACCGAGCGAGGTCAGGATCTCGTAGCCGATGGTGCCGGCCATCTCGGCGAGCGCATCGACCCCTTGCGCAGGGCAGAGGATGTCGAGGGCAGCAGGCACCTCGTTCAGATGGCTCACATCCACCGTGATCAGATCCATGGACACGCGGCCCGCGACGGGGCAGGGGGTGTCGCCCGCGAAGACCTGCGCCTTGCCGCTCATCGCGCGGATCAGCCCGTCGGCATAGCCGCCGGAAATGGTGGCGATGTGGGCGGGCGCCTGTGCCGTCCAACTGCAGCCATAGCCCACGGCCTCGCCCTCGGTCAGCTCCCGGGTCTGGATGACGGGCAGGGCAATGCGCGCCACAGGCTGCGCGGCCTCAAACGGCAGGCCGCCATAAAGGCCGATGCCGGGGCGGGTGAGGTCGAAATGGTAGTCAGGCCCTAGAAGGATGCCGCCGGTGGCCGAGAGCGAGCGCGGCACGTTGAGCCCGTCCGTCATCTCGCGGAAGGCCGCGAGCTGGCGGGCGTTGGCCTCGTGATCTGGTTCATCCGCACAGGCCAGATGGCTCATCAAGAGGCGCGGCGCGAGAGAGAGTACCAGCTCGGCAACGCTGGCCCATTCGGCAGGCTCCATGCCAAGCCGGTTCATGCCGGAATCAAGCTGCACGCCAAAGGCATGGCCCGGCAGGCTCTCCACGTGGCGGGTCAGCTGCTCCACGGAGTTGAGCATCGGGGTCAGCTGCAGATCCTGCAGCATCTCGGTGTCGCCGGCCATATGGCCCGAGAACACGCAGATTTCCGGCCCCGGCCCGAGCGCATTGCGCACGGCCGCGCCTTCCTCGGCTACCGCCACGAAAAACCGCCGCGCCCCGGCCTTGGCCAGCGCCCGCGCCACACGGCCCGCGCCCAGCCCATAGCCGTCGGCCTTCACCACGGCGGCGGTTTCAACTGTGTCAGCCGACAGGCGGTCGAGCGCGCGCCAGTTCGCGGCGAGCGCATCGAGATCGATGGTGAGTGTTCCGGTTCCCATGCCGACGCTTTTCACGCGCTGCTCTGCGCCGGTCAAGAGGGAAGCCGCGGCAGGCAGGCCTGCCACGGCGACGCGGGGGCGCTGCCCCCGCACCCCCCGAGGTATTTCAGGCGAGAGGAAGGGGCCCCACTTTGTTCTGTAAATATCTCGGGGGAGTCGCCGAAGGCGGCGGGGGCAGAGCCCCCCTTTCGCGCTTGCCACAAAGGAAAAGGCCGCAGGGGGAGCTGCGGCCTTCTCTAAAAAGTGGCGCGTGGCGGTCAGGCCAGTTTGCCCTCGGCTGTCAGGATCGACTTGCCGCCAAGGTAGGGGTGCAGCACCTCGGGCAGGCGGACGGAGCCGTCTTCCTGCTGGCCGTTCTCCAGCACCGCGATCAGCGCGCGGCCCACGGCGAGGCCGGAGCCGTTGAGCGTGTGGACAAACTCGGGCTTGCCGCCGGCGTCGGGTTTGAAACGCGCGTTCATCCGGCGGGCCTGGAAATCGCCGCATGTGGAGATCGAGGAGATCTCGCGGTAGGTGTTCTGCCCGGGCAGCCAGACCTCGATGTCATGGGTGCGGCGCGCGCCGAAGCCGATGTCGCCGGTGCAGAGCACCACGGTGCGGTAGGGAAGCTCCAGTTTTTCGAGGATCGCTTCGGCGCAGCGGGTCATGCGCGCGTGTTCTTCCTCGCTCTTTTCGGGATGGGTGACGCTGACCATCTCGACCTTTTCGAACTGGTGCTGGCGCAGCATGCCCGCCGTGTCGCGGCCCGCGCTGCCGGCCTCGGAGCGGAAGCATTGCGTGTGGGCCACGTAGCGGCGGGGCAGGTAGCTTTCGGAGATCGTCTCGCCGTTGACGATGTTGGTCAGGCTCACCTCGGCAGTGGGCACGAGCCACCAGCCGTCCGTCGTCTGGTAGCTGTCCTCGCCGAACTTGGGCAGCTGGCCGGTGCCAACCATCATCTCCTCGCGCACCAGAACGGGTGTCCAGGTTTCGGTGAGGCCGTGCTCCTCGACGTGGGTGTCGATCATGAATTGCGCCAGAGCCCGGTGCAGCCGCGCCACGCCGCCGGACAGCACCACGAAGCGCGACCCGGACAGCTTGGCAGCAGTCTCGAAGTCCATGCCGTCCTGCACGCCGGCCAGCTCGTAGTGTTCCTTCGGCGTGAAGGCGAAGTTGCGCGGGCTGCCGAAGCGGCGGATTTCCACGTTGTCCGCTTCATCCGCGCCCTCGGGCACATCGTCATAGACCACGTTGGGCAGGCCCATCAGCACTTCGGCAAGGCGGGCGTCTTCCTCCTTGGCCTCGGCTTCCAGGCGGGCGATTTCGTCTTTCTTTTCCGCCACAAGCGCGCGCAGGCGTTCGAACTCGGCCTCATCGCCCCGGCCCTTGGCCGCGCCGACTTCCTTGCTGGCCTTGTTACGTTCGGCCTGCGCGGTTTCGGCGGCCGCGATCTTGGCGCGGCGGGCCTCGTCGATGGCGAGGATCTCGGAGGAAAGGGAAGACAGCCCACGGCGCGCCATGGCGGCGTCGAATGCGGCGGGGTTTTCGCGGATCAGGCGAATGTCATGCATCTGTCCAGTCCTTTCCTTCTGGTGGTTTTGAATGCGCACCCCATATGCCCGAAGGGTCTGCGCTTTGAAAGGGTGAAAACCGCCCGCCTTTGCCGGGCCCTTGCCTTGCCATCCCCAAAAGCCGCCTATAGGGTGCGCGCCAGCTTGAACCGGGGCCCTGAACACGCCCCGAGAGAAAAGGAAGAAAACCCATGTTCGCAACGCCTGCCTACGCGCAAGCCGCCGGTGGTGGCTCTGCCATCGCAAGCTTCGTTCCGCTGATCCTGATTTTCGCCATCATGTACTTCCTGCTGATCCGTCCGCAGCAGAAGAAAATGAAGGAACACCAGAAGATGGTGAGCGCGCTGCGCCGGGGCGATCAGGTCGTCACGCAGGGTGGCATCGTGGGCAAGGTTTCCAAGGTGCTCGACGGCGCCGACACCACCGGCCAGATCGAGGTGGAGATTGCAGAGGGCGTGAAGGTCCGCGTGATCCAGGCCACCGTGTCGCAGGTTCTGAACAAGACCGAGCCGACGAAGTAAACGCGAAAAATCAGGGCGTTATCTGATGCTGCAAATGTCCGCATTCAAGCGGGTGGTGATTATCGGAGTCTGTCTCATCGGGCTCCTTTTCGCCATGCCGAACGCCTTCTACCCGCGGGTGGAAGGGCACAATGACGCCGTGAAAGCCATCGAGGCCGGCGCAGACAGCCCTGAAAACGCGGCTGCCGCGGCGGCCTGGCCCAGCTGGCTGCCCTCCACGATCGTGAACCTCGGGCTCGATCTGCGCGGCGGCGCGCATTTGCTCGCCGAAGTGCAGGTGGCCGATGTCTACGAGGCCCGCATCGAGGCGCTTTGGCCGGATGTGCGCGACGCGCTGCGCCCGCTGCGCGAAACTGTCGGCACCATCCGCCTGCAAGAGAGTGCTCCGGGCGAGCTGCGCGTGCGCATCTCCCAGCCTGCGGGTATGGACACCGCCCTTGCCGCCGTGCGCGAGCTGGCGCGCCCTGTCGTTACCCTCACAGGGGGTGGCGCGAGCGATCTGGACGTGCGCGCGGAAGGTGACGAGATCGTCGTCAGCCTGTCGGAAGCCGAACGGCTTGCCACCGACGATCGCACCCTGCGCCAGTCGCTCGAAATCATCCGCCGCCGCGTGGATGAGGTCGGCACCCGCGAGCCTACCATCCAGCGTCAGGGCGAAGACCGCATCCTGATTCAGGTGCCCGGCCTTGGCTCCGCCGAGGAGCTGAAGGCGCTGATCGGCACCACCGCGCAGCTGGGCTTCCACCCGGTTGTCGGGCGCTCCTCCAACCCGGATCAGGATCCGGGCCTGCGCAACAAGATCCTGCCGTCGATTGATGAAGAGGGCGTGTATTACATCGTCGAGAGCCTGCCTGTAGTCACCGGCGAAGAGCTCGTAGACGCGCAGCCCGCGTTCGATCAGAATAACCGCCCTGCGGTGAACTTCCGCTTCAACCCCTCCGGAGCGCGCAAGTTTGGCGATTACACCGCCGAGAACATCGGCTCCCCCTTCGCTATCGTGCTCGATGGCGAGGTGATCTCTGCCCCCGTCATTCAGGATCACATTCCCGGCGGCTCCGGCATCATCACCGGCAATTTCAACGTGGAAGAATCCACCCAGCTTGCCGTGCTGTTGCGCGCAGGCGCGCTGCCGGCGGGGCTGACCTTCCTTGAAGAACGCACCATCGGCCCGGAACTGGGGCAGGACAGCATCGAGGCAGGCCGCATCGCCTGTATCGTCGCCTTTGCCGCGGTTCTGGTGTTCATGGTGGCGAGCTACGGGCTGTTCGGCGTCTTCGCCAACATCGCCCTGATGATCAACGTCGGGCTGATCTTCGGCCTGCTGTCGGTGATCGGCGCCACGCTGACCCTGCCGGGCATCGCCGGCATCGTGCTGACGATCGGTATGGCGGTGGACGCAAACGTGCTTGTCTTCGAGCGGATCCGGGAAGAGCTGAAAACGGCCAAGGGTCCGGCGCGGGCCATCGAGCTTGGCTATGAAAAGGCGCTTTCGGCGATCCTTGACGCCAACATAACCACTTTCATCACCGCCGTCATCCTCTTCGTGATGGGCGCGGGGCCGGTGCGCGGCTTCTCCATCACGCTGGCGCTGGGCATCATCACATCGGTTTTCACCGCGATCTACGTGACGCGTCTGATGATCGTGTTCTGGTTCGAGCGCAAGCGCCCGAAGACAATCGAGGTCTGAGCCATGAGACTGAAACTTGTACCCGATGAGACGAATTGGGATTTCTTCAAGCGCAGCAAGCTGACGCTCGGGCTTTCGGGCTTCGCCATGCTGGCCTCGGTGGTGTTGTTCTTTGTGGTCGGCCTGAACTTCGGGATCGACTTCAAGGGCGGCACGACGATCCGCACCCAGAGCACCTCGGAAGTGGACGTAGGCGCCTACCGCGCAGCCATCGCACCGCTTGAGCTTGGCGATGTCTCGATCACCGAAGTGTTCGATCCGTCTTTCAACGCCAACGAGCATGTGGCCATGGTCCGAATTCAGGCGCAGGAAGGGGCCGAGAGCGTCTCCGTTGAAGTGATCAACGCCGTGGAGGCCGCGCTGCAGGCGGTGGATCCCTCCATCACGTTCCCATCGGTGGAATCGGTTGGCCCGAAGGTTTCGGGCGAACTGGTGCAGACGGCGGTGATCGCGGTGCTGATGGCCATCGGCGCGGTGCTGTTTTACATTTGGCTGCGGTTTGAATGGCAGTTCGCGCTGGGGGCCGTGGCCGCTCTGGTGCACGACGTGGTGCTGACGATCGGCATCTTCTCGGCGCTGCAGATCAAGTTCGATCTGGCGATCATCGCGGCGCTTCTTACCATCGTGGGCTACTCGCTGAACGACACCGTGGTGGTGTTTGACCGCGTCCGCGAGAACCTGCGCAAATACAAGAAACTGCCGCTGAAAGAGGTGCTGAACCTCTCGATCAACGAAACGCTCAGCCGCACGATGATGACCTCCATCACCACGCTAATCGCGCTGTTCTCGCTGTTCGCGCTGGGCGGCGACGTGATCCGCGGCTTCGTCTTCGCGATGATCTGGGGCATTTTCGTGGGCACCTATTCGTCCGTCTTCGTGGCCTCGGCCATCCTGCTGCGCCTCGGCGTGAAGCGCGATTGGTCCAAACCCGACAACACCGCAGGCAACCAATACGCCAACGTGGATGCCTGAGCTTTCAGGCCTCGTGCTTGATGTGATCGCCGCAGAGGGGTTTGCGCTCCTCTGCGGCGCTGCGATTCTGGGGGGGCTGGTGCGCGGCTTTGCCGGGTTTGGCACCGGGCTGATCTGCGTGCCGCTCTTCGCGCTGGTGCTGGGGCCGTTTGAGACGCTCACCGCGCTGATCGTGATGGATCTCTTCGGCCCGCTCCCCAACGTGCAGCGCGCCCTGCGGGATGGCCACCCGCCACAGATTCTGCGCCTTGGGCTGGGCCTGCTTGTGGGCCTGCCCGCCGGTGTTGCGGTGCTGGCGCTGCTCTCGCCCGAGGTCTTCCGCTATGCCGTTTCGCTGCTGGCCTTGCTGATGCTGGGGCTGCTGATCTCGGGTGTGCGCTACACGCGCGCACTTTCGACCCTTGCGTTGACAGCCACTGGCGGGCTTGGCGGCTTTCTGGCGGGCACCTCGGGCCTGCCGGGGCCGCCGGTGATCCTGATGTATATGGCCGGGCCATATCCGGCCGCCGCCGTGCGCGCCAATACGCTGTTGTTCCTGCTGATGGCCGATGTGCTGATGATCGGCGTGCTGTGGCTGTCCGGCGTGCTGGTGCCCGCCGCCGTGCTCACCGGCCTTGCGCTGGTGCTGCCCTATCTCTTGGCCAATGTCGCCGGCGCGGCTATCTTCCGGCCCGAGGCCGAACGGCTCTACCGCCGTGTGGCCTACCTGCTGATCGCTGGGGCCGCGATTGCCGGATTGCCCCTCTGGGGCATGTGAGAAAGGAACGAGCCATGCGCCTGAACGAGATCCGCTTCACCGATGCCCTGCCGGTTGACGGCTACGGCCCCGGTTTCTTCCGCATCGGAGGCGAGGTCCATGAGGGCGCGGTGCTGGTGGCGCCGGAGGGTGTGCAGGCGTGGGGCGGCTTTGACGACACCGCCACGCTGCTGGCGCTCGCGGGCCAGCTGGACGTGCTTTTCATCGGCACCGGCGGCGAAACCGCGCATCTGCCGGAGGGCTTCCGCGCGGCGCTGGAAGCCGCAGGGCTGGGCGTTGAAGCCATGAACAGCCCGGCGGCAGCGCGCACATATAATGTGCTGATCAGCGAGGGCCGCCGCGTGGGTGCGGCATTGCTGCCCGTCGCCGCAGGCTAGGCGCGGCGCGCGGGATGGTCTAAGCCACGGATATGGAACTGAGAGTCAGCGATCTGGCCTGCGCGCGCGGGGGCATCCCCGTGCTGGCGGGTGTGAGCTTCGGCCTTGCCGCCGGGCAGGCCCTACTGCTGCGCGGCCCCAATGGCATCGGCAAGACAACCCTGCTGCGCACGCTCGCCGGGCTGCAGCCGCCGCTGGCCGGTGAGATCTCGCTCGACCGCGAAGCCTTCGCCTATGCCGCCCATGCCGACGGGCTGAAGTCCACGCTCACCGTGGCCGAAAACCTGCGCTTCTGGGCAAAGATCTACGGCACCGGCAGCATCGTGCCTGCGCTTGAGGCCTTCAACCTTTCAAGCCTGCAGGACCGGCAGGCCCATAACCTTTCCGCCGGTCAGAAACGCCGCCTTGGCCTTGCGCGGCTGCTTGTGACCGGCCGCCGCATCTGGGCGCTGGACGAGCCGACCGTCTCACTCGACGTGGCCAGCGTTGGCCTGTTCGCCGCTTCGGTGCGCGCCCATTGCGACGCCGGCGGCGCAGCGCTGATCGCCACCCATATTGATCTCGGCTTTCAGGCCGATGTGCTGGATCTGACCCCTTTCAAAGCCACCGCCGAGGCCGCACAGGCCTTTGACGACGGCTTCAGCGAGGCTTTCCTGTGATCGCGCTGCTGCTTCGGGATCTGAAACTCGCGATCCGCTCCGGCGGCGGCTTCGGGCTGGGGCTTGCCTTCTTCCTGATCCTCACCGTGCTCGTGCCCTTCGGCGTGGGGCCGGAAAGCAGCACGCTTTCGCGCATCGCGCCGGGGATCCTCTGGGTCGGGGCGTTGCTGGCCTGCCTGCTCTCGCTCGACCGCATCTTCGCGCTGGATTACGAGGACGGCTCGCTCGATCTGCTGGCCACTGCCCCGCTGCCGCTGGAGGGCATGACGGCGATGAAGGCGCTGGCGCATTGGCTCACCACGGGGCTGCCGCTTACGCTGGTCGCGCCGCTTTTGGGCGTGCTGCTGAATCTGCCCGCGCCGGGCTACCAGTGGCTGCTGATCACCCTCGCCATCGGCACCCCTGCGCTGAGCTTCATCGGCGCCTTCGGCGCAGCACTCACCGTGGGGCTGAAGCGCGGCGGGCTGTTGCTGTCGCTGCTCGTGCTGCCGCTCTACGTGCCCACGCTCATCTTCGGGGCCGAAACCCTGCGGCGCGGCATCGACGGGCAGGCCACCACCACTCCGTTGCTGCTTCTGGCCGGGATCACGCTGGGCGCTGTCGCCATCCTGCCTTTTGCCGCGGCTGCGGCAATCCGCATCAATATTCGCTGAGGATTTCGCCCTATAAAAGGGGCAAGACCGGCATCAGGGGCCAACCAAAGACTCATGTCATCATTCTGGGAATACGCGAACCCGAAGAAGTTCATGCAGACATCCGCCTGGATGCTGCCCGGTGTGTCGCTTGCGGCAGGCGTCTGCCTTGTCGTGGGGCTTGTCTGGGGCTTCTTCTTCACGCCGGATGATTTCCGGCAAGGCTCCACCGTCAAGATCATCTACCTGCATGTGCCAAGCGCGCTGATGGCGATCAACGCCTGGCTGATGATGCTCGTGGCCTCGCTGATCTGGATCATTCGCCGCCACCACGTTTCCGCGCTGGCCGCCCGCGCTGCGGCGCCCGTTGGGCTGGTGATGACGCTCATCGCGCTGGCCACCGGCGCGATCTGGGGCGAGCCGATGTGGGGCACCTATTGGGCGTGGGATCCGCGGCTGACGAGCTTCCTGATCCTTTTTCTCTTCTATCTGGGCTACATCGCGCTATGGGCGGCGATCGACAACCCGGACACGGCCGCCGATCTGACAGGCGTGCTCTGCCTTGTCGGCTCCATCTTCGCGCTGCTGTCGCGCTATGCGGTGAACTTCTGGAACCAGGGCCTGCACCAGGGCGCGAGCCTGTCGCTCGACAAGGAGGAGAATATCTCGAATGTCTTCTTCTTCCCGCTGCTGGTCTGCATCCTTGGATTCGTGCTTTTGTTCGTGGCGCTGGTCTTGCTGCGCACCCGGACCGAAATCCGAAGCCGCCGCCTGCAGGCGCTGCTGGCCCGTGAAAGGCTCGACGCATGATGCCCGATCTTGGAAAATACGGCACAGAGGTGCTCTCGGCCTATGCGGTGTCGATCCTGCTCTTGGTCCTTTTGGTGCTGCTGAGCCTCTGGCGCTCCCGCCGGGTGCGCGCGGAGCTGCGTGACGTGGAAGGGCGTCGGAAGAATGGCTAAAGTCTCCCCGCTGATGGCGCTGCCGCCGCTGCTCTTCGCAGGGCTCGCCGCGATGTTCCTTCTGGGCATGCAGCGCGAAAACCCTGACGCGCTGCCAAGCGCGCGGGAGGGCAAGCCAGCACCTGCCGTTGTGCTCACCCAACTGGGGGAGGGGCAGCCGTTCACAGATGAAACCCTGCGCCAGCCCGGCGTGAAGCTTGTGAACTACTGGGCCAGCTGGTGCGCGCCCTGCCGGGTAGAGCATCCGACGCTGACGCAACTGGCCGAGGAAGGCATCCCGATCTACGGCATCAACTACAAGGATCGCGAGGGCGACGCGCTCGCCTTCCTTGAGGAGTTGGGCAATCCCTATACGGCCATGGGGGCAGATCCCAATGGCCGCATGGCGATCAACTGGGGCCTTTATGGCGTGCCGGAAACCTATGTGATCGATGGTGAGGGCAACATCGTGCTGCGCTTTGCCGGCCCGGTGACGCAGCGCGTGCTCGAAAGCACGCTGCGCCCGGCGATTGAGGCGGCCTCCGGCGGGCAGTAGTCCGACGCCCTTAATGGGTGATCTGCGGGCTGAAACGGGCCGCGATCATGCCAAAGCCAATGCCAACCGCGATTGGGATGGCCGTCTGGGTGCCAACGAGGAACAGCAGGATCAGCAGCGCCACCATGGGCCGGCCCAGCCCTGCCGCCGTTGCCCCGGCAAGGCCCGCCGCGACGGCCACAGCCACATTTGGTGATCCCTGTAGGAAATGCGCGGCATAACCCATGGCACCGCCGGCGAAGATCAGCGGAAAGATCGCGCCGCCCCGCCAACCGGTGGAGAGGCACAACGTGCAGGCCAGTGCCTTGGCCAGTGCGAGCCCCACCAGTGCGAGCACCCCAAGGCTGCCCGCTGCCTCCATCATGGTTTCGAACTCGTGATGGCCAGAAAAGCGCAGGATCGGCAGCGCGGCGGCCATCAGGCCAAAGAGGAAGCCGCCCAGAGTGGATTGCACGACGGGGCTGGCGATCCGCGCCTCAACGGCGCGCGTGGCGTGATAGCGGGCCTGCAGAAAGGCTGCGCCCACGAGCGCGCCCATCGCGCCGGGCAGCAGGCTGTAGAGGATGTCGGTGCCGTCCAGTGGCGGGGTGTGGTGGGGCAAGTGGATGCGGTGGAACCCTTCGGAGAAGATCAGCTGCGCCGTCACCCAGAAGCCCGCAACCCCGGCGAGCGCGGCGAGGAAATCGAGATAGGCGATGCTGCGCGCCTTCGCTTCCGCCCAATCGCCGGGCGTGTGCTCGTGGTGGACAATGGCCGCGCCGCCGGGAGGCGACGCATAGAGCGCCGCCAGTGCAGCCGAAATGCTTGCCTGACCGATCTCGCGCTCCTCGGCCGCGGAACGCGCCACCAGCAGGGAGACGAGCGCTGCCAGTTCGGTGACAACAGCGATCAGCCCGGCCTCCGGGCCAAGCGCGCCTCCAAAGCCCACTGCCAGTGCTGCGCCGAGCGCGATCAGCCAGATGTCTGTCCGCTTACGCTGGACCGGATCGATTGCGGCATCGATCTGCTCGGTCAGCGTCTGCACATCCCGGTTGCCATGGCGCGTAAGGCCGATCAACAGCCCGCCCAGCGTGCAGGCGGCGAGGATGTAGAGCGGCGTGCCGGCCATCGGGCGATGCCAGATCAGATCGGTGAGAAGCACCATCAGCTTCAAAGTGCCAGCCGCGAAGACGCCTGCGATGAAGCTTGTCAGCAAGGCAATGATCGCAATACGCATTTCAGCCCCCGATCTTGGTTGACCGGATGCTAGGACAGGGCGGTTCGCCCATGCAATACCGATGCCACCTTTCGGCAGCAGCGCCCCTACGTTGGCTGTTCAGTGTTCGGGCCCCCCAGCCCAAACGCTTTAGCCATAGTAGATGCCAATCGCCGCGAGGGCGATGAAAAGGGCCGCTTCGAAAAC
Organism: Pseudoruegeria sp. SHC-113; assembly: GCF_025376885.1. NCBI lineage: Bacteria > Pseudomonadati > Pseudomonadota > Alphaproteobacteria > Rhodobacterales > Roseobacteraceae > Pseudoruegeria > Pseudoruegeria sp. SHC-113. The sequence continues at coordinate 1,647,583 of NZ_JAHUBR010000001.1, forward strand.
AGGCAGCGGCATGCGTTTTATAAGAATTCGCACAGCAGACATGCCGCCTTGATAGGCGCTATCCCTTAACGTGGCGATAAGAGGGGGCTGTTTCCTGTGGAAAAACACCGTTTCCGAAATGGGGCGGAATTGAGGCGATCATTGCCAGAATGTGACACGTTTAAGGCGAATTGCAGTGAAACCTAAGGCAAGATGGCCGCGGATAGGAAAGAAAAACCCCGCGCTAAAGGGCGGGGTTTCACGTAATTACAGGGCCTTAAGCCGCGTTCTTAAGATTCCTTGGCCAGTTTGCGCAGTACGTAGTGCAGCACGCCACCGTTCTCGATGTATTCAATCTCCGGCGCGGTATCGATCCGGCATTTGAGCGTGATCGTCTTGGTCGTGCCATCGGCGAAGGTGATGTCGCAGGGCACCTCCTGCAGCGGCTCCACGCTTTCAAGCCCATGAATCGACACGGTTTCCGCCCCGGTGATTCCCAGAGACTTGCGGGTATCGCCACCGGTGAACTCGAAGGGAATGACCCCCATACCCACCAGATTGGAGCGGTGGATGCGCTCGAAGCTCTCCGCGATCACGGCCTTCACCCCCAGAAGCGCGGTGCCCTTGGCGGCCCAGTCGCGGCTGGAGCCCGCGCCATATTGCTCGCCGCCGAAGATCACCAGCGGCGTGCCCTGCGCCTGATAGGCCATGGAGGCGTCAAAGACCGAGGTCTGAGCACCATCCGGCCCCAGCGTGTAGCCGCCTTCCACACCGTCGAGCATTTCGTTCTTGATGCGGATGTTGGCAAACGTGCCGCGCATCATCACCTCGTGGTTGCCGCGCCGCGAGCCGTAGGAGTTGAACTCGCGCGGGGCGACCTGCCGCTCGATCAGATATTGGCCTGCAGGCGTGGTTTCCTTGAAGGAGCCGGCCGGGGAGATGTGGTCGGTCGTGATCATGTCGCCCAACACCAGGAGCACCTTCGCGCCTTCGATGCTGGTGATCGTGCCCGGCTCGGGGCTCATGTTCTGGAAATAGGGCGGGTTCTGCACATAGGTGGAGGCGGGCGGCCAGTCGTAGGTTTTCTGATCGGTCGTCTGCACCGATTGCCACTTCGCATCGCCCTTGAAGACATCGGCATATTTCGCCTGGAAGGCCTCGCGGGTGACGGTTTTCTCCACCAACTCGGCGATTTCCTGCGTGGAGGGCCAGATGTCCTTCAGGTACACCGGATTGCCCGCCTGATCCTGCCCCAGCGGCTCGCTGGTGAGGTCGATGTCCAGCGTCCCGGCCAGCGCGTAAGCCACCACGAGGGGCGGCGAGGCGAGGTAGTTGGCGCGTACGTCGGGGCTGATGCGCCCTTCAAAGTTGCGGTTGCCCGACAGCACCGAGGTGGCCACCAGATCGCCCTGCGCGATGGCTTGAGAGATTTCCGTCTGGATCGGGCCGGAGTTGCCGATACAGGTGGTGCAGCCATAGCCCACGAGGTTGAAGCCGATCTTGTCCAGATCCTCCTGCAGCCCGGCAGCCTCCAGATAGGCTGAAACCACCTGGGAGCCGGGCGCGAGGGAGGTTTTGACCCAGGGCTTGCGATCCAGCCCCAGCGCGGCTGCTTTGCGCGCCACAAGGCCCGCGCCGATCATCACGTAAGGGTTGGAGGTGTTGGTGCAGGAGGTGATCGAGGCGATCACGACCTTGCCGCTCTCCATCGTGTAATCTTCCCCAGCGACCGGCACCTGCTTGCCCATCGGGCGCTTGAACGTCTCTTCCATCTCGCGGCGGAAGGCGGCCTTGGCCTCGGTGAGCGCCACGTAATCCTGCGGGCGTTTGGGGCCGGAAATGGCGGGCACGATGGTGCCCATGTCCAGATGCAGCGTGTCGGTGTAAATCGGCGCGTAGTCGGCATCGCGCCACATGCCGTTGGCGCGGGCATAGGCCTCCACCAGCGCGATGCGGGCCTCGTCGCGGCCCGTGTTGCGCATGTAGCGCAAGGTCTCGCCGTCGATCGGGAAGAAGCCGCAGGTGGCGCCATATTCCGGCGCCATATTGGCGATGGTGGCACGGTCCGCCAGCGGCAGGCGATCAAGCCCCTCGCCGTAGAACTCCACGAATTTGCCCACCACGCCCTTGGCGCGCAGCATCTCCACGACTTTCAGCACCAGATCGGTGCCGGTGGTGCCTTCCACCATGGTGCCTGTCAGCTCGAAGCCGATGACTTCAGGAATCAGCATGGAGATCGGCTGCCCGAGCATCGCGGCCTCGGCCTCGATCCCGCCAACGCCCCAGCCCAGCACGGCCATGCCGTTGACCATCGTCGTGTGGCTGTCGGTGCCCACGAGCGTGTCGGGGTAGGCGACTTCCACGCCGTTCTGATCCACGTCGCTCCAAATCGTCTGGGCGAGATATTCGAGGTTCACCTGATGGCAGATGCCGGTGCCCGGCGGCACCACACGGAAGTTGTTAAAGGCGCTCTGGCCCCATTTCAGGAATGTGTAGCGCTCCATGTTGCGCTCGTATTCGCGGTCCACGTTCATCTGGAAGGCGCGCGGATTGCCGAATTCGTCGATCATCACCGAGTGGTCGATCACCAGATCCACCGGGTTGAGCGGGTTGATCTGCTCGGGATCGCCGCCAAGCGCCTTGAGCCCGTCGCGCATGGCGGCCAGATCCACCACCGCCGGAACGCCGGTGAAATCCTGCATCAGCACGCGGGCCGGGCGATAGGCGATCTCGCGCGGGTTGGTGCCGCCGTTTTTGGCCCAGTCACCGAAGGCCTTGATGTCGTCCACGGAAACGGAAAATCCCTCATCCTCAAAGCGCAGGAGGTTTTCGAGAACAACCTTTAGCGCGGCCGGAAGGCAGGAGAAATCGCCAAGGCCGGCGGCCTGTGCGGCGGGAATAGAGTAATAATCAATGCTTTTTCCACCGACGGAAAGCGTCTGGCGGGTTTTGGCGGTATCGGTGCCTACGGTCACTGTCATGGGTCTGGCTCCCTTGGAAATGAAAGGGTGGGGCTGCCTTTCCATGCCCGATCCGGGGTGAGTCGGGCAAGGCGCACCCTTAAATGTATGCCGTTGCATACTGAAATCAACCTCACGCGGCGCTGAGGTCACAGCCACGGATTGCTCGCGTTTCGTTGATTGGCAATCGGGCTGTCGCTTGGCTAAAACCAGAGCAAGAAGCTTGGGGAAGTATCAACGGATGAAACGCTTTACGGCATGGCTGGCGGGGGCATGGCTCGCCTCGATGGGCGCTGTTTTCGCAGCCGAGGAGCAAGGCGCGCGCCTTGTGGTGATCGAGCTTTACACCTCGCAGGGCTGTTCGTCCTGCCCCCCGGCGGACGCTTTGCTAAGCGAGCTTGCCAAGCGTGACGACGTGCTGCCGCTGGCGCTGCATGTGGACTATTGGGATTACATCGGCTGGAAGGATATCTTCGCCAACCCCGCCCATACCGCGCGCCAGAAGGCCTATGCCCGCGCCGCCGGGCAGCGGATGGTCTATACCCCACAGATGGTGATCGACGGGGCCGAGCATGTGGTGGGCAACAAGCCCGAGGAAGTTGACGCGCTGATCCAGCTTCATGCCGAGGACCGTTCCGACATCACCCTTGCCGCACAGCGCAGCGGGGCGGCCATCTCGATCCGGGCTGAGGCCGGGGCCGGGCATGGCGGCGATCTGGTGGTGCAGCTTGTGCGCTACATGCCTGATGCGACGGTTGAGATCGGCCGGGGTGAGAACGCCGGACGCAAGCTGACCTACAGCAACATCGTCACGAGCTGGATGCCGATTGCCAAATGGGACGGGCGCACGCCCTTTGCGCTGGAAGCACAGGCCGAGGGCGAAGACCGGGCGGCGGTGATCATACAGCGTGCGGGCCATGGCGAGATCCTCGCGGCGGTCCGGCTGGACTGATCCGCGGCGAACTGGGCTAGCCCTCTGTCTTTGACGCTTTCAGGTTGCGCGGTTTCAGCGCTTCCCAGCGGCGGTGAATCCAGAACCACTGGCCCATGTTCTCCCGCACGAGGGCTTCGAGCCTGTCGTTGAAGGCCTGTGTCATCTCTTCCGCGGTGCCGGGTGGGATCGGGGCCTGCACCTCCAGCCGGAAATCCACACCGTTTTCCTTGCGGATGCCGAAGATCGGGATCATCGGCGCATCGTAGCGGATCGCCATTTCCGCCGCCGAGAGCGGCGTGCGGGCGGGCTTGCCGAAGAACTCCAGCAGAGCGCCGTTGGCGATGTCCTGATCGATCAGCAGGCCGACCATGCCGCCGCCTTTCAGGAACTTCAGCATTTCCGCCAGCCCCTTGCGCCCGCGTGGAAACATCGGCTTAGCGATGGCGCTCAAGGCCTCCACGTAGTGGGCGTTGAAATAGGGGTTCGTCATCGGCTTATAGAGGCCGCCGATCTCGCAGCCCTGCGCCACGACGGCGGCGCGGGCGGCATCGTAGCTGCCGAAATGGGCCGTCACGATCACCACCGGCGCGCCAGCGTCGCGCGCGGCAAAGAGCGTGTCCGTGCCGGGGCCTTCCACCGGTGTCTGGGCGGCGTGGGCTTTGAACTCTTCCGCCGAATACATCTCGATCAGGTTGCGCCCCACGTTGCGCGAAACCTCGCGGCACAGCGCGCGGATCTCGGGCTCTGAAAGATCGGCCCCCACGTATTCCAGATTGGCGCGGATGCGTTTGGGAAAGCCCGCAAGCGGCCCGATCACATAGGCGGTGAGCCCGCCCACAGCGCGCACGCGGGTGCGATAGGGCAGAAGCCGGGCCGCGCCGATCACCGCGCGCGCGGCGAGGTCAACAGCCCTGTCGGCCAGATCGTTGCGTTTGGTGGCCATGGCCTGCCTTCGGCTGATGCGGGTTCGGGGGCCACAGATAAGCCGGGGGGGCGGGCATCACAAGAGGGCAAGGGGAGGGGCAGGGGGCGTGCCCCCCGCCGTGCCTTGCAGTTGTCAGTAGGAATAGCCCTTGCCGAAGCCGATCGCGAGCCGCAGCGACACCTCGGCCCATGTGTTGCGGCCACCGCGCTTGCGGATCTCGCTCAACTGGGCTTGCGCCAGCTCAAGCTTGCCGGCTTCAACATAGCCTTGCCCCATGTAGGAGCGGGCAAGGATGTTGTCGGGGTTCTGCGCCAGCGCCATTTCATAGAAGCTCTGGGCCAGAGCGGCGTCGCCCTGTTTGCGGGCAATGAAGCCGCGATAGGTGAGCACGCGATCCTCGGCCTGATCACTCATCGCGTCGAGCGCCACGAGGGCAGACTCCAGATCATCGGCGTAGGCGTATCGGCGCACGGCCTCATAGCGGCTGTCATCATTAAGCCGGCTGTCCTGCGCGTTCACGCAGCGCTCGGTCTTGTCGTCCCAGACCTGCCCGTTTTCGCATTTGGGCGTGGAGACATCGGAGCTGCCGCTCCCGGCGGCAAAAGCGGCGAGGGGGGCGCAGAGCAGCGCGGCGGTGAGGGGGAGGGAAAGTACCTGGCGCATGGGTGGTCCTTGGATGACTGGGAAACGACACCCCAAGAGCATGGCACGGCGCGGGCACCGATCCACACACGCTTTCGTGAGCGGATCGGGCCGGATTTCAGGCTCAGGCCGCCGGGGCCTCGGCGAGGTGCCTGAGAATATTGGCGTAATTGGCCTCGCCCTGCGCGCCTGTCACCAGATTCTGGCGCTCAAACACCATGGCAGGCACGCCGCTGATGCCCTGCTGAAGCCAGAACTGCTCCACCTGCCGCACGGTTTGCGCCAGTGTTTCGCTCTCCAGCATTTTGAGCGCCTCCTCGCGGGACAGGCCAAGGCTTTCGGCCACATCGGCCAGCACCTCAGGGTCGTTCAGATCGCGTCGCTCGGTGAAATAGGCTGTGAACAGCGCCTGTTTGGCGGCGTGGCCCTTGCCGTGCTCATCGGCCCAATGGATCAGTTGATGCGCGCGGAAAGTGTTGACCATGCGCATGTCGTCGGTGAAGGCGAAGGTGAAGCCCAGATCGGCCCCCAGATCGGTGAGCCGATCCCGCGCCGCCTGGGAATCGGCCGCGCTGGAGCCGTATTTCTCCATGATGTGCTCGCGCAGGTTCTGGCCTTCCGAAGGCATCTGCGGGTTCAACTCGAACGGGTGCCACTGAATTTCCAGCGGAATACCCGTCTCTTCCGAGGCCCTCTTCAGCTGGCTGTAGCCCACGATGCACCACGGGCAGACCACATCAGAGACGATGTCCACGCGGATCGGGTTTGCCATCTTATTGCTCCTTGAAACGGGCGGCATTCTCGCGCGCCGCAGTGTCGATGTCGCCCTGCCCGAAGGCTGCGGGGCGGGGCTCGGGCAGTTGCAGGGCTTCCTGCACACGGGGCATGGCGTCGAGCCTGTCAAACCACGCCTGCAAATGCGGCAGGCCGTCCACGCTCACCGTGGCCCAGAAATGGCTGCGCGCCCAGGGGTAGGTGGCGATGTCGGCAATGCTCATGGCATCGCCCACCATCCAGTCGCGCCCTTTGAGGCGGGTGTCCAGCACCTCCAGCAGGCGGCGGCTTTCGGCCACGTAGCGGTTGATCGCATAAGGCACCTCATCGCCATTGGGCTTAGCGATGCGCTGGAAGAACATCGCCTGACCCATCATCGGGCCAATGCCGCCCATCTGGAACATCAGCCACTGCAGCGTTTCAGAGCGCTCCTTGGGATCGTGGCTCAGGAAGCGGTCATACTTCTCGGCCAGATACCAGAGGATCGCGCCGCTTTCGAAGACGGCGAAATCGCCGTTGCCACGATCCACGATGGTGGGGATGCGCCCGTTGGGGTTCAGCGCCAGATAGTCGGGCGCCTTCTGCTCTCGCTTGCCCAGATCCACCGGGCGCAACTCGTAGTCGATCTCGGCTTCATGCAGGAAGATCAACGGCTTCCAGCCGTTCATCGTGTTCGCCGTATAGAGCAGGATATCAGGCTGCGACATGGGCGCTCTCTTCAAAAACCTCTGCCAGATGCGCCTCGAACCGGGCGAAATCGGCCTCGATCTGCGGGTTCTTCACCACGTCATGAGCGGCGAATGTGGCCTCCTGCGGCAGGCCGAGGAAGCGGTAGGTCAGATGCACGTGGCCCAGCAGATCATCCACGCTCTGGCCCTTGAAGAAGGCGTCCTGCGGGTTGTCGAAGGCCGCGCGCGGTGCGTTGAAGGTGACGGACAGCATGTAAGCCGTGTCTGTCAGCACGCCGCCCATGCCGTAATTCTCATCCGGGGCGGTGGAAGAACGGCCATCGCCATTGCCCAGCCGCCCGTCCATCCCGGCGGAATAGACCTCATCCATGTATTTCTTGAAAGACCACGGCACCCCCATCCAGTTCACGGGAAATTGCACGATGACCTTGTCCGCCCACTGGTGCTTGGCGATTTCTTCATCGATATCATAGGGATCGGCCACAGCGGAATGGCGCACGTCATGGCCGCGCGACGTAAGCCACGCCTCGGCGCGCTCGATGAAGGCCTTGTTCAGATGGCCGGGGGCATGGGGATAGGGCTGGGTGCCGTTCAGCAGGAGGATCTTGCTCATGGGAGGGGAAGCCTTTTAAGGAAACCATTGAAATCTTGCGTGTCGGAACCGAACTTGTGCATTAAGGAACGAAATGCAACCAGTATACTTTTTGTAACCTGCAAACTTGTGTAAGATCGAGTAAGCACCGCTTGCCGTAAATAACCAGTAACCTGTCTGACGCCATTCTGCGCAACGCCTTTGGCCTGTTCGGACCGCTGTGAAGAAGAAGACCCATGACCCTCCAGCGAAAATTCACGCCCGCCCCCCTGGCCTCCTGCACCGAGCCCTGTTCCATCGAGAACGGCATGCGCATCATTGGCGGCAAATGGACGGGCTCGATCCTTTGGCACCTGAAGGATGGCCCGCTGCGGTTCAACGATATTGCCCGCGTGGTGGGCGGGGCCTCCAAGAAGATGATCGCCGAACGCCTGCGCCAGCTGGAAGCGCGCGGCCTTGTGCGACGCGAGGTGATGGATACCGCGCCGGTTTCGGTTCAGTACGAGGTGACGGACCTCGGCCGCACCGCGCTCGGCTTTCTGGATGAGCTGCGCAAATGGACGGAAAGCCTGCCGCCCGAAGCCGAAAGCTGAGCCCACACATGCAAACGGCCCGCTGCGCGAGCGGGCCGTCTGATCGTAGCAACCGGTGGCGTGGCTTAGCTCGACGCCCCGGATATGCATTGCTGGCTGTCGCCGTCCCAGATCTGCCCGGGCGGGCAGGAGGATGCGCCCATGCTGTGTCCGCCCCCGCAACCGGCAGCCGCCGCGGCGGTGGGCAGGGTCAGAAGCGCGGCGAAAATCAGGCCTTTTAACTTCATCTTGGTGCCTCCATCACTGTTGGATAGAAGCTAACCTAGCACGAAATCGGCCTCTGATCACCCTTCGCCGAAGACACGGCGGAAGATCGAATCCACGTGTTTCGTATGGTACCCCATGTCGAATTTCTCGTTGATGCCATCTTCGCCAAGCGCGGCCACCACTTCCGGGTCAGCGAGCAGCAGTTCGCGGAAGTCCACGCGCTCTTCCCAGACCTTCAGCGCATTGCGCTGCACCATGGCATAGGCGTCCTCGCGGCTCACACCAGCCTGGGTGAGCGCCAGCAGCACGCGCTGGCTCATCACGAGGCCGGGGAATTTGTTCATGTTGTCGAGCATATTCTGCGGGAAAACCAGCATCTTATCGATCACACCGGCCAGCCGGTGCAGGGCGAAATCGAGCGTCACCGTGGCGTCCGGGCCGATGCCGCGCTCCACGGAAGAGTGGCTGATGTCGCGCTCATGCCAGAGGGCGACATTTTCCATCGCCGGAATGACGCTCATGCGCACGAGGCGGGCAAGGCCCGTCAGGTTCTCGGTGAGGACCGGGTTTTTCTTGTGCGGCATGGCCGAAGAGCCCTTCTGGCCCATCGAGAAAAATTCCGCGCCTTCCAGGACCTCGGTGCGCTGCATGTGCCGGATCTCGATCGCGATGTTCTCGATCGACGACGCAATGACGCCCAGCACGGCGAAGAACATCGCATGGCGGTCGCGCGGGATCACCTGCGTGCTGATCGGCTCAGGCGTGAGGCCCATCTTGGCGCAGACATGCTCTTCCACGGCCGGGTCGATATTGGCGAAGGTGCCCACGGCACCGGAGATCGCGCCGGTGGCGATCTCCGCGCGCGCGGCCAGCAGGCGGGCGCGGTTGCGGTCCATCTCGGCGTAGAACCGGGCGAAGGTGAGGCCCATGGTTGTCGGCTCGGCATGGATGCCGTGGCTGCGGCCCACGCGGACCATATCCTTGGTTTCCAGCGCGCGCTTTTTGAGGGCGGCGAGCGTTTTGTCGAGGCCAACGAGCAGCAGATCGGCAGCGCGGGTGAGCTGGACGTTGAAACAGGTGTCCAGAACATCGGAAGAGGTCATGCCCTGATGCACGAAGCGGGCCTCTTCGCTGCCCACGTGCTCGGCGAGGTGGGTCAGGAAGGCGATGACGTCATGCTTGGTAACGGCCTCGATCTCGTCGATGCGGGTGACGTCAAACTCCACGTCCTTGGCTTTCCACACGGCCTCGGCGTTTTCGCGCGGGATCACCCCCAGATCGGCCTGCGCATCGCAGGCATGCGCCTCGATCTCGTACCAGATGCGGAACTTCGTTTCCGGCGACCAGATGGCAACCATATCGGGGCGGGAGTAGCGAGGGATCATCGGGAACCTTTCAGCGTTGTGGCGGCGCGCGGCTCCTCTTAGACTGAACCCCGCGCAGCGACAAGATCATGGGAGGTTCGCGTGAGAGCAATTCTGGCCACGGTACTGGCACTGACCCCGGGTATGGCCCTCGCCAGCGAGTGGAAAACCTTGAGCGACACCGAAATCCTCGAAGTGCTCGCGGGCGCACACGTGGAATATATCGCCGCCCGGCAGGAGTTCCTCGCCTCCGGCGACACGATCTGGGACACCGGCGAAAAGCGCCTTGGGCATTGGTCTGTGAACGGTGGCAAATACTGCTCCAAATGGCCGCCGGCCTCGGAGATCACCTGCTACACGGTGGATCAGATGGTGGAGGATCCCAGCCGTATCCGCTTCACCGATCCGCAAGGCAAGATCTCCAACGGCAAGATCACCTCGCGCAAGTAGCGCAATAAAGAGGGGGCTCTGCCCCCGACCCCTGCGGGGCCTCCCCCGAGATATTTAGAGAACAAAGTGGGGCCCCATCATCTTGGCGAAAATATCCCCGCCGGAGGCATGAAAGTTATCCGGCGAGCGTGGTGATGATCCGGGCGCTGCTCTCGAGCGTCTTGTGCACGGGGCATTTGTCGGCGATCTCCAGAAGCTTTTCGCGCTGCTGTGCGCTGAGCGCGCCTTCCAGATGGATTTCGCGGCGGAAGCTGTCGATCTTCTGGTTGGCCGCGCTGCCGCCTGCGTCCTGGGCGTGGACCTTGTCGTGGGTGACATCGACGCGCACATGGGCCAGCGGCCAGCCCTTGCGGCGGGCATACATGCGGATCGTCATCGAGGTGCAGGCACCCAGACCGGCGGCGAGGAAGCCGTAAGGCGACATGCCTTGGTTGGTGCCGCCATAGGCAAGCGGTTCATCCGCCAGTGCGTGGTGGAAGGGGCCGGCGTTGACATCCTGCAGGAAGCCTTCGGGATCGGCTTCGGCCACGCGCACCACGCCTTCGGGCGCGCCGATCGGTGGGGCAGGCGGGCGCAGATCGAGGTAGCGCCCGGCCCAGGCGGCGATCACCTCGGCGGCGTATTCGGCATCTTCCGTCCGCGTGATCAGGTGGTCGGCCTCGTCCAGTGTGACGAAGCTTTTCGGGTGGCGGGCGGCGTCGAAAATCTGCGCGGCGTTCTCGATGCCCACGGTGGCGTCGCGCGGGGCATGCAGCACCAGAAGCGCTGCGCCGAGGTGGCCGATGCGGTCTTGCAGATCGGCGGTGCTGATATCCTCCAGAAAACCGCGCCCGATTGTGAAGGGGCGGCCCGCCAGCCGCACTTCGGCGCTGCCTTTGGTGCGGATCTCTTCCAGCGCTGCGCCGAATTGGTGGGTGACATGGGCTGGATCGAAGGGCGCGCCGAGGGTCGCCACGGCCTTGAGCGCGCCGGTTTCGGATTTGATCTCGGCCGCCGCGCGCAGCACGGCCGCGCCGCCCAGCGAATGGCCCACAAGCAGCGCCGGCGCCATGCCGCGCCCTTTCAGGTAGCGCGCGGCTGCCACAAGATCGGCGGCGTTGCTGGTGAAGCTCGTGTTGGCGAACTCGCCTTCCGAATGGCCGAGCCCGGTGAAATCAAAGCGCAGCACGGCGATGCCCATGGCCGCCAGTCGCCCGGCGATGCGGCGGGCGGCGGTGATGTCCTTGGTGCAGGTGAAGCAATGGGCAAAGATCGCCGTGGCCAGATGCGGGCCATCGGGAAGATCCAGCCGCGCGGCGAGGCTCTCGCCGGAATGGCCTTCGAATGTCACCTTCTCCATCGGCATGGCACCGCTCCTGCCTCACTTACGCTGTTCACAAGAGAGTGGGCGGCGGGGCGGGGCTTCTCAAGGGATTCGCCGCCCGCCTCACGGCTTGGTGAGAGGGTGTGACGTCAGCCGGTGGCCCCCATCAGCCGCTGATCAAAGGGATATTGCGTGAGGTTTTCATAGCCGTCTTCGGTGATCAGCACCTGATCTTCGAGCTTGATGGAGAAATCGCCGCCTTCCGGGCTGACGAGCGCCTCCACGCAGAGCACCATGCCGGGCTCAAGGTGATAGTCGAACGCCCCTTCGACGAAGTGATCGGGGTAGGCGATCAGGGGCCATTCATCGCAGAGGCCGACGCCATGCATCAGGCAGCCGTATTTCTGCTTCTGATACTGATCCTCCAGCCGGTGGCTGTTGAAGGTGAGATCGCGCATCGAGACGCCGGGCGCGAGCATTTCCATATTGGTCATGATGTGTTCATGGGCGTGCTGCATCGCCGCGATCATGTCGGGGCGAGGGGCGCGGTCGCCCACCCACCAGGTGCGCGAGATGTCCACGCAGATGCCGTAGCTGCCTACGAGATCCGTATCGAAGGCGACGATTTCATTGTTGCGGATCACGCGGGGGCCGCATTCCTGAAACCAAGGGTTGGTGCGCGGGCCGGAGGTGAGCAGTCGGGTTTCGATCCATTCGCCGCCGCGCTTGATGTTCTCGGCGTGCAGCACCGCCCAGACGTCGTCTTCGCTCAAACCGGGCGCGCAGGCGGCCTCCATCTCGGCCACGGCCACCTCGCAGGCGTGGGAGGCGCAGCGCATGGCGCGGATTTCTTCCGGCCCCTTGATGCTGCGCGCTTTCTCGGTGACTTCCTCGCCGGGCATCACGGTGAAGCCCTGCGCCTCCAGCGCGCGCAAGCCGTGGAGCATGGGTTTGTCGACCGCCAGCCGCATGTTGCCGCCGCCGTGTTCGGCGATCAACTGGCGCACCTCGTTGGAAAACACATCCGCCGCCAGGTCGATCCTGTCGCCGCGGTCGAAATAGAAGAGATCCGCACCCGAGCGCGCCTCGCGCACCAGCGGGTTGAAACCCGACAGGAACGGCGCGTTTTTGTAATCCCAAATCACCATATAGCCATCGGCGCAGAGCAGCACGGCGCGAAACGGGTTGTGGCTGTTCCAGAGCTGCATGTTGGTGCTGTCGGTGGCGTAGCGGATGTTGAGCGGGTCAAACATCAGGAGGCCGCTGTAATCTCGCTCCACGATGTGCTGGGTGAGCCGTGCCCAGCGGAAGCGGCGCATTTCGGGCAGGTCGGGCAGGCGCAGCCCGGCGGCCTCCCATTCCCGGTAGGCCAGCTGGGTAGGGCCGATCTCGATCCGGTCGGCGTCGTTGGGCGTGCCATCGCCCAGCATGGCGCCCCGGCTTGGGTCGATCTTGCGGTTGTCGCGGTAGTGATCGTTCATGGCGCGTGCCTCCCTGCGCTTACGATGGGGGCAGCGGGGCGGGGGCGTCCTGCCTGAAAGCGACGGGTTCTGAGAGGGCGGGGTGTCGCTTTTTTGCGTTTTCGGCCCCGTCTGCGCGGGGTAGACAGGGGGCAGAGCGCCTCAACGCGCCACACCTGAGAGCAGTCTGCCATGACCTACCCCCTGCAAACCCGCCTGCCGTTCACGCCGGAGGAGCTGCGCCTTGGGGAGCGCTTGCCGGGTGTGCGCCCCATGGCGCGCGCCGATTGGCTGCAGGTGGACGAGGCCTATGCCGGCCAAATTGCACGGCGGGATGCGCTACTGGCGGAGCGCGAAGGCGCGGTCCATGCGATGCAGCCCGAAGCGCTGCCGGCCTGCCGGGAGCTTCAGGCGGAGGTTCTGGCGCAGCTTGCCGAGTTGCCCGGATTTGATCTGCGCGCCGATGGCAAAGTGCGCCGCCCGGATGGGCAGGTGATCGCACCAGATCGCGAAGCGCCGCTGCGCTTTCTCGGGCGGCTTCTGCAGGAGGATCTGGTGATCCTTGAGCAGTGCGGGGCGGAGCATGTGATGACGGCGGCCGTGCTCTGCTTTCCGGCCAGCTGGACGCTTTCTGAAAAGATCGGGCGCCCGCTCACGGCGATCCACACGCCAGTGGCCGCCTATGACGCGCAGCTTGCGCGGCGCGTGCAGCGGATGTTTGACGTGATCCGCCCCGAACAGCCGCTCTGCCGCCACAACCTGCTGTTCTACAAAAGCCCCGAACTGCACGCCCCGCGCTCCGAAGGTGAGCCGCACCGCGACAGTGATCCGGGCTTTCCCTTTGTGCGCAGCGAGCGCCAATGCCTGCTGCGGCTGCCCAAAACGCAGGCCGTTGTCTTCTCGATCCACACTTACATGCTGGCGCGCACGGATCTGACAGAGGCGCAGGGGGCGGTGATCTTGGGGTGAACTACCCCGTCTAAGCATTTGCAAAGCGGGTGTTTTACCGCTTTGCGCAAAGAAAAAAGGGCGCCCAAAGGCGCCCTTTCCATTCACTGTCCCAAAGCCGCTTAGCAGCTGTAGTACATTTTGAATTCCACCGGGTGCGGGGTGTGCTCGTAGGCGTAGACCTCTTCCCATTTCAGATCGAGGTAGCCCTGGATCTGGTCTTTGGTGAAGACGTCGCCGGCAAGCAGGAACTCGTGATCGGCTTCCAAGTTCTCCAGCGCTTCACGCAGGGAGGCGCAGACGGTCGGGATGCCGGCCAGTTCTTCCTTCGGCAGATCGTAGAGATCCTTGTCGGAAGCTTCGCCCGGATCGATCTTGTTCTTGATGCCGTCGAGGCCGGCCATCAGCAGGGCTGCGAAGCAGAGGTAGGGGTTCGCGGAGGGATCCGGGAAGCGGGCTTCGACGCGCTTGGCTTTCGGGGATTCGGCCCACGGAATACGCACGCAGCCAGAGCGGTTGCGGGCGGAATAGGCGCGCAGAACCGGGGCTTCGAAGCCGGGGATCAGGCGCTTGTAGGAGTTCGTGGACGGGTTGGTGAAGGCGTTCAGCGTTTTGGCGTGCTTCAGGATGCCGCCGATGAACCACAGGGCCTCATCGGAGAGATCGGCGTATTTGTCGCCTGCGAAGAGCGGCTTGCCGTCTTTCCAGATCGACATGTTCACGTGCATGCCGGTGCCGTTGTCGCCGGAGATCGGCTTGGGCATGAAGGTGGCGGATTTGCCGTAGGCGTGGGCCACGTTGTGGATCACGTATTTGTACTTCTGGATCTCGTCAGCCTGCTTGGTGAGCGTGCCGAAGATCAGGCCCAGTTCGTGCTGGCAGGAAGCAACCTCGTGGTGGTGCTTGTCCACTTTCATGCCGATGCGCTTCATGGTGGAGAGCATCTCGGAGCGGATGTCCTGGCCTTCGTCGATCGGGTTGACCGGGAAGTAGCCGCCTTTGACGCCGGGACGGTGGCCGGTGTTGCCCATCTCGTACTCGGTGTCGGAGTTCCAGGAGGCGTCGGTGGCGTCGACCTGGTAAGAGACCTTGTTGATCTCAACCGAGAAGCGCACGTCGTCGAACAGGAAGAATTCGGCTTCCGGGCCGAAGTAGGCCGCATCGCCGATGCCGGAGGACTTCAGGTAAGCCTCGGCCTTCTCGGCGGTGCCGCGCGGGTCGCGGTCGTAGGATTCGCCGGTATCGGGCTCGACAACGGAGCAATGGATAGCGACTGTTTTCTCGGCGTAGAACGGATCCACATAGGCGGATGCCGGGTCGGCCATCAGTTTCATGTCGGACTGGTCGATCGATTTCCAGCCGGCGATGGAGGAGCCGTCGAACATGAAGCCTTCTTCGAGGAAGTCTTCGTCCACCTGGTCGGCCATCACGGTCACGTGTTGCAGTTTCCCGCGCGGGTCGGTGAAGCGGATGTCGACGTATTCGGCGCCCTCTTCCTTGATCATGTTCAGAACGTCAGCGATGCTCATGTGACCTTCTCTTCCCTTCAGATTTGGTGTGAGTGGTTAGGGGTTAGAAGCCTTCGCGAGGCGAAGGCTTGCGGTGTTACAGCGCGTCTTCGCCGGATTCGCCAGTGCGGATGCGGATGGCTTGTTCGACGGTAGACACGAAGATTTTGCCGTCACCGATCTTGTCGGTCTTGGCAGCGCCGATGATGGCCTCGATGGCCCCGTCGACCTGATCGTCCGACAGGACGACCTCGATTTTGACCTTCGGCAGAAAATCGACAACGTATTCGGCGCCACGGTAAAGCTCCGTGTGGCCTTTCTGGCGACCAAAGCCTTTCACCTCGACGACGGAAAGCCCCTGCACGCCAATCTCTTGCAGAGCTTCTTTCACTTCATCGAGCTTGAACGGCTTGATAATCGCTTCGATCTTTTTCATTGCCCGTTCTCCCTGGGAATCTCGATATGAAAACCTGTCCGGCCACTTTCTTATGCGTTCATCCGGCGGGCACAATTGGGTAGGGTGCCGGGGGGCGGTGGTGCCGGGGGAATCCGAAAGTGGCGCATCACATTTGTGCAGTATGGCGCAAAAATGGGCAGAATGAAAACTTTAGGCGTTTGAAGAATGCATGACCTATTGACAGCTGCCCAAATGCGCAGCGCTGAAGCCAGTGAGATCGGGGCGGGCCGGGTGCGCGGGCTGGACCTGATGGAGCGCGCCGGGGCGGGCGTGGTGGCGGCCATCGAGGCAGAATGGCCCGCCTTTGCGGCGGGCGGGGAGGGGGGCTCTGCCCCCCGTCCTGCGGACTCCCCCCGAGGTATTTCAGGCGAGAGGAAGCGGGTGGTTGTGCTCTGTGGGCCGGGCAACAACGGGGGCGACGGTTTCGTGATCGCGCGGCTTCTGGCGGGTCGCGGCTGGGCGGTGGAGGTGTTTCTTTTTGGCGATGCCGCGCGACTGCCTGCGGATGCGAAGGTCAACCATGATCGCTGGGCCGCCTTGGGGGCGGTGCGGACCTGGCCTGCGCCGGGGGAGGCGTTTAATCCCTGGGCGTTCGATCTGATCGTGGATGCGCTTTTCGGCACCGGGCTTGCGCGGGGGCTGTCATTTGAAGCCGGGGTCGGGCGGATGCTGCCGGAATGGGATTTGCGCGAAGATCCGGCGCGGCCGCGGGTGGTGGCGGTGGATCTGCCCTCGGGGCTCTGTAGCGACAGCGGTCGGAGGCTGGAGGGCGACGGGCTCTGGGCGGATCTGACGGTGAGTTTTCACCGCTACAAATGCGGCCATGTCTTGTCGGAGGGGCCGCGCCACTGTGGCGTCCGTCGGCTGGTGGACATTGGCCTGCCTGATGAGCCTTTTGCGGGGGCGGCGCAGGAGGTGGAAGCGCCGGGGCTTGTGTTGGGCAAGGGCGATCCCTTTGGCCGGGCCACGCATAAGTTCTCCTATGGGCATGCGCTGATCTGTGCCGGGGGCTTTGGCCAGACCGGTGCGGCGCGGCTGGCGGCGCGGGCGGCGCTGCGGGTGGGGGCGGGGCTTGTGACGCTGGCCGCGCCTTCGGACGCGATGGCGGAATGTGCGGCGCAGCTGACGGCAGTGATGTTGCGACCGGCGGATGGGGCGGAGGCGCTGGCAGGGCTGTTGCAGGATCCGCGGATCACGGCGCTCTGCCTTGGGCCCGGCCTTGGGTTGGCGCGGGCGCGCGCCTTGGTGCCTGTGACGCTGGCGGACGCGGGGCCCGCGCGGGGCGTGGTTCTGGACGCCGATGCGCTTTCGGCTTTCGCGGACGCCCCGGGCGCGCTGTTTGCGGCCTTGCCCGAAAGGGCTGTGCTCACGCCCCACGGCGGTGAGTTCGCGCGGCTCTTTCCCGATCTGGCGGCGCGGCTTGCGGAGCCGGCCGTGGCCGGGCCGGCGTACTCGCGGCTGGATGCGGTGCGCGCGGCCAGTGCGCGGGCGGGCTGCGTTGTGCTGTTGAAGGGGGCAGACACGGTGATCGCCGCGCCAGACGGGCGGGCGCTCGTGCATGGGGCGGCCTATGAGCGGGCCGCGCCCTGGCTGGCGACCGCTGGCGCCGGCGATGTGCTGGCGGGGCTGATCGCCGGGCTGCTGGCGCGGGGATATGCACCGCTTGAGGCGGCGGGCTGCGCGGCCTGGCTGCATGTGGAGGCGGCGCGCGCCTTTGGCCCCGGCCTGATCGCGGAGGATCTGCCCGAGGCGCTGCCCGCCGTGTTGCGCCGGATTGGCGCTTAGCGCAGTGTCAGTTCCACGGCGCTTTTGGTCGGGATGATCGCTGCGCTCTCCGTGTGGCAGCCCAGTTCCAGCCCGCCGGCGTAGATCACCTCGGCGCGCTCGAAGGTGAGGGCGGTGAAGCGCAGCGTCTTGGAGGGACCTGCGCGGCGGATGAATTCGCCATCCACCAAATCCTCGGCCCGCACCAGCGCCCGTGCCGCGCCGAAAAGCGCCGTGGCGCGCCAATCGCGCAAGTGGACCTGTTGCGCCGGGTGCAGGCGGATCGCCTGACCGGGGGAGTCATTTCCCAGCGCGCCGGGGCTGACATGCACCGGGCGCAGGCTTGCCTCGAAGCTCTCCACGCCCAGAAGCCGGACCATGCCCGTATCGCGGGTGATGATCCGATCGCCGGGGCAGAGAAACTCCACCGGCAATGCGCCATCGAGGGTAAGAATAGGGGTGCCGTGCACGATTCCCGCGCGCAGCTGCACTGGTGCATTCACGGGGATCGCCCCGTGCCAATGCCCGACCGTTTTCGGTTCCATGGGCTATCTCGCTCTGACCTGCCTTTTATTATTGCCCCCATCATAGCTTAAAACCGCGTTAAACAAAGCTTTTTTCTTAACTTGGCGGGATCTGTGCTTTTTGCCCTCGCGCCTGTCTGGCGGCTCTGGTAACAAGCGGCCCAGCCAGCGCGACAGCGCAGGCCATGTGCGGGTGTGGCGAAATTGGTAGACGCACCAGATTTAGGTTCTGGCGCCGCAAGGCGTGGGGGTTCAAGTCCCTCCACCCGCACCAAAATTCTTCAGGTCAGGCTGTGATTGCGGGCGTGTAAATGCCGCCTTCGATGGTGTGGTGCGGCGCGCCTCGGGCAAGAGTCTGACAACGCCATGTGGCGCGCGACGTCCGGCGAAACCTGCAAGTGGGGATGGGCTTTCCTCCGGGCGTTCCGGCTTTAAGTAGCATTTGACGGAAAAGCCGTAAAAAACCTTGGCATTGGGTGGCGGGCTGCGCTGGCCCTGTCGCCTTAAGCCATGCGCTGGCGCAGCCCGTCGAAGCCGACGGCGAGGATCAGCACGATGCCGCGGGTGACGTCCTGCCAGAAGCTCGTGACGTTCATCAGCGTCAGCCCGTTGTTGAGCGTGCCAAGGATCAGCACCGCAACCAGCGTGCCCCAGACGGAGCCGCGCCCGCCCTGCAGCGAGGTGCCGCCGAGGATGATTGCCGCGATCACCGTCAGAAGATGCGGCCCCGCCGCGTTCGGCGCGGCGGCCCCGAGCATGGCGGCCAGCACCGTGCCCGCGATGGCGCCAGAAACGGCCGACATCACGTAGAGCGTGATCTGGGTACGGTCCACCGGCAGGCCTATCAGGCGACTGGCGTCAGGATTTCCGCCGACGGCGAACGCATGGCGTCCGAAATGAGTCTTCTGCATCATCAGCCAGAGCAGCACATAGACCGCCAGCATCAGCAGCGCGGGCACCGGCACGCCCAGCAGCCTGTCCTGCCCGATCCAGTTGAACCCTTCCACGAGCAGGGGCTTTGTCAGCCCGCCTGTGAGGATCAGCGAGACCCCAGTGACGATGGACATCGTCGCGAGCGTCACGATCAGCGGGTTGAGCCTCAGGTACGTGGCCAGCACGCCGTTCACGATGCCGATCAGCACCGCCACGGCCACCGCCGCCAGCACGGCCAGCCAGATCGGGGTGCCGGATGCATAGAGCAACGCGATGATCACCCCGGTCAGCCCGGCCACCGCCGCGACGGAAAGATCCAGCCCGCCCGCGATGATCAGCGGCGTCCCGGCGGCGGCCATCAGCCCGATCAGCGCGATGTTGGAGCTGATCGACGTCATGTTGCGCAGCGTCATGAAGAAGGGCGACAGGAAGGAGAAAACGATCAGCAGCAGGACGTAGAACACGAGCAGGATCAGCACCGTCGTGCCGACGCCAGAGCCACCGAACAGGCGTTTCATCAGGGGCGGGGTGGGCGAAGCGTTGGGCATGGTCTGGCCTTTAGTCGTCTGAAAGGGGCTGGGCTGTGCGAGGCTTGGTGGAAGGCATCTGCGTGCTTTGCGTCTGGCTTGACGGCGTTTGGGCGCTGGCCGCCATCAGCTCGCCCGCCGTGGCCCCGGCCTCGAAGGATGCGATGATGCGGCCCCGGTCGATCACCATGGAGCGATCGGAGAGCCCGGCGATCTCTTCCACGTCGGAGGACAGCACGAGGATCGCCAGCCCTTCGCGCGCGAAAGCCACGAGCTGGCTGTAGATGTCCTTGCGCGCGCCCACATCCACGCCGCGCGTCGGCTCTTCAAGGATCAGCACCTTCACTTTCGGATTGAGCCAGCGGGCGACGCAGACCTTCTGCTGGTTGCCGCCGGACAGCAGGCGGATGGGCTGTTCGGGCCCGGATGTCTTGATGCCGAGTTTCTCGATCCATTGGTTGGTCTGGGAGGTCTCGCGCGCCGGTGAGGTGAGCATTCCGCGCCCGTAGTCGGATTGGAACGCCGCCACGAGGTTCTCGCGCACCGACATATCCGCCATGATGCCGTCGGTCTTGCGCTCTGCTGTCACGAAGCCGAGCCCGGCCGCTTTGCCGGCGCGGGGCGAGCGCGGCACATAGGGGGATCCGTTCAGCGTGAGCCGGCCTGCGGGCGGGCGCCCCTCGGCCCCGAAGATCAGCCGCCCCAGCACCTCGACGCCCGAGCCGATCAGCCCGAAGATGCCAAGGATCTCGCCCGCGCGCAGATCGAAGCTGACCTCCTCGATCTGCCCGGGCAGGCTCAGGCCGTCACAGGTCAGCCGCAGCGTGGCGTTCGCGGGCAGGGGCGGGCGTGCATCAAAGAGCGCACCGGCCACCTTGCCCAGCATCGCCGTCACCACCTCGCCCATGGCGGCGGTTGCGGGGGCGAACTCACCGGCGTTGCGCCCGTCGCGCAGCACCACGATGCGGTCCGAGATTTCGAAGACTTCCTTAAGGTAGTGGGAGATATAGACGATCGAGGTGCCCCGCGCCTTCAGCCGCCGCAGGATCACGAAGATCTGTTCGCTTTCGGCTTCCGAGAGCGAGGCCGTGGGTTCGTCCATCACGAGGATGTCGGCCCGGCCCTCCAGCGCGCGGGCGATTTCGATGATGCGGCGCTCCGCGACAGGCAGATCGGCCACCCGTGTCTGCGGGTCCAGATGGCCAAAGCCAAGGTCCGCCAGCACGCGGGAGGCGCGGCTTGCCATGTCGGCCCAATCCACCCGGCCCGCGCTTTCGGCGGAGAGGCAGATGTTTTCGGCGATGCTCAGTTCGGGGAAGACGGAGATCTCCTGCGGCAGGAAGCGGATGCCTGCCTTGGCCGCATCGCGGGGCGAGGCGAAGGCCACCTCGGCACCGTTCACCCGGATCGCGCCTGCGCTTTTGGTGTAATTCGCCGTCAGGATCTTCATCAGCGTGGATTTGCCCGCGCCATTGGAGCCCAGCAGCGCAACGATCTCTCCGGGCATGAGCTGCATCGACACGCCGTTCAGCACCTGCACGGGGCCGAAGCTTTTCTGGATGTCCTGCATATCAAGGCGTGGCGCGGCGGCGGTCATGAGCATTCCTTCCCTGTGCCCCTCACTCTAGAGCACAGGATCGCTGAAACACCACGGGGCACCGGCGGTGCCGCGTGATGTGTGTTTTTGCAGGTTTATTGCAGCGGGATCAGGTTCTGCACATCGGCCAGCGACGGATCGTTGCGCAGCGCCTCGAGGTGGGCAAGGAAGCCCGCTTCCGGGAAGCTGTAGTCGATGACGGCCACGTCCTGGCAGGCGATCTCGGCGTTGAATTCGCAGATATTGGCCGGGGTGACCATCGCGTGATTGATCAGCACCGCATCCGGGAGGTCTTCACCGGCCAATGTGGCCAGCGCCATCGGGATCAGCGCGTTGCCGTAGCGCTCCGGGAAGGAGCCCACGGCGGCAACAAAATCTTCCTCGCTGGCGAGTGTTTCGCCTTCATCGGCCCCGAGGCCCACGACGGTGATCATCTCGCGCCCGTCCTGCTGGGCGGCGCGCAGGATGCCGGTGGTGGCCTGATCGTTGATGGCGGTGCCCATGATCGGCACGCCTTCGGGGATGCGGCTCAGCAGGTTGCGCGTTTGCGTGAAGCTTTCTTCCAGCGTGTTCTTGCTGTCAAAGGTCAGGATCTGATCCTCGGGGAAATTCGGCAGCGCGGCGCGGAAGCCCGCGATCTGCCCGCCTGTGCGCATCGCCGGGATCGGGCCGGATTGCGGCAGCTCGCCTTCGATGAAGTAGCCGTCCATCACGGCTTCCATCCCGTAGCGCGCCACGGCGGCCTGCGCGAGGTAGGAGCCGCCCATGAAACCGGCGCGCGGGTTGTTGACCCCGAAGAAGCCAGCCCCCGGCATCGGGATGTCGATTGCCACGACGGGGATCTCGGCGGCGTTGAGCTGCTGCATGATCACCGCTCCCAACTCGGCGTCGGTCTGGAATTCGATCACGAAATCCACGTTGCGGTTGATGAAGCTCTGGGCGTTGGCCAGCGCGGTGGCGCCGTCGAGCCGGTTGTCGGCCACGACGACCTCGATCCCGGCGGCCTCGGCATTCTCAAGGATGCCTTTCTCCACCAGCGCGCAGAAAGGGATATCGCGCTGCAGGTTGGCAAAGCCGATCACATATGTCTCGCCATTGCGCGGCGGGGTCACTTCCATCGCCGCCTTGACCATCGCCATCAGCGCATCGGCCGGGAACATCGCGCCGTCATGCGTGGCCGGGTCATAGCCAAGGAAATCGGCCTGCGCGGGGGGCGTGCCCAGCAAAGCCAGTGCCGTGGCGGCAGACATGAGTAGTTTGTTCATTTCCAATCCTCCCAGATAGGTCCTGTGACGCCCGACCAACCCCGTCAAGCGCTCCTCCTGCAAAAAAGCTACAACCGCTCTCAAGGAATTTCTGGCCATTCAGATATACTTTTTGATCGCCAATGCGCGCGATTGACTTTGCCCGCTCTCGCGGGGAAAATGGAGAAAGGTGTTAGGTAAATAACTGTTTCTAAATGGTTTAACCTTTTGTCACCTCTGCCGGGGCTGGCCGGGGTAATATGAAAAACGCAAGGTGCGCACCATGGTGGCTGATCCGCAGCCTGAGGATTACTACAGCTATATCCCGGAAAGCCGGCTCTGCCATGCACTGGGCTGCACCCTGCAATCCACCGGGTTCACGCGGGTTGGCAAACACGCGCAGTATCCGGCGCTGAGTCACCCGCAACACCATCTGTTCAGCCGCCGCAAGGGCCGGGTGCTGCAGGCCTACCAGATCGTCTTTCTGTCCGAAGGGCGGGGCCGGGCCGAGCTTGGCCACGGCAGCAAACCCTTTGATCTTGAGGCGGGCATGGTCTTTGTGCTGTTTCCCAATGTCTGGCACCGCTACGCGCCGGAA
Source organism: Pseudoruegeria sp. SHC-113 (assembly GCF_025376885.1). Classification (NCBI taxonomy): domain Bacteria; kingdom Pseudomonadati; phylum Pseudomonadota; class Alphaproteobacteria; order Rhodobacterales; family Roseobacteraceae; genus Pseudoruegeria; species Pseudoruegeria sp. SHC-113. The sequence continues at coordinate 1,670,555 of NZ_JAHUBR010000001.1, forward strand.
CCCGCGACGGGCTGGACGGAACATTGGGTCGAATGCAAGGGCACGGCTTTCGACATGGCGGTGAACTCGGGCCTGCTGGACAAGAGCCGCCCGGTGTTTCGCAATCCCGACACTGCTGCGATCGCCGCGACCTTCGCCGAAATCCATTCTCTGGCGCGCGCCAATGCGGTGGGGAACCAGCCGGTTCTGTCGATGCTGGGGCTGAAGCTGCTGGCCATCCTCGCCGGCCCGCGCACCGCCAATGAGGACAGCACCAACCGGCTTGTGAACACTGCGCGGATGATGCTCTTGGAAACCTGCACCGAGAACCGCCCGATGGAGGAAATCGCCGATGCGCTGAACGTGAGCTATTCCAACTTGCGGCGCAGGTTTCGGGGGCACACGGGCCTGTCGATGAAGGAATACCAGACTGCGATGCGCCTGCAGAAAGCCAAGGATCTGCTCGACAACACCGATCTTTCGATCAAGGGCGTGGCGGCGCAGCTGGGGTTCAGCTCGGCCTTCCACTTCTCCAACCAGTTCCGGCGCACGGTCAGGTGCCCGCCAACGGATTGGCGGGCACGCCTTGCCGCGGGGCGGGAGGAGCCCCTAGCAGACGCGGATGACCTCTAGCCCGAGCAACGCGCCCAGCTTTTCGATCCGCGCCGCGATATGGCCCACCCCCACTGCGCAGTGATGCGCGGGGGCGGCGGCATTCCAGCTTTCCACGAAGCGTCGTGCGCCCAGGGGGAAGCGGTAGCGGCTGTTGGTGTTGCCGATCTCCAGCGTCGGGCCGGGCACAGACTCCCCCTCGGCCACCAGAAGCGAGACCTTCCCGCCGATCTCCAGCACCGAAAGGCAGGTCACGGGGCCATGGCGCACGCTCATCTCCACGCTGACCCCGGCCCCGACCTTGCCGTGATACACCTCAAGCGGGCGCACTTTCGTTTTGCCCTGCGCGATCTTCGTGTGGCCAGGCCCGTCGTGGCCCATGATCACCACGTCATCCACGTAATCCATCGCGTAGTACTCGGTGAACGAGCCGCCCGCGCCGAAACTGTCCATGATTTTCATGGCTTGCGCGTTCTTCACCTCGTATTCGCCCGCGATGGGCACGCCTTCGGCGGTCAGCATCGAGCAGCCAAGGATCACCGAGGTGATGATGTCTTCATGCGCTGATCCCGGCGTCGCCTCGTAGTAATAGGCCATCGCGCCCAGCCCGTGGCGCTCCACCAGTGCAAAGAGCGCGGCGGCGGTGCGCGCGGCGCGCCGCAGTTCCTCGGGGCTGCAGTCGGGCTGGATGTCGAACTCTCCCCTAATCCGGGTGAGCATGGCGTCCACGGCGGCGTCATCCAGCTGCGCCCGGATCGCGGCCAAGGCGTCGATCTCCACGATCTCGATGACCGTGCCGAAGGCGGCAGCCTGACAGGTCATATCCGAGTAGATATCCAGCATGCCGTTGTAATAGCGGCCCATCACGCCAAGCTTGCTGTGCGCCATCACATGAGCCACGCGCGCGGCCTCGATCCAATCCTCGATCTGCCCATCCACATGGGCATCACCCTCCAGAACGCCGGTGATCTGGTGAAACTCGATGCCCGCGCGGGTGAAGACATTGGCGATTTCCGGCACCGGACAGGCCGCGCAATGGGCCAGCCATTCGCCCGTCATCCGCGTGCGGTCCCCCAGCGCGTTGAAGGCGGCGTAGTCCATCGCGGCCACCGGCTGCAGGTTCAGGATGATCACCGGCACGCCCGCGCGGCGCACCACCGGCAGCACCGTGGACGACAGCGCGTAGGTCGTGACATAGAGAAAAATGACATCCACATCCGCGGCGCGAAAATCATGGCCTGCCTGAACTGCCTTTTCCGGCGTATCGATCAGGCCGAGGTTCACCACTTCGACCCCGTCGCGCGCGAGCTTCCGCTCCACCACGCCGACGTAGGACTTCAGCCGCGCCTCCAGCCCCTCGAACTGGGGCCAGTAGGCGTCAAGCCCGATGCCGAACAAGCCAACTTTCAAAGGGGTTTCGGCGATTCTGGCCATTGTCTGTGCTCCTCCCGTGATGCGCCTCGCCCGGCCGCCCCACGGGGCGGACCGGCCCTTGACGCAACCCTCATCCTGCGATCAGCCTAGCGGGCGAAACCCGGTGGCGGCTGACCGGAGCCATGCAAATATTGATCACAAAACGCGGACGGAGGGCGCCCTCGATCAAGGCAAGTTGCGTGTGTGCCCGGGCATTCCGATCACCTTGAGGAGCGAACTGGGGCAAAGCACGGTACAGGGCAGAGGAGCAGGCGAACAGGAGCCGAAATGCTTTCGAACAAGCGCAAACTTCTTTTCCATGCGTCTTTCAGCACCCCGTCACCAGCGCTCCCAAGTGGGCCTTGCAGTTGGAAATACTCCAAGCAAAGAACTCGTTCAGAGCGACACGGTGATGCCGCCATCCACGTAGAGCACATGGCCGTTCACGAAGCTGCTCGCGGGCGCGGCGAGGTAGACGCAAGCGCCCACGAGTTCCTCCACCTGGCCCCAGCGCCCAGCGGGGGTGCGTTTTTGCAGCCAGTCGTTGAAGCTCTCGTCGGCCATGAGCGCGGCGTTCAGGGGTGTTTCGAAGTAACCCGGCGCGATGGCGTTGCAGTTCAGCCCGTGGCGGGCCCAATCCGTGGCCATGCCCTTCGTGAGGTTGGCGACAGCACCTTTCGTCATCGTGTATGGCGCGATGCCGGGGCGGGCGAGGGCGGATTGCACGCTGGCGATGTTGATGATCTTGCCCGCGCCGCGCTTGATCATATGGCGCGCCACGGCCTGCCCAACGTGAAAGACGCTGGCGATATTGGTCTGCATCAGCTGCTCGAACGCGGCTTCCGGGAAATCCTCAAGCGGAGTGCGGTGCTGCATCCCGGCGTTGTTGACGAGGATGTCGATGGGGCCCACCTCGGCCTCGAAAGCATCCACCGCATCGCGGGCGGCGGCGTGGTCTGTCACGTCGAAGGGCAGGCGGTGGATGCGCGCGCCCTCGGCCTCTAGCTGCGCGGCGGCGCGGGTCAGTTTTTCCACGTCGCGCCCGTTCAGCGCCACCTCTGCCCCCGCCTGTGCCAGACCGCGCGCAAGGGCGAAGCCGATGCCTTGCGTCGAACCCGTGATCAGCGCGCGTTTGCCCGCCAGTGAAAACAGCTCTGCCATTCGTGCCTCCCGTTGCCTTCCCCCTTGCTAGCGGGCGCAGGCGGCGGGTGCAAATGGCAGAGGCTGTAATGCCAAACTCAAGCGGCCTGCGCTGCGCCCCGAACCGCCTCACCCGCATCCGGGAGCAGCTCCGCCAGCATCTGCTGCCAACGGGCGGCAAAGCGGGCTTGAGAGAGCGCCTGCACGGGGGCGTTCGCATGGCCCGCAAAGGCTCCGTCGGCGGCCGCTTCGATCGCATCGCGCCAGGCCTCCGGCGTGCCGACCTCCACGCGAAGTGCGCCATCGGCGATCTGATCGCGCAGGCCATCGACATCGGCCACCAGCACGGTGCGGCCCGCGGCGAGGGCCTCTTGTGCGACAAGGCCGAATGCCTCCCAGCGCGAGGGCATCAGCAGGGAGTCGATCTCGGCCATGGCTTGGCTGGGATCTGCGCGAAAGCCCTCGAAACTGATGCGCGCATCGCCCTCGGCCAGCGCTTTCAGCTCCTCTTCCAGCGGGCCCGCGCCGAAGATTTTCAGGCGCAGGGCGGGATCCTGCGTGGCCCTGAACGCCTTGATGCCGGTGGCAAACCCCTTCTGCTCATGCAGGCGGCCAATCAGGCCAAACACGCGCGGTGCGCCTTGCGGGGCTGGCAGGGCGGCGAAGCCTGTGAGATCCACGCAGGGGCTGATCTGGAACAGCTTTTCCGCCCGCGCCAGCCCCTCGCGGCGCATCCAGTCGCGCTGATCGCGGCTCACGGCCACCACGGCGTCCATCATCGCGTAGGCGGTGCGCAGCAGGGTGCAGAAGCGGCCCATGTGGCGCACTTTGCGGGCAGCGAAACCGGCCGTGTAGCTGTGCTCGATATGGATGAGCGTGGCGGCGGGGTGCATGGCGCGCAGAGCGATCAGCGCGGGCAGGGCGCGCCAGCTGATGGTGAGATGGGAGACGATCACATCCACACCCGTCTGCGGCGGCAGGATCGCGCCGCGGCGGGGCAGCACGTGCACGCGGTGCTCGGCATCGGCGCGGATGGCTTCGCAGCCGGTGATGTAATCGACAACGCGCAACACGCCGCCGGCGGTGGTGTCATCCATCAGGTGCAGGATCTGTTGCTTGGTCATGGGTCTGTCTCCTCGATGGGGCGCTTAAGCGGCGCGGCGGGTGAAACGGAGGGGATCGATGCCGGGAATGGCAAGGGCGAGGGCGGCGGCGACGGTGGTCAGGCTTTTGCCGGGTTCGTGCAGGAAGGGCTCGGGCGAGGCCGTGAGCGCGCGGCGCAGGTAGTGGCGGGCGGCCCGCCCATCGCGGGCGGCCACGGCGCGGCGGGCGAGGTAGCGCAGCTGGTAGGCGCGGGCCGCACCTTCGTGAGAGGCGAAGAACTCGGGCGCGAGCGGGCGCAGCTTGGCGATCACGTTTTCCCAGCTGGCGAGCTGCTTTTCCGTGCTGGCCGAAAGCCCGCCGGGCGCGACGCGATAGAGCGTCAGATCGCCCGCCACGCCTTCGATTTTCCAATCGGTGGTGAGCGCAAAGCGCAGCCAGCATTCGATGTCCTCGGACTGGCGGAAGCGTTCGTCGAAATAGCAGATGCGGCTGGAGTTGGCGGGCTGGCGGAAGGCGATCTCTTCCAGCGCGGCGCGGCGCATCACGGCGGCGGAACCATTGCCCACCGGGTTGCGCTTCAGGATATGCGCAGGCGTGATCCCGGTGAGGCGCGGGCGCTGGGAGATACCGACGGGGCGGCTCTCCATATCGATCAGCGCGCTGCCGGCGAAGGAGAGGCCGAGCGTGGCGTCGCTGTCGAAATGGGCGGCATGGGCGGCAAGCTTGCTCGGGGCCCAGAGATCGTCGGAGTCGCAGAAGCCGATGAGGGCGGCGCGGGCGGCGTGGATGCCGGAGTTGCGTGCGCCTGCAAGGCCGCGGTTGGCCTGACGGATGTAGCGAAAGCGGCTGTCGGCGAGGAAGGGCGCGGCCACCGCGGAGGTGGTGTCGGTGGAGCCGTCGTCGATGATCACCACCTCGAAGTCGGTGAAGCTCTGGGCCTGCAGCGAACGCAGGGTTTCGGCGATGGTGGCGGCGGCGTTGAAGGCGGGAACGACGATGCTGAAACGGGGCATGGGGATCACTTTCAAACAGTTTTACTGGGCAAAGAGCGATTGGCGCAGGGAGCGGGGCAAGGCGGGGGCGGCTGCGGCGGCCAGTGCGGTCAGCCCGCCCCGGCGCAGCGGCGACAGAAAAGCGCGGGGCGAGGCGCGCAGGCCCGCTGCCGTGAGCCGGGCGGCCTTGGTGCCGCACATGTCCAGCCGCAGCGCGCGGCGGGCAAGGTAGCGCAGGTAGACGGCCTCGGCCTCGGGCGTGGTCTGCACCCCGTAGCGGGCGGCAGTGGCCAGCGCGATCTGGCGGGAAGCAGCCATTTTCTCCAGATCGGCGGAGAGCCCGCCTTGGGAGGCGCGATACCAGACATGCAACTGCGGCAGGCCCCGGATCACGCAGCCCTCGCCCACGGCTCGGATCAGCCATTCCAGATCCTCGTTCTGGGCCATATCGGTGGCAAAACCGCCGGTCAGCGCGAAGACGTCGCGCAGCACGGTCAGGTTGGACAGCGTGCAGACCGGGTTCTCCCCAAGAAGCTGCGCGATGGTCAGCGCACCCTGCGGCACGGTGGAGGTGGTGGAGGGCTCGCCCTCGCGGGTGAAGAAGGCGATCTGGCTGTAAAGCGCGTCCGAGCCCGTGGCGGCGAAGGCTTCGGCGAGATCGGCGAGCTTGGTATCGGTCCAGAGGTCATCGGCGTCGCAGAAGGCGAGGTAGCGGCCCGTGGCGCGGGCGGCCCCAAGGTTGCGCGCGCCGGAGGGGCCGTTGCGCCCCTCATCCACAAGGCTGATGCGCGGGTCGCGGGCGGCATAGGCCTTGAGGATGGCAAGGGTCGCGTCAGACGAGCCGTCGTCTACGCAGATCGCCTCCCAATCGGTGAAGCTCTGGGCGATCAGGCTGTCGAGCGTGGCGGCGATGGTGGTTTGCGCGTTGTAGCAGGGCAGGATGATGGAGAAGGTTGTCATCGGATCAGGCCTCCGGTTGGGCGTGGCGCGGGGTGGGCGCGGTGAAGGGGGAGAGGATGCGCAGGGCGGCAAGGCCGAGGATCAGGCAGCAGGTGGCGAGGTAGCCCCAGGCCATGGCCGTCAGGCCCAGAGGCGCGGTGGCCACGGTGGAGGCGGCGAGCGCACCGGTAAGGGCGAGCGTGATCCACAGCTCCACCTGCGGGCGGTTCTCGGCACGAAGTTGCGCGGCGCAGACCGTCCAGAGCGTGAGCGGCAGGGCAGAGAGGCAAAGCACGCTAACGGTAGGGGCGATCAGCGCCCAATCCGCGCCCAGCAGGGCCGGGACATAGAGCGGAGCGAGCAGGGCCTGCGCCGCCACGAAGGGGGCGATCATCGCAAGGGCGATCCCGGCGGCCTGCAGCGAGGCACCCTTGCCCTTGCCGGCGGCGCAGAGCTGCGGAAACAGCACGGTGCCAAGGGCGGCGGTGAAGGATGTCGCAAGGCTGAGGCCGGCGTTGAAGGCCATGAAGTAGTAGCCAAGCGCATCCGCGCCGAGCAGCGCGCCCACCAGCAGCTTGTCGGCATGCAGGCGCAGGGCCTTCACCATCTCGGTGCCAAGGATCGGCGCGCCGAAGGTGGCGAAGGGGCGCAGCGGCGCTGCAGAAACACCCGGCACCGGGGCCCAGGGGCGCAGGCGGCGCACGGCGATCAGCCAGAGCGGCGCGGAGAGCACGCGCGGCAGGATCAGCGCCAGCGGCGAGGGGAAGGCCAGCGCTAGCGCCACGGCGGCGGCGTTCGCCCCAACGATCTGTGCGCCGGAGATGGCAGCCATCTGCTTCATCTTGCCATCGCGCATCGCCAGCGCGGCCTGCACGATGCCACCAGGCATGAAAAGGTATTCCAGCGCGGCAACGGCCAGCAGGCCAGCGATCACCGGCAGCCCGGCGGCCCAGAGGGCTGCGGCCACGGCCAATTGCAGCGCGAACAGGCCCAGGCACCAGGCCCAGACGATGCGGCGGGCTGCCTTGCAGGTGCCCTCCAGCGCGCCCTTGTCGGCGGCGATCACCCGCTGCACCACGCCGTTTTCCGCCATCGCCTTCACGATTTCGGCCACGGCAAGCGCGGCTGCGGCCGTGCCGATCTGCTCGGGCGACAGGGCGCGCGCCACGGCAAAAACCACGAAGAGGCGCGACAGTTTCGAAGCCACCTCGCTGGCGCCATAGGCCATCAGGTTGGCGGCGAAGGACTTGGCGTTGAGACGGGTGGGGCGCATCGGTATTTAGGCTCGCTGGGGTTATGAACTGGCTGCACCCTAGCCGGTCCCCAGCCGCGCCCGCGCCGTGCCGGATGGCTGATGGGCGGCGAAATTGGTGCAGAATTATCCCATTCGGATAGGAATACGATCCGCGCGGGAGCCTCGCGCTAGGTGGCGCGCGGCATTAATGCTCTAGTGTTGCTCAATAAAATCGAGGTGTAGCAGTGACCCTCAACAAAATCGGACATGCGCCGCTCAAGCGGGCGCTTTTGCTTGGGTTCGCCGCCGTTGCGGTGGGCTGCACGCCCGTGGGCAATCCCCAGAACATCGAACCCGTCGCGCGCGGTGATGGCTATCAGGCGCAATACCGCGATCCCGATCCGCGCCAGCGCGAGCAGCCCCTGCTGCGCTCCGAAGGGATGAACGCTCAGAAATGCCTGCCGTGGCGCGGCGATGGCGGCGGCGATGCAGGCAAGGGCGGTGGCCTGAACACCGTGGCGCTGCAGGGCGAACGCGTCTCGCGCAACGACATCCTCGATGTGCGCGTCGGCGCGGATGTGGATCTCACCGGGCGCTATGTCGTCTCCCGCGATGGGGCGCTGAAGCTGCCTTTCATCCGCGCGATCCCCGCGCAGGGGCGCAGCGTGGAAGAGATCGAGGCCCGGCTGGAGCAGGAGCTGCTGGCCTCCGGCCTCTACGAAACCTTGCCGCCACTTTCGGTGCGCATAGCGGATTTCGCCTCCGTCACGGTTGGGGTCTCAGGCTCGGTGTTCGAGCCGCACCAGATCGAGATCGGCGGCGTGTCCGGCGATGAGACAGACACCGAACGCCAGCTTGCACTCGGCGCTTCCACTGAGGCGCGCAATCTTTCGGCCGCCCTGCGCGCCGTAGGCGGAGTGCGCCCGGATGCCGATATTTCCGCCGTCGAGCTGCGCCGCAACGGCCAGCTCCACGTGATCGACATGCGCGGCGTCTTCGAGGGGCGCAACATGATCGACGTGATGCTGATCACTGGCGACACGATCTTCGTGCCCTCGCGCCAGTGCTTCCAGGACGATCTCATGCGTCCCAGCCCGATCAGCCCGCCCGGCGTGACGATGTTCCTCTCCAACCTCACCCAACCGGCGCAGCACAACGCCAATTCCGCCATCGGCCGCGACGTGCGCCAGATGCCCTATGGCACGCGCTTCCTGCAGGCGGTGGTGGACAGCAACTGCGTCGGCGGCGCCAAAACCTCTTCGGCCCACCGCTCCGCCGCACTTCTGTCGCGCAACCCGGAAACCGGGGTTTCGGTGGTGATGCATCGCGACATCGAGGCCATGCTCGATCGCGGCGACCGGGACGACTACGACCCTTACATCCTGCCCGGCGACGCGCTGGCCTGCTACGACAGCACCGTAACCAATATTGCCGAAGTCGCGCGGGTGCTGGGCCTTGTCGGCGTCGCCCTTGCGCTCAACTGAGCCTACTTTGTTCTAAAAATATCTTCGGGGGGCGCGGGGGGCAGACAGCCCCCCGCTCTTTTTCAACCTGAGGGGCAGCCGGGCCCCACGGCCTTTAAACTAGGGGCTAGTCCCTAATAAATTCCTACTAGGAACCAGATCAGGCCCCGGCAAGCCTGGGCTCCGTCGCCTCCCAGGCCGTGCGCGCACGGGCCACGGCTTCGGCGAGGGCTGCGCCTTTTGCGGACTTGGCGAGCGTTTCAAGCTGCCTCAGATCCGCGCCGAAATCCTCCGCGCCAAACAGCCCCGCTGAGGCCAGCGCCTTATGGGCCAGCGCCGAGATCTGCGGGCCGGCGTCCGGCGCGTCGGCCTCCATCAGGGCCTCTGCCTCTGTGAACAGCGCGCCGATCTCGTCTCTGAAACGCGCCAGCATGGCGTTGTAGCCATCCGCCCCCATCAGATCGACCGTGTAACCATTGCGCAGCGCAGTCCTTGCTCCGGGCGCAGGGCTCTTTTCGGCGGAACCGGCGGACAGCCCGGCCACCTCACGCAGCACACCGTCGATCTCGGCGGCAGAGACGGGCTTTCCGAGAAAGCCGTTCATCCCGCCCTGCAGGTATTTCTCTTTGTGTTCGGGCAGCACATTGGCGGAGAAGGCATAGATCGGCACTGCATGAGCCGCATGGGACGGATCGCGGATCTGGCGCGTGGCGGTGAGCCCGTCCATCACCGGCATGTTGATGTCCATCAGGATCACGTCATAGCCGCCGTCGCAGGCGGCAGCCACGGCCTCGGCCCCGTTGGCGGCAAGCGTGCAGGCGTGGCCGCTTTTCTCTAGCAGCCGCTTCACCACGAAGGCGTTGATTTCATTGTCTTCCGCCACAAGCACATGCATCCGGGGCAGGCGCGGCTTGGCAGCGGGGGCCGGATCGGCGTCCGCAGGCGCGGCGCAGGGGGGGAGCGGCAGGCGGAACCAGAAGACGCTGCCTTCGCCCTCGGTGCTTTCCACGCCGATCTCGCCGCCCAGAAGCTGCACCAGCCGCCGCGCAATCGAGAGCCCCAGCCCCGTGCCGGACTCCTTGCCATGCACCGGCGGGCCGCTGGTTTCGAAATCCTCGAAAATGCGCCCCAGATCGGCTTCGGGGATGCCGATGCCGCTGTCGATCACGCGAAACTCCACGTTGGGCGCGCCGATGGGGGCGGCTTCGTCTTGCTCCAGCTCGATGTCGATCCGGCCATTGCGCGTGAACTTGATCGCATTGCCCACGAGGTTGAGAAGGATCTGCTCGATCCGGCCCCTGTCGGCACTGACCCAGTCAAGCGATGCCCCCGCCCAGGCCCAGCTGATCGCGGTGCCGTTGCGCTCGGCTGCGCTGGCCTGCCCGTCCACCACTTCCTGCAGGAAGGCCCCCAGATGCAGCGGCGCTTCCTCCACCGGGAGCTTGCCGGCTTCGAAACGGGCGATGTCGAGGATCGCGTTGACGTGTTGCATCAGCTGGCGGCCCGAGATTTCCATGTTGGACTGATACTGCCGCTGCTCAGGATCCTGCCGCGTGTCGCCCATCAGGGCGAGGTTGCCCAGAAGCCCGTTGAGCGGCGTGCGGATCTCGTGGCTCATTACGGCAAGGAATTCCGATTTCGCCCGTTCACCGGCCAGCGCCGCATCGCGCGCCTCGGTGAGGGCCGCTTCGCTTTCCTTCTGGGCGGTGATGTCGCGCAGGAAGGCGATGACGATCTCGCCCGCGTCGCTGATCGCCGACTGCAGGGCCAGCTCCACCGGCAGGCGGCTGCCGTCCTTGCGCACCGCTTCCAGTTCGATCCGCCCCTTGCCAACGAGCTTCTTCTCCCCCGTGGCGGCCATGCGCGCCATGCCGGCCGCATGGGCCTCGCGCAGCTCGGGCGGCACGATCAGATCGCCGATTTTCTGGCCCCTGACATCTTCGAACCGGTGGCCGAAGATCGCCTCGGCCGCCGGGTTGAAATCCAGCACATGGCCCTCGGAGTCCGCCACGATCACCGCGTCGAGCGCCGTGGAGAGGATGGTTTCCATATGCGCATTCGCTCGCGCAAGCTTCTGGCCCCGGCGGCGGCTGCGGCTGTGTTCGCGCCACGAATAGGCCGCCAGCAGCGCCAGCGCCACGAAAAGCACGCATGTGAACACCGTGAACCCCAGCAGCGTGGAGGACATGCGTGCGCGGGTGTTGTCGGAGGTGTCGGCGAAGGCGGCAAGGCCGGTGAGGTAGAGCGAGCGCACCACGGGGCGCACGGCGTCGACTTCGCCCAGAAGCGCGGGCAGGGCGGCTTGCAGCGCTGCGTCGTCTGCGTCGATCATCGGGGCGGCGTCGTTCAGAAAGCTGCCGATCCGGTCCAGTGCGGCCTGAACTTCGGGCTGGGCGCGTGCGGGCGCAAAAGCGGAGCCGTTCGACAGGATCTGGTGACGGCTGTAGAAGATGTCGAAATCCTTGCGCACCGCGGAGAAATCCGGCGCGGGTTCATGCTCGGCCTCCTCCAGCGCGATGTGCAGGTCAAGGAATTCGATCTCTACCTGCGAGAGCGTCCATTGCACGCTGTCATGGTCCGCCGATTGCAGCTCCAGCAGATCGGAATATACGCTGCGCCCAAGAACCACGATGGCCACGGCACAAAGCAAAGCGCCGAGCCCGAAAACCCAGCGCAGGGCGCCATGCAAGCCCCTGTTTTCTGTGGTGGTGTCTTGCATCCAGCCCCACGCGTCCTGCGGCTTCCGCTTCACCATGTCACGGATCCAGCCTGAGCCTATTAAGCTGTGTAACACTGCGCGCGTAAACGCTTTCTGTACGGAAATAGGCAGAGGAGTCGAACGGGTAAAGCAGCCAGAGCGGGCCGAAGCCGCGCCGGGGCAGGGGCTGGCCGTCCATTTCATAGGCGATGACGGGGCCTGCGCCGTGGCGCAGATCGCCGGGCGGGATCATGGCGGCATAGTCATTGAGCGCCATCGCTTCTACGGTTTGCCCGCCTGCGTTGAGGTGGGCCAGCAGATCGGCCAGCGCCACGCCGGTGAAATGATGGCTGCCGTCCGTCCAGATCGTGCTGGTGGTGAACTGGGTGCGCTTGAGGCTGCGCAGGGTTTCAAGGCTGATCGCGAAGGCTGCGCCGTCAGGGGGAAGGATGGTCAGGGCGCCGCCCGCCACGGGCGCTTGCTCCGAGATCGGCAAAGCCATCAGGGACGCGGCTTCGCCCACGGGCAGGGGCTTCGGGCCGAGGGGCAACCCGATGGCCAGCGCAAGGGCAATGGCGAGCGGCGCGACCAACGCGCGAAAGGCAAAAGGGACAAGCATCGCTTTTCTCCACGTTGGGCTGAGTTTGCCCGATGCGCAGCCGCTTCGCGTGGCCCCAAGCGGATGGGCCCCTATCCGATCGGGTAGGGGCCCTGAGCGGCTGCTGTTTCAGGGGATGATGCAGCCGCTATGGGAAGGTTCGAAGCAGGTCAGAGGCGCGATCCGGTCCTTCTCTTTCGCCCGGCGGCACGCCGGGCATCCCCCGTCCGCCCCCCACGGGCGGGGGCTTCACCCCCACCCTGCGGACGGTGGCGGCCCTTCGCAAACCTGACCAAGTTTTGTTGCCCCTGTCAGTAGGCACCGCGCCCGGAGACGACGGTGCGGAAGGTCAGGCCGATCAACAGCAGATCGAGCAGCAGGCTCTGGGAGCGCACATAGGCGACATCCATGTCGATCATGCGCTCAAAGCCGATGTCGGCGCGGCCCGAGACCTGCCAGAGCCCGGTGAGGCCGGGTTTCACGGCCAGGCGTTCCAGTGCCTGCGGCGGATAGGCGGCGACCTCTTCCTGCAAGGCGGGGCGCGGGCCGACGATGGACATGTCGCCTTTCAGCACGTTCAGGATCTGGGGCAGCTCGTCGAGCGAATAGCGGCGGATGAAGCGGCCGATGCGGGTGACGCGCGGGTCGTTCTTGCTCTTGAAGCAGATACCTTCGCGGTCCGAGGAGGCCAGCAGCGCGGCGCGGCGCTCCTCGGCGTCCAGATACATCGAGCGCAGCTTGTAGAGCGTGAAGGTCTCGCCATCCTTGCCGACGCGGGTCTGGCGGAACATGGCCGGGCCGCGGCTTTCGAGCCGGATCGCGATCATCAGCGGCACGAAGAAGGGCACGAGGATCGCCAGCGCGCCGAGGCTCACGGCGATGTCCAGCACCCGTTTGGGGGAAAAGCGTGCCACGCGGGCCTTGAGCGCATCCTTGGCGGCGTGGGCGAGGAAGGTGGCGTTGCCGATCAGGTAGCGGCTGGCCATGCGGCGCGGCTCCATCGCCAGACGCCAGGCCCATTCCATCCGCGCGGCGCGCACCGGGCGCGGGGCCCGGCGCACATTGCCTGCCCAGAAATCGAAGAGTGCACCCACGGCGATGGTGATCTGGGCGTTCAAGAGCGGGGCGAAGCGATCCATCCACAGCTCCTGACGCGGAACACCCATGGCGACGAGCACGATGTCGGCCCCGCTTTCATTGATCGCGGCGATGGCGCTGGTGGCATCTTCGGCCCCATCATAGCCATCGCGGGTGCCCGCGATGCGCAGGCCGGGGACGGCGGCGCTGATGGCCTCTGCCGCGCGCTCGGCGGTGCCGGGCTTGCCGCCGAAGAGGAAGACGCTCATCCCCCGGGCGGCGGCTTCCCGCATCACGCGCGGGGTCAGATCGGTGCCGTTGAGGTTCTCGGCGATCTGCGCGCCTTTCATCCGGGCGGCAAGCTCCACGCCGATGCCGTCGGCCAGCACCAGATCAGCGCGGCCAAGCGCCTTGCGGTAGGCTGTATTCTTTGCCGCCATATTGGCGCAATGGGCATTCAGGAAGCAGACACGCCGCCGGCCGGGGGCGAAGATGGCCGCGATCGCCTGGGGAGCGGTCGCATTGGCGAGGGGGGTGCCAAGCACCTCCACCACCGGCAGCTGGGGGCGCGGCGTGTCTGCCTTGGGAACAAGATACTCGTGACGCATTTCCATCGGGTAAACTCCGTTTTGCTGCCTTTGGTTTTGACAGGTCCGGGCAGCGGCCACCGCATATCGGGCGGACAAAAGGCGCTCTCGGGTGGCTGGGGTTTGGCCCGTGCGGAGGGGAAGGTTTCCCTTCTGGTCAAGCAGGGCGCGCAAAAGGATAGGGCGGCGGCGCAAAACGGGGAAAGCACGGGTGTTTTTTTCCCTGTCCCTTGCGCGCAAACGGGCTAAACTCGCCTCAGAGTTTCATTGTGAGAACAACAGGCCAGCCCTTGCGTATCCTTATTGCAGACGATCACGACCTCCTGCGCGACGCGCTTGTCGCCTTCATGAAAAACGAAGACGGGATCGAGACCCACACGGCGGCGGATCTCGCGGGAGCCTGCAAGCTGATCGACGGCGATTACACCTATGATCTGGTCCTGCTGGATTACAACATGCCCGGCATGAACGGGCTTGAGGGGCTGACCAAGGTTCTGGGCATGAACGGCGTGCACCGGGTGGCGCTGATCTCGGGCGAGGCGGATCGCAGCGTGGCGCAAGCCGCGATGGAGCAGGGGGCGATGGGCTTCATTCCCAAGACGCTGCCGGCGAAATCGCTGGTGAACGCGATCAAGTTCATGGCCATGGGCGAGAAATACGCGCCGCTCGATTTCATGACGGCCGCGCCCGAGGAAAACGACAACGCGTTGCTGAAGAAGCTCACCGAGCGCGAAACGCAGGTGTTGCGGGGGCTGACGGAAGGCAAATCCAACAAGGAAATCGCGCGCGATCTGGAATTGTCCGAACCCACCGTGAAGCTTCACGTCAAGACTCTTTACAAGAAGCTGAATGTCGCCAACCGCACGCAGGCCGCGCTTGTGGCGCGGGATGCTGGGGCGTTTTAGGCCATTTCATTTTGCTTTTGATCCTGTTTCGCCAGAAACAGGCACGCGCCCGCCCGCCCGTCACACCGAAGGTGTGCCTCCGGCACAACGCGGGCGCGTTCGCGCCCACCCGGGCGAGCGCTTACCGCTCTTGGAGAGCGGTTCGCATATTGCTCACTACCCAACCGGATAGGCCGCCTAAGCCAATGCCTCACTTGGCCTCCGCCCGGGATCACGCGCCAAAACGCTCTTAACTGGCACAAGGGCGGCATCCCGAAGCCAGTGAGCCAGTGCCCCCATGATGAAAGCCCAGATCCCCGCCGCCGAAGACGCCACCCCCGTCACCCCGGCCAAACCGCGCAAGGCGCGCAGCCGGTTCTGGCGCTACACCCGCTATCTGGTTGTATTCGCCCTGTTCACAGCCGGGGTCTGGGTGCCGATCATCGGCTACCTGAAAAGCGTGCCGCCCACTTATACCTCGCAAGCCAGCTTGATCCTGCCGGGCGCGGGCGTGTCAGCGTCCGTTAACCTCGACAGCATCGGGCAGGCCTCTTCCTACGCGTCTTCGGCCTTCGCCAGCCATTCGGTCAGCCCCACCGAAACCTACAAGCGCCTGCTCGCCGCCGACCGCACCCGCTCCTATGCCGCCGCGCGGATGGACATCCCCGTGGCCGCTTTCGCGCGCCCGCGCGTGGAACTGGTGGATCAGACCGGCCTCATCAACATCGAGCTGAAAGCCGGCTCCCCGGAAGAGGCCCGCGCGCAGGCCGAGGCGCTGTTGGCCACCTTCTTTGCCGAGCTGGACCGTCTGCGCAGCGATGATCTGGAAGTGCGCGAGCAAAGTGCCGTCGCCGCCATCGAGGAATACCGCAACTCCGTCATGGCCACGCGCGAGAGCGTCACCCGGCTGCAAGGTGAAACCGGCTTCCTGTCGGACGATCAATTCGCCGCACAAGTCACCGAGAACGACATCCGCCGCGCCGAAGTGGCCGCGCTGCAGGCCAAGCTGCAGGACCGCACCGCTTTCGTGGCTGCACTGGAAGCTGCGCTGGGCATGAGCGCCGCGCAGGCCGCCCGCGCGCTCGATCTGGCCGCCGATGAGGAATATATGGCGCTGAAGAAGGATGCCTCCGAGAAGGCCGCGCTGCGGGCGGAAGCCGCGTCCAAATACGGCGCACAGCATCCCCAGATGATCGCCGCCACCTCCACCTACAGCCAGGCCGCCGAGGCCGCGCTGATCAAAGCCGTGGCCATCACCGGCCTTGCACCGGCACAGGCGCAGCGACTGAACCTCTCGCAAGAAGGCGATCGCACCGCGCTGATGAGCGATCTTCTGCGCGGGGAGGCCGAGCGCGCCGGGCTGGCCGCGCAGTATGAGGTGCTCAACGCCCGCTACGAAGCCGAGCGCCAGCGGCTGGAAACGGCCTCGCTGGCTGCCGCGCAACTCAAGGACATGCAGCGCGATTTTCAGGTGGCCGAGGCCGTCTTCGCCTCCGCCATCGCCCGCGCGCAATCCTCCAAAGTGGATGTGTTTGCCTCCTATCCGCTCGTGCAGGTGCTGGAAAACCCGACGCTGGCCGACAAGCCCTCCTCTCCGCGCAAGAAGCTTGCCATCGTTGCGGGCGGTGCGGCCACCTTCATGATCCTGATCGCCCTTGGGCTTGGCTGGGTGCGCCGGGGCATCATCCGCTGGCTCACCACGCCGGGCAACACCGCCGCCGTTGCGCCGCAGGCCGAAGGCGCAAGCGCATGATGGGGTTTTCCAGCTTCACCCCGGCCAACCCGGCGGAGCGGATGGTCTACCGCACGCTGGCCTGGACCTGGCCCTTCTATGCCTTCGGCGCGCTCTACATCGTCGGCCCGGTGCTGGCGTGGCTGCTGGGCGGGCTGGCCGCCATCGCGCTCTACCTCGGCCCCGCCATGCGCAGCGATCTGCGCGCAAGCCCGATCCCGCCGGTTGTCTGGGGCTGGATGATCGGGATGCTTGCGATGCTGGTGATCCTCTGGGCGGGGCATGTGAATTTCAACTTCGGCCTGAAACAGACGATCAAATCCTCCATCGGCTGGGCCAAGGGCTGGGCCCTGATGGCGCTGTTTCCGCTGGCCGGTGCCGTGCTGCCGATCCGCCGCGAAGCACTGGTGCGGGGCCAATGCGTGGTCGGGCTCTGGACGCTGATCCTGATCCCCATCCTTTTTGCCGCGCCCTACATCGGCCTGCCCGAGCGCATCTTCACCTCGCCGCTTAAGGCCGTAGGCGGGCCGGGGCCGGAATACTTCAGCGTCTATTTCTTCACGTTCGATCCGGCCAGCTGGCAGCCGCGCTGGCAGTTCTATGCGCCGTGGTCGCCCTTTGCGGCACTACTGGGCGTGATCATGATCCTCTTTGCGCTGGAAGAAAAAGACCGCCGCTGGCAGGCGGCCGGGCTTGCGGCGGGCGTGCTGATGGTTCTGGCCTCGCGTTCGCGCATGGGGCTCGTGGGGCTTGTCGGCTGCACCCTGCCGCCGCGCCTTTTGCCCTTGGTGGCGCGCAGCTGGGCATGGATGATGCTCGCGGGCCTCACCGTGCTGGCCTCGATGTTTTCTGACGGGATCGCCACCGCCATCCGCAACGTGATCTACAAGTTCAAGAACGCCCGCGCCGACAGCACCCGTGTGCGCGCCACGCTGCAGCGCATCGCGGAAGAACGCTGGCGGGAAGAGGCCGTGTGGTTTGGCCATGGCCGTGTCGCGCCGGGGAGCCACGCGGTGGAATACATGCCCATCGGCAGCCACCACACGTGGTACGGGCTTCTGTTCGTGAAGGGCATCACCGGCCTCTTTGCCTTCCTGATCCCGCTTCTGTGGAGTGCGGGGCTTGCCATCGTGGACGCCGCCAAGGGCGCGCGCGGGCGCTTGCCGCTGGGGATCGTGCTGGTGTGCGTGCTGCTGTCGATGGGCGAAAACATCGAGATCGAGGCCTATCTGATCTGGCCCGGCCTGATGATCCTTGGCATCCACGCCCGCGAAATCGCAGCAGAAAAACGCGCCGCAAAACACGCAGCAAAACGCGCCCGCGCCGCTTCGGCTGCGCCTTGTGGCACTGGCCCCGCGCCGCAAGCCGCCTAGCTGTGCTTTCGGGGTGCCTTTTCCCTTGCACGCAGGCCATAGCGGCAATAGAAGGGCCTCTGATTTTAAAGGAGCCCCGCCGCCTATCCGTCGCGGCCCGGCCAAGACGAGGACGACGAAATGCAGGTCACCGAGACCCTGAATGAAGGCCTGAAACGCGCCTACGCCATCACCATCGGCGCCGACGAGCTGGACGCGAAGGTCAACGAGAAGCTTCAAGAAGCCCGCCCCGAGATCGAGCTCAAGGGCTTCCGCAAGGGTAAAGTTCCGATGGCGCTGCTGAAAAAGCAGTTCGGCCCCCGCGTTCTGGGTGAAGCGCTGCAGGAAACCATCGACGGCGCGATGAACAAGCATTTCGAAGATTCTGGCGACCGCCCCGCGCTTCAGCCCGAGGTCAAGATGACCAACGAGGACTGGAAAGAAGGCGACGACGTGGCTGTCGAGATGTCCTACGAAGCGCTGCCGGAAATCCCGGAAGTTTCCTTCGGCGACATCACGCTCGAGAAAATGGTTGTGAAGGCCGATGAGGAGTCCATCGAGGACGCCCTGAAGAACCTCGCCGAGACCGCCCAGAACTGGGAAGACCGCAAGTCCAACGCCAAAGCCAAGGACGGCGATCAGGTGACGATCGATTTCCTCGGCAAGGTCGACGGCGAAGCCTTTGAAGGCGGTGCTGCAGAGGATTACCCGCTGGTGCTGGGCTCCAACTCCTTCATTCCGGGCTTCGAGGATCAACTCGTCGGCGCCAAGAAGGACGATGAAGTTGAAGTGAAAGTCTCCTTCCCGGCCGAGTACCAAGCCGCGCATCTCGCCGGCAAGGACGCCGTGTTCGAGTGCAAGATCAAAGCCGTGAAAAAGCCGGTTGCCGCCGAGATCAACGATGATCTGGCCAAGCAGTTCGGTGCCGAAGATCTGGCTGCCCTGAAAGGCCAAATCGCTGAGCGTCTGGAAGCCGAATACGCCGGTGCCTCCCGCGCCGTCATGAAGCGCGGCCTGCTGGACGCGCTGGACGGCAAGGTCTCCTTCGATCTGCCGCCGACCCTGCTGGACGCGGAAGCCAAGCAGATTGCCCACCAGCTGTGGCACGAAGAAAACCCGGACGTGCAGGGCCACGACCACGCCGAGATCGAGCCGACCGAAGAGCACCTGAAGCTGGCCGCCCGCCGTGTGCGCCTTGGCTTGCTGCTGGCCGAGCTGGGCCAGAAGGCTGAAGTGAAGGTCTCCGACTCCGAGATGACTCAAGCGATCCTGAACCAGGCCCGCCAATACCCGGGCCAGGAACGCGCCTTCTTCGAATTCGTGCAGCAGAACCAGCAGATGCAACAGCAACTGCGCGCGCCGATCTTCGAAGACAAGGTCGTCGACTACATCTTCGAGCAAGCCAAGGTGGAAGAGAAAGAGGTCTCCAAGGCCGATCTCGAGAAAGCCGTGGAAGCGCTGGACGACGAATAATCCTTTCGCCCAACCGGGCAGGGATAGAAAGGCCGCCTTCGGGCGGCCTTTTTTTTGCGCGTCGGTCGCCGCTGCGGGGGATTGGTCTGGCCGGGCGGGCAGGCTGCACTAGGTCCTTGCGAGACACCGCGAACACAAGGGAGAGACGTGCATGTTTAAAGGTCTTGGACTGTCCATCGCCATCATCACCGCAGCCATGGTTGGCTTGCCTGTGCTGCTGCTGCAGGCCGTCTGAACGGAACCTGAGCGATAAGGAGGCTTTGCGCAATTTGCCGTGCAAAGCCTCTTCGCACGGCGCTGCTGCCGCTTTAGCCAGGCCAGGCATAGCCTTGCGAGGCGCGCATGAGCGCGCCAACCGCGGGGGAATGGCGACGCCCCGGCACGGTGGCGGCGCAGATCACGCGCTCCACACATGGCTCCACGAGCGGGCGTTGCAACAAGCCGGGCAGAGTCACGGAGTATTCAGGCATGAAGGCAAAGCCGATTCCGGCGAGTACCATGGCCTGCACCCAGTCTTCTCGCTCCGAGCGGAAGCGTGCGTAGAGTTCGACGCCTTCCGCGTCGCAAACCGACATCACCATCTCGCGCATCTCGCAAACCAGCCTGTCCACGTAATCCTCACCAGACAAATCAGAGAGCGCCACGGCGTTCAGCCGCCCCAGCCGATGGTCTGGTGGAAACACCACCACATAGCGCTCCGAATAGAGCGGATGCAGCCTGAACGCCTGCTCCAGATCCTCGGTCTGCGTGAGAAAGGCGACATCGATTTCGCCCTCGGACAACTGATCCTTCAACATGTCCATGCCGGCTTCACGCACTGAAAGCTCCATGCCTGTGTGGCGCTTTTCAAAGGTCGCAAGGAAGCGGGCCAGCCGGACGTGGCCCACGGTGGACAGCACCCCGAGGCGAACGGGTACTTTCTCCAGCAGCCGGAAATTCTCTGCCAAAACGCGGGTGGCCGCTGCCTCATCGGCGATGTGCTGAAGATGGGGCAGCATGGATTTTCCAAAATCCGAAAGCAGGATCCGCCGCCCCTCGCGGTGAAAGACAGGTGCGCCAAGCTCCTCTTCCAATGCCTTGATACCCTTCGTGAGGGCAGGTTGGCTCACGTTGCACTCCGCGGCGGCGCGCGTGAAATTCAGCTGCTTGGCAGCCGCCAGCACATATCTGATCTGAAACATCTCCATCGCCAGGGCTCCAGTTTTGGGCGTCTTGCGGTTCGGTTGGCGTCCGTCCTTTCCTGCCGGACCGGTTTGCCGCGTGGGCCCGGTCTGCCGGCGAGTGTCTCATACTATCCGGTTTCGTCAAAACCGGGAGTTATCGAACCATAACCAACCGGTCGTTCCCTTGGATCCGCCCCGGTGGTGGAATGAGGCAGGATGTAATCAGCTTGAGAAAGGAACTTCGATGTCGGTTTTCATGGTGGAAAGAAATCTTGCCGGGATCAGCATGGACGATCTGGCGGGCGCGCAGAAGGCGGCCATCGCGCAAGCGCAGACCATGTCGGAGCAGGGGGATGCAATCCGTTACATTCGCTCTACCTTCGCGCCGGAGGACGGGCGCTGCATGTGCCTGTTCGATGCTGAGAGCGCGGAACAAGTGCGCAGCCTGAATGACGTGGCGGGCTTACCCTATGATCGGGTCGTGGCTGCGATGGATCTCACCCCGTAAAGGCCGGGTGCATAGGATTACCGCCAGGCTTGTGCTCGGGCTGTGGTCAAACGAAAACAGCCGCCCCGAGGGGCGGCTGTTTGATCTTTAGCGGGGCGCAACGCTTAGGCGTTGTCGTCCTCGGAAACTTCTTCGGCAGCCGGCGCGATGTCATCGTCGTCGGAGGCGGCAGCGCCGATATCGTCGAACAGCTCGGCGATTTCGAACTCTGCTTCGGCTTCGGCTTCAGCGGCAAGCTCCTGGATGGATTTGCCGGAGGCCTGCAGCTCGGCTTCTTCAGCAGAACGGGCCACGTTGATCTCGATTTCCACGGCCACTTCCGGGTGCAGAACGACGGACACGCTGTGCACGCCCAGTTCCTTGATCGGGGTGGTCAGGACAACCTGCTTGCGGTCCACGGTGAAACCTTCGGCGGTTGCCACGTCGGCGGCGTCACGCGGGGTGACGGAGCCGTAGAGAGCGCCGGCGTCGGAAGCGGAGCGGATCACGACGAACTGCTGGCCAGCCAGCTTCTCGGCGAGGGCTTCTGCCTCTTTCTTGGTTTCGAGGTTGCGGGCTTCCAGCTGGGCTTTCTGGGCTTCGAACTGGGCAATATTTGCCTGCGAAGCGGTCAGGGCCTTGCCTTGCGGCAGCAGGTAGTTGCGAGCGTAGCCGGCTTTGACGTCAACGACTTCACCCATCTGGCCAAGCTTGGCCACGCGCTCAAGAAGGATAACTTGCATTTGCGTTTCTCCTTATTTCACGGCGTAGGGCAGCAGGGCGAGGAAGCGGGCGCGTTTGATGGCGCGGGCCAGCTCACGCTGTTTCTTGGCGGAAACGGCGGTGATGCGGGACGGCACGATCTTGCCACGCTCAGAGATGTAGCGCTGCAGCAGGCGGGTGTCTTTGTAGTCGATCTTGGGTGCGTTCTCACCGGAGAAGGGGCAGACCTTGCGACGACGGAAGAAGGGTTTGTTAGCCATTTCTGGGATCCTTTCCTAAGCCTGGCGATCAGCGGCGTTCACGGCGTTCGCCGCGTTCGTCACGTTTCTGCATCTGGACGGAGGGGCCTTCGCCGTGCTCGTCGACCTTGATGGTCAGGACGCGCATCACGTCATCATGCAGGCGCATCAGGCGTTCCATCTCCTGAACGGCCGGTGCCGGGGCATCGGTTTTCAGGAAGGCGTAGTGGCCCTTGCGGTTCTTGTTGATCTTGTAGGCCATCGTTTTGACACCCCAGTACTCGCTCTCAACGACGTTGCCGCCGTTGTCAGAAAGGACGGTGCCAAAGTGCTCGATCAGGCCCTCGGCTTGCGCGTTGGAAAGATCCTGGCGCGAAATGAAGACATGCTCATAAAGGGGCATGTGAACTCCAGTCTATTTAAGGCGCACTTCAAAGGGCTCTTGGGTCTGGCCTTTCCGCGACCCGCCCACGAGAGGTTGCGCTGAATCCGAAGAATGCGGAAAGGACGCAGCCTTATACACCCGTCGCTTCGGGATGCAACCCCGCAAAACTGCGAATTGCCCTTGAAAGCAAAGGCCGCGCGCGGGCAGCGAGCCGGGCCGCCAAATGCGGCAGGTTTGGGCGGCAGACGTCCCGAAGAAGAACCGGCTGCGCCGCTTTTTTGCCCCCTTCTGCGTGCAACCTTAAGGGCAATCAAACTCAAATTTGCGCCTTCCGCAGAACTGGACAGTGATCATGACTGCTGAACAAGAGAATATTTTCGTGGACGAGGCGGACCTCGTCAAAAAGCCCTGGGTGCGTGTGGACGACACCTACTGGGGCTGCATCGTGCGCTCCTACTCGGGCACGCATTCCTTCAACAACATCCTGCGCGGCACCTGTGGTTTCGTGGGGCTGGTGCTTGTCTTCGTGGCGCTTGGCTTCTGGCTGCTGCCGGGCTCGCTGCTGACGAGCGACGTGGCGGTGATGAAATTTCTGTCGTCCACCTCGCTCTGTATCTCGGGGCTGCTGTTCCTCTGGTTCGCCAGCCAGGAAACCCGCCGCGAAGTGCATATCGACCGCGCCCGCAACGAGATCCGTGAAGCGCTGCGCAATTCGCGCGGCAATGCCTTCATGCTGCGCCGCTACGCTTTCGAGGACATCGGCAGCGTCTTCATCGAGCGCCCGAGCTACGAGGGCGGCCCCTCGCGCTTGCTGCTGCGCTACCGCAATACCTCGCAGGTGATCGCCATCGCCGTGGCCGACGAGGGCAAGCTGATTTCCCTGCGCGATCGCCTTGCCAAGGACATCCTCGGCGTCTCCAAACCGGCGAGCAAAATTGCACCGGTGGGCGCTGCGGCTGGCAAACCGCGCCAGTTCAAGGTCCAGACGCCGACTCGCGTGATGTGATACGGCGCACAGCTTCACGGGTATTCTGTTCAAAAAGGAACAGAGCCTGTGAGCCGGTGATGACTTGAGAACATCGGGAAAGGCACGATTTTTGTCATGTCTTTTCTTTTGTTTGCAAGGAACACCCCAATGAAACGCATCGCGCTTTCGACCGCCGCCCTGATCGCCCTCACCGCTGGCGCCGCGGTGGCTGAACCGGCCAAATACACGCTGGATCCGAGCCACAGCCAGATCCTGTTCAGCTACGATCACTTCGGCTTCTCGACCACCTACGGCATGTTCTCGGGCTTTGAGGGCGAGATCGCCTTTGACCGTGAAGACCCGGCCAACTCCGCCGTTTCCGTCTCCTTCCCGGTGAAAACCATGCTCACGGGGTGGGAAGGGCGCTTTGAGCACTTCATGTCGGCCGATTTCTTTGATGCGGACGAGGCGGAACTGGTGACGTTTGTGTCCACCGGCATCGAGGTGACGGGCGAGTCCACCGCCAACATCACCGGTGATCTGACGCTGAACGGCGTGACCAAACCCGTGGTGCTGGACGCAGTGTTGAACGGCGAGGGCACCAACCCGATGACCAACACCACCTGGGCCGGCTTCAACGCCACCACCAGCGTGCTGCGCAGCGATTTCAACCTCGGCGCCTTTGCCCCGATGGTGAGCGACGAGGTGCAGATCACCATTTCGATCGAAGCCGGTCTGGCCGAGGGCGAGGGCTCCTGAGGCTATCTGCCGTCTGAAATGCAAAAAGGCCGCCTTTTCAGGCGGCCTTTTTTCAGTCCTGTAGGAAGCGTGGCTTCACTCCAAGGTATTCTTGTAGATCACCCCGTCCTTCATGATGACGCGGATGTTGTCGCGGTCTGTAACAGCGGCGAGATCCTTCAGCGGGTTGCCGTTCACGATCAGCAGATCCGCATAGGCACCTTCCCGAATGACGCCGAGATCGCCCGGATAAGGGTTGCGCGGGCCTGAGAGCTGGAGCAGTTCGGTGAAGTTCCCGGTGGACATCTTGAGGATCTCGTAGGGCGTGAACCAATCCAGCAGCCGCTCCATCTGCTCGACCTGTTCAGACACGCCGATTCCCGGCCCGGGGCTGATGAAGATATCGGTGCCATGGACAACCTTGAGATCCGGCAACTCCTTGATGGCGGTGTAGACATCGCCCGTGCCTTGGCAGACGATGGCTTGTTTGGCGTTTTGCTGCGGTGTCAGGTTGGGTTCGCTGCACAGGGTGAAAGGTTGGATGCTGAGCCAAATCCCTTCCGTGGCCATCCGTTCCAGTGTCGCACGGTCCAGAAGCTGGCCGTGTTCAACCGATTTGATCCCGGCGTCGATGGCTTGGTTTACAGCTTCCACTGTGTAGCCGTGGACTGTCACATAGGTGCCCCAGCCCTCTGCCGCACTTACAGCCGCCTCGATTTCGGCCGGGATGAACTGCGTCGTATCAATCGGATCGTAGGGGCCGCTGACGGAGCCGCCGATGGCCAGCTTGATCTGGGAGGCCCCAAGCCGCAGTTGCTCACGGGTAGCGGCGAGCATCCTCGGCACGCCATCCACCAAGGCGCCAGCCCCTTTGAGGTCCGTTGTGGGTGTCGGTCCGCCAAGGCCGGGATTTCGATCGATGGGCAAGCGGAAATCGCCGTGGCCGGATGTTTGGGAAATCATAGCGCCGGAGGCATAGATGCGCGGCCCCGGGATGGTGCCTTCATCGATGGCGCGTTTGAGGGAAAAGACCTCTCCGGCCATGTCCCGCGTTGTCGTGACGCCGTTCATCAGCATTTGTTCGGCGATCACTGTGGATTGGATCGTCTGGTAGCTGGCAAGCCCCGAGACAACCTCCCCAAAAGTGACCCCAGACAGTGCGAGATGCGAATGGCCTTCAATGATGCCGGGCATCAGCGTGCGGCCTCCGCCATCGATCACGGAGGCACCTTCGGCTTCGAGCGTGCCGCTCGACACGCTGGCAATGAGATTGCCTTCGATCAGAACGCTCGCGTTTTCGGTAAGCGTTTCGGAGTTGCCGTCAAAGACATTGACGTTCGTGATCAAGGTTTTCGGGGGATTGGCGGCGTCTTGTGCGAAGCTTGCTGCCGTGCAGGCAATCAGCATGCAAGCTGCTTGGGATAACTTATGGACACGAGGCATTAAGGACTCTCCGTTTACTTGGTAAAATCACGCGCCATCCGCGCGTCGGGCATCAAAACGGGCAGGGGATGCTCGGCAGTCAGAAACGGAAGTCGCCGCAGCCCCGTGGGATCTCAGTGGTACTGAACGCCTTGGCGCACAGCCGGTTCAGGCTATGTTTGCAGAAGGAATCAGTGTTCAGTGTGAAAGTTGGGTGCAAATCTTGCGCATTACGAAAGATAGCTCCAAGCGATCAGCCGTGGGTCGGGCGCTCTGATGTGGGCGCTAAAGCCTTCCCACGGCGCCTATCTGCGCGAATTTCCAGTACGTGAGAGCCAATTCGTACAACTTGGGCGGGGCACGCTCGATCTTCAGACGTTTACACTGTGGGGGGTGCGATCCTTCATAACGCGCATGCGGTGCACCCCTTTGTCTTCATGGGTGACGGTACCGGACAGGAACTGGATGGGTTTCATCCTTCCATTGTCGTGGAACGGGGATTACCGGGTCGATGGTTTCGAAGCCGATGGTGGGGATGTTTTCTCGATCTCCAGCCCTGATGGGTATGGAACGCTCGGCAAGAACAGAGACAACATCCTCGTAAGCCTGAAACGCCGTGAAGTTCTTGCCGCCATGGGGGGCCTCGCAGGGGGAAATCTTCCGGACGATCCGACGATGAATGTTCATTTGTCAGGGGTGGGGTATCGCGCAAAATCATTGAAACGCGGCATAGGCGGAATTCTGCAACGCGCGATGGATGGTTCGGAGGCAAAAAGGGGCGAGGCCTTCATGACGGCCGCGCTTGAAACGGAACTCATCTCCTTCGTCGCTAGCTGGTTGCTGGAGGGCACGGACGAGCTGACAGAGCGCCGTTTCGATCATCTGGAATCCCGCGCGATCGTAAGGCGGCTGGAAGCGCAGGTTTTCGAGAGGCAGGCAATGCCGATGAGCCTGGCCGAGCTCTGCGCTCTTGCGGGTGTCGGGGCCACCCGGTTGCATGCGGCCTTTATTGACATCTACGGCGTTTCCCCGGCCCGCTACCTCGGGCTGATGCGTCTGTCAAACGCACGGGAAGCGCTTCTGAACCGCGACGCGCCGCCCGCATCCGTAAAGGCCGTCGCTTGGGAGAACGGATTTCCCTACAGCGGGCGATTTGCTGGGCAATACGCGGATCTCTTTGGTGAAAAGCCCGGTGACACATTGATCAGGACGCGGCACTTGGCCCAATGAACGAGCGCGCCCTGCCTCGCATTGTCAGGGCTTACGCGCCACCAGATCGACCTTGATCTCCACGCCGAAAGCGAGGTTCTGCTCGTCAGGCATGTTCTGGCCGATGCCGAAATCGCGCCTGTCGGTGGTGGCCGTGGCCTCCATCCGGGCGGTGCCGTCCTCGATGCGCAGAGTGAAGGGCAGATCCAGAGGGGCTTCGGTGCCGCGCAGGGTGAGGGTGCCCACCGCATCGAACTGGCCATCGCCAAGCGCGAGGATGTCGGCCGAATAGAGGGCGCGGGGGTGGGTGGCGGCGTCGAAGAAATCCGGCCCCTTGGCCTGATCCGTCACGCCGCCGAGCGTCAGGCTGTCGATCATCACCTCGACCTCCACGCGGCCCGCGATGCCGTCGTCGACGGTCTCGTCGAACTCGATTTCCGCCGTCCAGGCGCCGAACTGGCCCGAGACGGGTTTGCCGAACTGGGTGACGGTGAGCGCGAGCGTGCCGGTTTCGACTTGCCAGCCGTTGGCGGGCAGGGCCATGGGCGCGGCTTGCGGGGCCTCCGGGGCCTGAGCGGCTTGCGGGGCGGCGGTGGGCCAGGCCATCACGCTGGCGGCGAGAAGCGCGGCGGCATAGGCGCTGATCCCGGCCAGAGCGGGCGCGCGGCTGTGGGCGGGGCGCGGCGGTGCGGGCTGTCGCGGGGCCTTGCCGATGGCCATGCGGCGCAGGGTATCGTCCTTGTCGATCACCACGTGTTTCAGCGCGCCGGCGATATGCAGCGCGAAGGCGAGCAGCAGCAGCTTCGTCAGCACCCAGTGCCAGCCAGAGAAGAGATGCGCGAGCGCTTCGCTTTTCGGCACGAAGGGCAGGGACTGGCCAAAGGGCCACCAGATCGGCGCGAATCCTTCGGTGGCGGCGTGGTGCAGCCAGCCCGACAGCGGCACGAAGACGAGGGAGAGATAGAGCAGCACATGCACCATTTCGGCGAGGAAGGTCTCGGCCTTGCGGGCCGGGTGCAGCGGTGCCGGGCGAATCTGTGTGGCCGTCCAGAGCAGCCGGGTCAGCGCGAGGAAGAAGACCGTCACGCCCAGCGTCTTGTGCAGCGAGAAGAGCCACGCCTTGCGAGCCAGCTGCTCGTTGGTGTCATAGGGCAGGTTCTCGGCGATCACGCCCAGCGGGAAGAGCGTGAGGATCAGCAGCGCGGTGATCCAGTGGAACGCCTTGCTGATGCTGCCGTAGGTGTCGGCGGTGTTGGCGCGGGGCATGGGAATCCTCATCTGCTCGTCTGACTTGGAGGGCAACCTAGTGCGAAGGGGCGCGCAGCGGAATGCGCCTTGCCGCAGATCTTCTGTGCAGGAGGGCGGAGTTTGTTTGCCTTGGGGAAGGCCGCGCGGTATCAGCGGGCCAGAGAAACCGACAGAACAAGAAATCGGAGGGGACATGAGCCGGGCATTCGTATTTCCGGGACAGGGCGCGCAGACCATCGGCATGGGCAAGGCGCTCGCGGAGGCCTATCCGGCCGCAAAGGCGATTTTCGACGAGGTGGACGAGGCTCTGGGCGAGAAACTCTCCACCCTGATCTGGGAGGGCGACATCGCCGAGCTGACGCTGACCCAGAACGCGCAACCGGCCCTGATGGCGACATCGCTCGCCGCCATGCGCGCGCTTGAGGCCGAGGGCATCGACATCACCTTCGCCACCTATGTTGCGGGCCACAGCCTTGGCGAATATTCCGCGCTGGCGGCGGCTGGCTCTCTGAGCGTGGCCGACACAGCCCGCCTGCTGCGCACGCGCGGGCAAGCGATGCAGGCCGCCGTGCCGGTGGGTGTGGGCGCGATGGCTGCCCTGCTGGGGCTGGACTTCGCCGCTGCGACCGAAGTGGCCGAGGAAGCCGCGCAGGGGCAGGTCTGTCAGGCTGCCAATGACAATGATCCGGGGCAGGTGGTTGTGTCGGGCCACAAGGAAGCCGTGGAACGTGCCGTTGAGATCGCCAAAGGAAAAGGCGCAAAACGCGCCGTTCTGCTGCCGGTTTCCGCGCCCTTCCACTGCGCGCTGATGCAGCCCGCCGCCGATGTGATGGCCGCAGCCCTGGACGATGTGGAGATCGCCGCGCCAAAGGTGCCGCTCGTGGCCAATGTGCGTGCCAATGCCGTGGACGATCCGGCCGTGATCCGCTCGCTTCTGGTTGAGCAGGTGACGGGCTCTGTCCGCTGGCGTGAAAGCGTGGCCTTCATGGGCGCGCAGGGCGTCACCGAGATCTGGGAAATTGGCGCGGGCAAGGCGCTGTCGGGCATGATTCGCCGCATCGACCGCGAGATTGCCACCCGCGCCGTGGGCACGCCGGAGGATGTTCTGGCGGCCAAGGAAGCTTGAGGAAGGTTTGAGATATGTTTGATCTGACTGGGAAAAACGCCCTGATCACCGGGGCTTCCGGCGGCATTGGTGGCGCAATCGCCAAGGCGCTGCACGGCGCGGGCGCAACCGTGGCGCTTTCGGGCACCCGCGTGGAGCCTCTGGAGGCGCTGGCCGCCGAACTGGGCAGCCGCGCCCATGTTCTGCCCTGCAATCTTTCCGATGCGGAGGCCGTGAACAACCTGCCGAAACAGGCCGCCGAGATGATGGGGAGCGTCGATATCCTCGTGAACAACGCGGGCATCACCGCCGACAACATCTTCATGCGTATGAAGGATGAGGAGTGGGAGCGGGTTTTGGAGATCAACCTGACCTCCACCATGCGCCTTTGCCGGGGCGTGATGCGCGGCATGATGAAGGCGCGCTGGGGCCGGATCATCAACATCTCCTCTATCGTGGGCGCAACGGGCAACCCCGGGCAGGCCAACTACGCGGCGTCCAAGGCCGGGATGATCGGCATGTCCAAATCCATCGCCTATGAGGTGGCCAACCGGGGCATCACCGTGAACGCCGTGGCACCGGGCTTCATCACCACCGCAATGACGGACAAGCTGACCGACGATCAGAAATCCGGCATCCTCGGGCAGGTGCCCGCAGGCCGCATGGGCGAAGCCGAAGAGATCGCGGCCGCCGTGCTCTATCTCGCCAGCCCCGAGGCCGGCTACGTGACGGGCAGCACGCTGCACGTGAACGGCGGCATGGCCATGCTGTAAGGCTAGGCTGATTGGATTGTCTGCCCGGGCTTACAATTTGGCTTCGGGCAGCCTATCTGAGCACTGTGCAGCATGGCTTTGCCGCAGCTGCAGCCTTCCGGCACAACCTTGGTGAAAGCATTTGCCTCTCTGAAAAGGTGTGCTATAGGCCGATCAGATTTGACCGGGCGTCAGCAGATGCTCCGGTTATCCTTCGCGACAGCGAAGGCAGGAGCGCCCCGCGCGGGGCATAGCAAGAAACCGACGGGAACGCTCCCGAAACGTTAAAATGAGGATGGAACATGAGCGACATCGCAGATCGCGTGAAAAAGATCGTCGTCGAGCACCTGGGTGTGGAAGAGGACAAAGTTGTTGAGGGCGCGTCCTTCATCGATGACCTCGGCGCAGACAGCCTTGACACCGTGGAACTGGTGATGGCTTTCGAAGAAGAGTTCGGCATCGAGATCCCGGACGACGCTGCCGAGACGATCCAGTCTTTCGGCGACGCGGTGAAATTCATCACCGAAGCCTCCTGAGCTTAACCGCTTTCAGGAAGATCGAATGCGGCGCCCCGGTGGCGCCGTTTTTGATTCTGGGGTTCGGTCTTTTTCGGCTCTGGGGGGCAGATCGGCGGACTATGGGGAATTTCCAGCCCATGCTTGCGCTTGCCCTTGCCCCCCTTGGCCCCGGCGGGGTATCAGTGGCCGACTTTGAAAAGGACGATAAGGGGCACAAGAATGCGTCGAGTGGTTGTTACGGGCCTTGGGATGGTCACCCCGCTGGCTTGCGGAGTGGAAGAAACCTGGAGCCGCCTGATTGCAGGGGAGTCCGGAGCCGGGCCGATCACCCGTTTCGATCCGGAGCGCGTGGTGACGAAATACGCCTGCGAGATCCCGGTGGGCGATGGCAGCAACGGCACCTTCAACCCGGACGACTGGATGGAGCCGAAAGAGCGCCGCAAGGTCGATGACTTTATCCTCTACGCCATGACGGCGGCCGCTCAGGCGGTGAAGGACGCGGACTGGACGCCGGACGACGAAGAAGAGCTTCTGCGCACCGGCGTGATGATCGGCTCGGGCATTGGCGGGCTGTCCTCGATTGCCGACACTGCCGTACTGCTGGCCGAGAAGGGCCCGCGCCGGGTGTCGCCCTTCTTTATTCCTTCTGCGCTGATCAACCTCGCCTCTGGGCAGGTCTCGATCCGTTACGGCTTCAAGGGCCCCAACCACGCGCCGGTGACGGCCTGCTCCACCGGCGCACATGCCATTGGCGATGCTGCCCGCCTGATCATGCTGGGCGATGCGGATGTGATGGTGGCCGGGGGCGCGGAAAGCCCGATTTCGGAGATCGGCATCGCCGGCTTCAACGCCTGCAAGGCGCTTTCCACCAAGCGCGCCGATGATCCCAAGGCCGCCAGCCGCCCCTATGACGCGGACCGTGACGGTTTCGTCATGGGCGAGGGCGCGGGCGTTGTGGTGCTGGAAGAATACGAGCACGCCAAGGCGCGCGGCGCGAAGATCTACGCCGAAGTGCTGGGCTACGGGCTGTCGGGCGATGCCTATCACATCACCGCGCCGTCGGAGGATGGCGACGGGGGCTATCGTTCCATGAAGGCCGCCATCGCGCGCGCCGGGCTGACGCCGGCCGATATCGACTACATCAACGCCCATGGCACTTCGACGATGGCCGACACCATCGAGTTGGGCGCCGTGGAGCGGCTGATGGGCGATGCGGCGGCTACGGCGACGATGTCCTCCACCAAATCCGCCATCGGCCACCTGCTGGGCGCGGCTGGGGCTGTGGAGGCGATCTTCTGCATCCTCGCGATGCGCGACCAGATCGCACCGCCGACGCTGAACCTCGATAACCCGGATGTGGAGGCAAAGCTGGACCTCGCGCCGAAGGCCGCTGTGAAACGCAAGATCGACGTGGCGCTGTCGAACTCCTTCGGCTTTGGCGGCACCAATGCCTCGCTCGTGCTGGGGAAGGTGTCTGACTGATGTGGCGCAGTATTGCGTCGAATGCGCTGACGCTGGGCATCGTGGCGGGCCTTGGCATCGCCGCCGTGCTCGGCTGGGCGCACAGCCAGTATCGCGGACCGGGGCCACTGGGGGAGGCGATCTGCCTGCGCGTGGAATCCGGGAGCAATTTCAGCCGGGTATCGGAGTCTCTTCTTGCGGACGGGGCGATCAGCAACGGGCTGATCTTCCGCGTTGGCGCGGATTACGAAGACAAGACACAAGATCTGAAGGCGGG
The DNA here is from genome assembly GCF_025376885.1 of Pseudoruegeria sp. SHC-113. Classification (NCBI taxonomy): domain Bacteria; kingdom Pseudomonadati; phylum Pseudomonadota; class Alphaproteobacteria; order Rhodobacterales; family Roseobacteraceae; genus Pseudoruegeria; species Pseudoruegeria sp. SHC-113. The sequence goes on from NZ_JAHUBR010000001.1 coordinate 1,702,526, forward strand.
CTCGTTCCTTGTGCCGGAAGGCACATCGATGGAAGAGATCGTGGACATCGTGACGCGCGGCGGGCAATCGACCTGCGGCACGGAGGTTGTTTACCGGATCGGTGTTGTGAGCAGCCAGTTGCAGCTGCGCGAGCTGGATCCGGCGACCAATGCCTATGAGATGACGACGGCCTTTGATCCCAAGGTGGATGAGGCGCCTGAGGCCTACACCGAGGCGCGCGCGGATGGCGATGTGCGCTACCGGATCGCCATGGCCGAGGGGGTGACCTCGTGGCAGGTGGTGGATGCGCTGAACGCGATCGATTTCCTTGAAGGCGAAGTGACGGAGATCCCTGCGGAAGGGATGCTTGCGCCCGACAGCTACGAGGTGCGGCCCGGCACGGATCGCAACGTGGTGCTGGCGCGGATGGAAGAGAAGCAGGCGCTCATTCTGGCCGAGGCCTGGGCCAACCGGGATACCGGCCTGCCGATCTCGACGCCGGAAGAAGCGCTTGTGCTGGCGTCTATCATCGAGAAGGAAACCGGGGTACCGGAAGAGCGCGGGCAGGTGGCCAGCGTCTTTACCAACCGTCTGAACCAAGGCATGCGCCTGCAGACGGACCCGACGGTGATCTACGGCATCACCAACGGGCAGGGCACGCTTGGCCGGGGCCTGCGGCAGAGTGAACTTCGCGCTGCAACCCCTTATAATACCTATGTGATCGAGGGGCTGCCCCCGACACCCATCGCCAACCCGGGCCGGGCCTCCATCGAGGCCGCGGTGAGCCCGGAAAGCACCGATCTGCTCTTCTTCGTGGCCGATGGCACCGGCGGGCATGCCTTTGCGCGGACGCTGGAAGAGCACAACCGCAATGTTGCGGAATGGCGCAAGATCGAGGCGGAGCGCGCGAACCAGTAAGCCTTTGTTAAGGCGTAAAATTTGACCCAGCGCGCGCTCTGGGCTATACCTCTAGGCACGCTGGTACAGGCGTGAACGGCATCCGGGCAACCGGGTGCCGTTTTGCATTTGCGTGCACGCCTGCCAGCGCGAGCAGCAGTCCGGGGGCCAGAACATACAGCATGTCACTTATCACACCTCTTGGCGGCCCAACGGCGCAGGACGACATCCTCGCCGCGGCCAACGAACATCTGGAGCGCCTGATCCGCACGGTGCGGGCGCTGACCAATCAGCTGGAGGCCGGCGAGTTCAAGGACTTGGCGGAAACCACGAAGACCGTCCGCGATGCGGGGGCGGCTTTGCAGATCGCTTTCAGGGAAAGGGAAAACGTTGAAAAACTCCGCCGAAAAGACGCAGGAATTGTCCATGACTTCGCCGTCGATTTCGACGCGGCGCGCGATGAGATCGGCCGCAGGCTGGATTGCCTCAGAGCCGCCCGAGCTTCAGATTGAGTTCCTTGAAGGCTTGAGCGAAGGCGCGCTGCTGGCGCTGCCCTATCTCTTCGAGTTCTGGGCCTATGACCATCAGCTGCCGCCGGAGGGCGATTGGCGCACATGGGTGATCATGGGCGGGCGTGGCGCGGGCAAGACCCGCGCAGGCGCAGAATGGGTGCGCGGCGAGGTGGAAGGGCCGCGCCCGATGGATCCGGGGCGTTCGCGCCGGGTGGCGCTGGTGGGCGAGACCATCGAGCAGGTGCGCGAGGTGATGGTGTTTGGCGAAAGCGGCATTCTGGCCTGTTCGCCGCCGGATCGCCGCCCGGTGTGGGAGGCCACGCGCAAGCGGCTTGTCTGGCCCAATGGCGCGGTGGCGCAGGTCTATTCGGCGCATGACCCGGACTCGCTTCGGGGGCCACAGTTTGATGCGGCGTGGTCGGATGAGCTGGCGAAGTGGAAGAAGGCGCAGAAGACGTGGGACATGCTGCAGTTCGCGCTGCGGCTGGGCTCGGAGCCGCGCCAATGCGTGACGACGACGCCCAAGAATGTGCCGGTGCTGCGCGCGATTCTGGACAACCCCTCCACCGTGATGACCCATGCGCCGACGGAGTCCAACCGCGCCTTTCTGGCCGACAGCTTTCTGGAGGAGGTGCGCGCGCGCTATGCGGGCACGCGGCTGGCACGGCAGGAGCTGGATGGCGTCTTGCTGGAAGATCGCGACGGGGCGCTTTGGACGGAAGGGGCCATCGAGGCGGCGCGCAAGGCCAAGCCGCTGTCGGTGGATCGCGTGGTGATCGCGGTGGACCCGCCGGTGACAGGCCATGCGGCCTCGGACGAATGCGGGATCATCGTGGCGGGGGTAAGCATGGAGGGGCCGCCGCAAAGCTGGCGGGCTTCCATTCTGCGGGATGCCAGCGTGAAGGGCGCGAGCCCGGCCGTCTGGGCGGGCGTGGTGGCCGAGATGGCCGAGGCCTATGGCGCGGAGCGCGTGGTGGCGGAGGTCAATCAGGGCGGCGACATGGTGGAGAGCGTGTTGCGGCAGGTAGCCCCCAACATCCCCTATCGCGGCGTGCGCGCCTCGCGCGGGAAGGCGGCGCGGGCCGAGCCGGTGGCGGCGCTTTACGAGCAGGGCCGGGTGCACCATGCGGCAGGGCTCGACACGCTGGAAGCACAGATGCTGCAGATGACGCTGAAGGGCTTTGAGGGCAGGGGTTCGCCGGACCGGGTGGATGCGCTTGTCTGGGCGCTGCACGATCTGGTGCTGCTGCCCGCGACAAGCTGGGGCAACCCCCGCGTACGCACGCTTTAACCGCTCTTAAACCCTTTGCGGCAGGATGCCCTCAAGTTCGAAACGAGACCTGCCACGCGGCAAGCATGGCGGGTCATAGCGAAGAGGGGCTTGGGGGCATGGCATTCGGCATCTTTCGGAAAACATCGAAAGACAGCGCGGCGGCACCGGAGGCGAAGGCCTCGGCAGCGGGGCCGGTGATCGCCTATCACGGGGCGGGCCGCGTGGCTTGGAGCCCGCGGGATGCGGCGACGCTGACGAAGACGGGCTTTGCCGGGAACCCGGTAGGCTTTCGCGCGGTGAAGCTGATCGCGGAGGCCGCCGCGGCGCTGCCTCTGGTGCTGCAGAGCCGGCAAGAGCGCTACGAGGTGCATCCGATGCTGGATTTGCTGCGCCGCCCCAATCTTGCGCAGAGCCGCGCCGAGTTGATGGAGGCGCTTTACGGCCAGCTCGTGCTGACGGGCAACGGCTATCTGGAAGCGGTGGCGGGCGAGGATGGGTTGCCGCTGGAGCTGCATGTGCTGCGCTCCGACCGGATGGCGCTGATCCCCGGCAGCGACGGCTGGCCGATTGCCTATGAGTACAGCGTGGGCGGGCGCAAGCACCGGTTTGATGCCAGTGGCGGCTTAAGCCCTGTGTGCCATCTGCGCAGTTTCCATCCGCAGGACGATCACTACGGGCTTTCGCCGATGCAGGCGGCGGCGCAGGCGGTGGATGTGCACAATGCGGCCTCGCGCTGGTCCAAGGCGCTGCTGGACAACGCAGCGCGGCCCTCGGGCGCGCTGGTCTATCGCGGGCTGGACGGGCAGGCGACGCTCTCGGCGGACCAATACGCAAGGCTGCAGGATGAGATGCTTTCCTACCATCAGGGGGCGGCCAATGCGGGGCGGCCGATGCTGCTGGAAGGTGGGCTGGACTGGAAGCCGATGGGGTTTTCGCCCTCGGACATGGAGTTTCAGAAAACCAAGGAGGCCGCAGCGCGGGAGATCGCGGTGGCCTTCGGGGTGCCGCCGATGCTGCTGGGGCTCACCGGCGATGCAACCTACGCCAACTACCAGGAGGCCAACCGGGCCTTCTACAGGCTCACCGTGCTGCCGCTTGCGGCGCGGGTGGCGGCCTCGGTGGGCAGCTGGCTGGCGGCGCGCTATGGCGAGGCGTTGGAGCTGAAGCCGGATCTGGATCAGGTGCCCGCGCTCGCGGAGGAGCGCGACAAGCAATGGGCGCGGGTGGCGGCGGCGGATTTTCTGTCGGAGCGGGAAAAGCGGCGGCTGCTCGGGCTGCCTGAGGACACGGAGGCCCCATGACCCGGGAGGCCGGGAGCACAGGAAGCCGGTTTCTCTATGACAGTTTCGGCGCGGCCTCGGCGCGGATCGAGGCCAACGAGCGGATCACGGAGATGCAGTTTGGCCTGCTGGAGGGCCAGCTGGCGCGGATCGAAGGGCTGATCGAACGGCTGGAGCGCCGGCTTTGGGTCACGGTTTACGGCGTGGCGGCGGTGATCCTGGCGCAGGCGACGGTGACGCTTCTGGGGCTGGTGCCGGGAAGCGGTGGATGAAGGAGAGGGGCGCCATGGGCGATGCATTTGAACTGGAAAGGAAATACTGCGCGCCGGAGCAGCAGCTGGTGGTGCGCGATGGCGCGGTGATCGAGGGTTATGCCTCGCTTTTCGGCGCGGTGGATCAGGGCGGCGATGTGGTGGAGGCCGGGGCCTACGGGGCCTGTCTTGCCGATCTGGCGGCCTCGGGGCGGCGGGTGAAGATGCTCTGGCAGCATGACCCGACCCAGCCCATCGGCCTGTGGGACGAGGTGCGCGAGGACGCGCGGGGGCTCTGGGTAAAGGGCCGTCTGCTGACCGATGTGGCCAAGGGCGCGGAGGCGGCGCGGCTGATCGAGGCCGGCGCGATCGACGGGCTCTCCATCGGCTACCGCACGAAACGTGCGCAGAAGAACGAAGGCGGCGGCCGCCGTCTGATCGAGTTGGAGCTTTGGGAGGTGTCCTTGGTGACCTTCCCGATGCTGCCGCAAGCCCGTGTCGGTGCCAAGGGGGACGCGCGCGCGCAGACGGGCCTTATGGAGCTGGCGGATGCCATCCGGGATGCCGGACGCCGGCTGCGCAAGCCCCCCGCGACCTGAACCAGAGAAAAGGGTGATGAGATGAGTGAAGCCCGGACGGGGCGGGAGACCGCCTCCGACGCTGAAGCCCTGCGCGCTGCGCTTGGCGACTTCGTGAGCGATATCAACGCGATGAACGGCGAAGTGAAATCAAAGCTGCAACAACATGAAGAGCGACTGACCATGCTGGACCGCAAGACGATGACTGCCCACCGCCCCCTGCTTGCCGCGGGGGCTCCGGAGGTTCCGCACAAGAAGGCCTTCAACGCCTACCTGCGTTCGGGCGATGACGACGCGCTGCGCGGGCTGCAGCTGGAGGGCAAGGCGCTTTCGAGCGTGGTGGCGGCCGATGGCGGCTACCTGGTGGACCCGGAGACGGCCGACACCATCAAGAGCACGCTCTCGGCCACGGCCTCGGTCCGGGCGATTGCCAATGTGGTGCGGGTGGAGGCGACCTCCTTCGACGTGCTGATCGACCACACCGATGCCGGTGCGGGCTGGGCCACGGAAACGGCCACGAGCGGTGAGACGGACACGCCGCAGATTGACCGCATCACCATTCCGCTGCACGAGCTTTCGGCGCTGCCCAAGGCGAGCCAGCGGCTGCTGGATGACAGCGCTTTCGACATCGAGGGCTGGCTGGCGGGGCGCATTGCCCACAAGTTTGCCCGCGCCGAAGCCGCGGCCTTCGTTTCAGGCAACGGCGTGGACAAGCCCACGGGCTTCTTGACCCATTCAGTGGTGGATGACGACAGCTGGGCCTGGGGCAGCCTGGGCTATGTGGCAACGGGGGTGGACGGCGATTTCGACTCGCTGAAGCCGGCCGATGCCATCGTGGATGTCGTCTATGCGCTGGGGGCGGAATACCGCGCCAATGCGACCTTCGTGATGAACTCCAAGACGGCCGGCGCGGTGCGCAAGATGAAGGACGCCGACGGGCGCTTCCTGTGGTCGGACGGCTTGGCGGCGGGCGAGCCGGCGCGGCTTATGGGCTACCCGGTGCTTGTGGCCGAGGACATGCCCGACATCGGCACCGATGCCACGGCGATTGCCTTCGGTGATTTCGCCGCCGGTTACACCATCGCCGAACGCCCGGATCTGCGCGTGCTGCGGGATCCCTTCTCGGCCAAGCCGCATGTGCTGTTTTACGCCACCAAGCGCGTGGGCGGCGATGTGAGCGACTTCAAGGCGATCAAGCTTCTGAAGTTCGGCGTGGCCTGATCCGTGAGCTTTCCGCCCGTGCCTGAGGGTGGGAGCGGAAGGGGTGGGGCGCGCGCTGGGGCACGGCTTTTCGGAGCCGATGCGCGCGCCCATTGGGCCGGGAGTGCCGGTCTGGGGACGATGTTTCACAGTTTTGCGCCGCGCGGCGGCCAAGGGGAGAGGGCAAGAGGATGAAGCTTTCGGAAGTGACGGCCATCGCCGATGCAAATCTGCCGCTGGCCGGGTTTCGCGAGTTCCTGCGGCTGGGCACTGGCTTTAGCGATGATGGGCTGCAGGATGATTTGCTGCTGGCCTGTTTGCGGGCGGCGCTGGCCTCGGTGGAGGCGCGCACGGGCAAGGCTGTGTACGCGCGGGAGTTCATTTGGGTGACAAATGGCTGGCGGGCGCTTGATGCGCAGTGCCTGCCGGTGGCTCCGGTGTCGGCGCTTCTGGAGATGAACGTTCGGGATAGGACGGGGGCTGTGGAGCCGGTGGATCTGGCGCGTTTCGCCCTTGTGCAGGACATGCAGCGCCCGCGCCTTGAGGCGGTGAGCGGCAGCTTGCCAAGCATTCCGACAGGCGGGCAGGCGGAGCTGCGCTTCACGGCGGGGTTTTCACCGGCCTGGGCTGAGCTGCCCGCCGATCTGCGGCAGGCGATCTTTGCGCTGGCCGCTTTCTTCTATGAAAACCGCACGCCCGATGGTGGCGGCGGGGCCTGGCCTACGCAGGTGAACGGGCTTCTGGCCCCTTACTTCACGGTGCGCCTCTTCGGGGGGAATGCGCAATGAAGCCGCCGGTTCTGAACCGCCGCATGGTGCTGGAAAGCCCTCTGCGCACGGCCGACGGGGCCGGGGGCTTCACTGAAAGCTGGGCCGAGGAAGGCGTGCTTTGGGCATCCGTCAAGGCGCGCAGCGGGCGGGAGCAGGGCGCTGTGGCGGGGCCGCTGTCCACCCAGCGGCAGCGCATCCTTGTGCGCGCGGCGGCTCCGGGCAGCCCGGCGCGCCCCAAACCGCACCAGCGCTTTCGCGAGGGTGGGCGGATTTACCTGATCGAGGCGGTGAGCGAGGCCGAGGGGCCTGGGCGCTACCTGATCTGCGAGACGCGCGAGGAGACACAGGCATGAGCTACGCAACCGCCACGGCGCTGCAGGAGGCCGTCTATGCCCATCTCACCGCCGATGCCGCCTTGGCGGCGCAAGTGGGCGGTGCGATCTACGACACGCCGCCCCAGGGCGCGGTGCCGCCGCTCTACGTGTTGCTGGGGGAAGGCGAGGTGCGCGATGCCTCGGACGCGCAGGTCTCGGGCAGCCGCCACGATCTGCTAATCCGGGTGATCGGCGAGGCCGGGGGGTTTCACGCGGTGAAAGCGGTGGCGGGCTCCATCACGGACCTGCTGCAGGATGCGCCGCTGAGCCTTGCGCGCGGGGCGCTGATCTCGCTGCGGTTTCGCCGCGCGCGGGCCTTCAAGAGCGGCAGTGGGCAGCGGCGGCAGGTGGATCTGCGCTTTGTGGCGCGCATCGAGGATACGGTCTGAGGAAGGCCGGTTAAGCAACTGACAAGACTGGAGATCTGGCCATGGTAGCCCAGAACGGCAAGGACATGTTGATCAAGCTCGACCTCACCGGGAGCGGGCAATTCGAGACCATCGCGGGGCTGCGCGCCACGCGGCTGAGTTTCAACGCCGAGACGGTGGATGTGACGAGCCTTGAAAGCCAGGGGGGGTGGCGTGAACTGCTCTCCGGCGCAGGAGTGAAAAGCGCGGCCATTTCGGGCGCGGGGGTGTTTCGCGATGAGGGCACCGACGAACGCACGCGGCAGATCTTTTTCGACGGCGAGACGCCCGATTTTCAGGTGATCATCCCGGATTTCGGCGTGGTGCAGGGGGCGTTTCAGGTCACCGCGATCGAATATGCCGGCAGCCACAATGGCGAGGCGACCTATGAGCTGTCGCTGGCTTCGGCTTCGGCGCTGAGCTTTACCGCGCTCTGATGGCGAACCCCTGGGCCGGAGAAGTGGCGCTGGTTGTCGATGGGCAGGAGCACATCTGCAAGCTGACGCTGGGCGCGCTGGCCGAGCTTGAGGCCGCGCTTGGCGCAGGCAGCGTGCTGGAGGTGGCGCAGCGTTTTGAGAGCGGTGCCTTCGCGACGCGCGACATCCTTGCGGTGCTCGTGGCGGGGCTGCGCGGCGGGGGCTGGCAGGGCACTGCGGAGGCCTTGCTGGGGGCCGAGATTGCCGGTGGCCCGGTGGGCGCGGCGAAAGTGGCTGCCGAGCTTCTGGCGCGGGCCTTTGGAGCCGGACCAGACACCGGTGCTGGGGATGGCTGAGCCGCAGGGGCTGGACTGGGCGGCGCTCTTGCAGCTTGGCCTGCGGGGGTTGGGCCTTCGGCCAGCAGACTTCTGGGCGCTGACGCCCCACGAGCTGCGCCTGATGGCGGGGCTTGGTGTATGCGCGGGCCCGATGGGGCGCGACGGGCTGGAGGCGCTGCGGGCGCTCTACCCGGATGCAACGGACGCCGAACCTGAGAAAGGGTGCACAGATGGGCGATGAGATCAGCGGGATCGACACGTTCGAGGATCAACTGGACGCGCTGGAGGCGACGCTGGGTGGCGTGGCAACCGTGACGGGCATCTTCGGGGCCGAGCTGGAGCGGGTGCGCGGCAGCATCGGCGCGGCAGGCACGGAAGCTGGCACGCTGTCGCGCAGCCTTTCGGGCGGGTTGCGCCGGGCCTTTGACGGGCTGGTTTTCGACGGGGCCAAGCTGTCGGACGCTCTGGAGGGCATCGCGCGCTCGATGGTGAATGCAGCCTACAGCGCGGCGATCAAGCCGGTGACGCAGCAGCTTGGGGGCACGATTGCCTCGGTGGTGTCGGGCACGGTTTCAAACCTTCTGCCCTTTGAGAACGGCGCGCCGTTCTCGCAAGGCCGGGTGATGCCGTTTGCCTCTGGCGGCGTGGTGACGGGGCCGGTGGCTTTTCCCATGCGCGGCGGCACCGGGCTGATGGGCGAGGCGGGGCCGGAGGCGATCATGCCGCTGCGCCGGGGTGCGGATGGCCGCCTTGGGGTGGCGGTGAGCGGCGGCGGACGCCCGATCAACGTGGTGATGCATGTGAACACGCCGGATGCGCAGGGTTTTGCCCGCTCGCGCACGCAGATCGCGGCGCAGATGGAGCGCGCCCTGAGCCGTGGCGCGCGGTTCCGGTAGGACAAGGAGAGCGAGATGGGGTTTCACGAGGTCAGATTTCCGGCGAACCTGAGTTTCGGCTCGGTCGGCGGGCCGGAGCGGCGCACCGAGATCGTGACGCTGGCCAATGGCTATGAGGAGCGCAACGCGCCCTGGGCCCATGCGCGCCGCCGTTATGATGCGGGGGTGGGGATGCGCTCGCTTGACGATATCGAGACGCTGATCGCCTTCTTCGAGGCGCGGCGCGGCCAGCTGTTTGGCTTTCGCTGGAAGGATTGGTCGGATTTTCGCTCCGCTGTGCCTTCGAAGGCGATCACGCCCACCGATCAGGTGATCGGCACCGGCGATGGGGTGCGCACGGCCTTTCCGGTGATCAAGGCCTATGCCTCGGGCGGGGAAAGCTACCTGCGGCCCATTCGCAAGCTGGTGTCTGGCACCGTTGTGGCGGCGATCGAGGGCGAGGACCGCCGCGAGGGTGTGGATTTCGAGGTCGATACGGCGGGCGGGCAGATCCTGTTTGACGTGCCGCCGGATATCGGCGTGGCGGTGTCGGCGGGTTTCGAGTTCGACGTGCCGGTGCGGTTTGACACCGACCGGATCCAGACCTCGGTCGCCAGTTTTCAGGCTGGGGACGCGCTGAGCGTTCCCGTGGTGGAGGTGCGGCTCTGATGGCGGTGGATGCGGAGTTTCTGGCGCACCTGCAGGGCGGTGCCACGACGGTGTGCCGCTGCTGGGAGGTGGCGCGGCGCGATGGGCAGCGGTTTGGCTTCACCGATCACGATGAAGACCTTCAGTTCGAGGGGCTGACCTTCAAAGCGCGCAGCGGGCTTGCGCCGGGCGCTTTGCAGCAATCCACCGGGCTCTCGGTGGACAATGCCGAAGCGATGGGGGTGCTGTCGGATGAGGCGGTGACGGAGGCCGATCTGCTGGCGGGGCGCTTTGACGGGGCCGAGGTGAAGGCCTGGCTTGTGAACTGGGGCGCACCGGCGCAGCGCCACCTGCAGTTTCGCGGCAGCATCGGTGACATCCAGCAGGGCAAGGGCGCGTTTCAGGCGGAGTTGCGCGGGCTTTCGGACTTGCTCAACCAAGTGCAGGGGCGCAGTTATCAGAAGCGCTGCGGCGCGGTGCTGGGGGATGCGCACTGCGGGGTGGATCTCGGCTCGCCGCTGCGGCACGCGGAGCGGGCTGCGGAAGAGGTGTCGGGCAACCAGCGCTTCGCTTTTGAGGATTTCACTGGCTTTGACACTGGCTGGTTCACCCATGGCCGTTTGCGTGTGCTGTCGGGGGCGGCGGAGGGGCTGTCGGCCCGCATCAAGGCGGATCGCTTTCTGGACGGGCAGCGCGTGATCGAAACTTGGGAGGCACTGCGGGCGGAGGTTCTGCCGGGGGATATGCTGCGCCTTGAGGCGGGCTGTGATAAATCCGCGGAGACCTGCCGGTACAAGTTTTCCAATTTCGCCAGTTTCCGGGGTTTTCCGCATATTCCGGGTGAAGACTGGCTTCTGAGCTACCCGGTGCAGGGCAAGAACACTTCCGGCGGGAAGATGGCGCGATGAGCGGGCCGGGGGCGGCGATCGTCGCGGAGGCGCGGCTCTGGCTTGGCACGCCCTATGTGCATCAGGCCAGCTGCCGGGGCGGCGGGGCGGATTGCCTCGGGCTGCTGCGCGGGGTCTGGCGCGGGGTGGTTGGGCAGGAGCCTGCTCCTGTGCCGCCCTACACCGCCGACTGGAACGAAGCGGCGCGCAGCGAGGCGCTGTGGGAGGCTGCGCGGGGGGTGCTTTGTGAAAAGCCGCTGTGCAAGGCCGCGCCCGGTGATGTGCTGCTGTTTCGGATGCGGCAGGGCGGCGTTGCCAAACATCTGGGGCTGCAGAGCCTCACGGGCAGCGCCCCGGCCTTCATCCATGCCTACACGGGCCATGGCGTGATCGAAAGCCCGCTCAGTGCCCCTTGGGCGCGGCGGCTGGTGGCGCGCTTTGCCTTTCCCGACACCTTAGAAACCAAGGAGTGACAGATGGCGACTTTGGCTCTTGCCGCTGTGGGGGCGGCTGTTGGCGGTGCCATCGGGGGCAGCGTTCTGGGCATCTCTGCCGCCGTGATCGGTCAGGCCGTGGGAGCCACGATTGGCCGGGTGGTGGATCAGCAGGTTCTGGGCGGCGGCTCGCAGACGGTGGAGACGGGGCGGGTGGATCGTTTCCGGCTGACGGGCGCCAGCGAGGGGCGCGCGATCCCGCAGATTTACGGGCGGGTGCGGATCTCGGGTCAGGTGATTTGGGCAACGCGCTTTGAGGAGCATGTCACCAAGCGCAAATCGGGCGGCAAGGGCGGCGGGCCGAAGGTTACTACGAAGGACTACAGCTACAGCGTGAGCGTGGCCGTGGCGCTGTGTGAAGGCGAGATCGCGCGGGTGGGGCGTGTCTGGGCGGATGGCACTGAGGTGGCGATGAGCGGCCTCAACATGCGGGTCTATCGCGGCACCGAGGATCAGCTGCCGGATGCGAAGATCGAGGCGGTGGAGGGCACTGGCCAAGCGCCGGCCTACCGGGGGATTGCCTATGTGGTGTTCGAGGATCTGGACATCACCCAGTTCGGCAACCGCTTTCCGCAGTTCAGCTTCGAGGTGCTGCGCCCGGCGCGCGAAGAGGATCCGGGCGGTGAAAGCGATCCGGCGCAGGCGGTGCGCGCGGTGGCGCTGATCCCGGGCACCGGCGAATATGCGCTGGCGACGGAAGAGGTCCATTACCCGCATGGGCTGGGCGAGGCGCGGTCGGCCAATGTGAACACGCCGCAGGACCGGCCGGATTTCCTCGTGTCGATGGACGCCCTGCGCGAGGAACTGCCGGCTTGTGGCTCGGTTTCGCTGATCGTGAGTTGGTTTGGCGACGATCTGCGCATGGGCCATTGCGGGTTGCGCCCGCGCGCCGAGCACACGCTGGCGGAGGGCAAGCCGCAGGTCTGGCGGGTGGATGGCGAGACGCGGGGCAGCATCGGCACGGTGCCTTTGGATGGTGACGCACGGCCTGTCTATGGCGGCACGCCGTCTGATGCCTCGGTGATCCAGGCCATTCAGGAGATCCGCGCCGGGGGGCAGGAGGTGATGTTCTATCCCTTCATCCTGATGGAGCAACTGGCGGGCAATGGTCTGCCGGACCCTTGGGGGCAGGGCGACGAGCAGCCCGTTTTGCCGTGGCGGGGGCGGATCACACTGTCGAAAGCGCCTGGTCAGGCGGGCTCGCCCGATGGCGGCGCGGCGGCGGAGGCCGAGGTGGCGGCTTTTTTCGGGGCCGCGCAGCCGGGGCATTTCAGCACCGGGGCTGACACGGTGAGTTACATCGGCCCGGCAGAATATTCCTACCGCCGGTTCATCCTGCACTACGCCCATCTTTGCGCGCTCGCAGGCGGGGTAGATGCCTTTTGCATCGGTTCGGAGATGCGCAGCCTAACGCAGGTGCGCGGGGCAAGCGGCTTCCCAGCCGTTGCAGAGCTGATCCAACTGGCCGCCGAGGTGCGCGCCATTATGGGGCCGGAGACCAAGATCTCCTACGCGGCGGATTGGTCGGAGTATTTCGGCTATCACCCGGCGGATGGCAGCGGGGATGTCTATTTCCACCTCGATCCGCTCTGGGCGGCGCCAGAGATCGATTTCATCGGGATCGACAATTACATGCCGCTTTCGGATTGGCGCGAGGGCCAGGATCACGCCGATGCGGGGTGGGGCAGCCTTTACAGCCTTGAGTACCTGCGCGCGAATGTGGCCGGGGGCGAGGGCTATGCGTGGTATTACCCCACCGAGCGGGCGCGGCAGGATCAGGCGCGGGTGCCGATCAGCGACGGGGCGCATGGGGAAGATTGGATCTTCCGCTACAAGGATCTGCGCGGCTGGTGGCAGAATGCGCATCACGAGCGCATCGGCGGGGTGCGGCAGGCCGCGCCGACTGGCTGGCTGCCGGAGAGCAAGCCGATCCGCTTCACCGAATACGGCTGTGCCGCGATCCATTTCGGCACCAACCAGCCCAACAAGTTTCTGGACCCGAAAAGCTCGGAATCCGCGCTGCCGCATTACTCAAATGGGGGGCGGGATGATCTGATCCAGATGCAATACATCCGCGCGATGGCGCTGCATTGGGGGGATGAAGCGGCCAACCCGGTGAGCAGCGAATACGGCGCGCCGATGGTGGATATGAGCCGGGCCCATCTCTGGGCCTGGGATGCGCGGCCCTATCCCTATTTTCCCAATTCGCCGGAGGCCTGGAGCGATGGCGAAAACTACGCGCGCGGCCATTGGCTGAACGGGCGCACGGCGGGGCGCAGCTTGGCCTCGGTGGTGGAAGAGATCTGCGTACGCTCGGGCCTTGAGGGGTGCGATACATCGGGGCTCTACGGCTATCTGCGTGGCTATCAGGTGGATCAGATCGGCACCGGGCGCGCGGCCCTGCAGCCCTTGCTGCTGACCTATGGGGTGGATGGGGTGGAGCGCGACGGAGTGCTGTCGTTTAAGATGCGCACGGGCGATGTGGATCACGTGATCGAGGCCGACGCCATGGCGCTGACGGAGGAGCAGGAGACCGCGCTTTCCTTGAGCCGCCGCGCCGATACGGAACTGGCGGGCCGGGTGCGCTTCACTTTCATCGAGGCGGATCGGGATTATGAGGTGCGCAGCGCCGAGACGGTGATGCCGGGCGAAAGTGCCGAGACGGTTTCGGAAAGCGAGGCACCGATCGTGTTCACCCGGTCTGAAGGGCGGGCGCTCACCACGCGGCATCTGAGCGAGGCGCGGGTGGCGCGGGATGCGGCCCGTTTCGCACTGCCGCCCTCGGCGCTGGGCGTGGGCGCGGGCGATGTGGTGGAACTGCCGGGCGCGGTAGGGCGCTACAGGGTGGATCAGGTGCTTGGCTCGGGCGCTTTCGCGCTGGAGGCCACGCGCGTGGAGCCCGCGATCTATCGCCAGCGGATCGAGGCGGATGCTCCCGGTGCGCTGGCTGGGTTCCTGCCTGCGCTTCCCGTGTTTCCGCTGTTTCTGGATCTGCCGCTCATGACGGGCGAAGAGGTGCCCCATGCGCCGCATCTGGCGGTGGCGGCGGTGCCCTGGCCCGGATCTGTTGCGGTGTTCGATGCGGAAACCGATGCGGGCTACCAGCTCAACACCTTGCTGGAGCTTGGTTCGATCATGGGCGTGACGGAGACGCCGCTACTGGCCGCCGCGCCGGGCAGGCGGGATCGGGGTGCGGCGCTGCGGGTGCGGTTTTACGGCGGGGCTGTGTCCTCTGCCGCTTGGGCGCAGGTCTTGAGCGGGGCCAATGCGGTGGCGATTGGCGATGGCACGCCGAAGAACTGGGAGATCCTGCAGTTCAGCGACGCACAGCTTGTGGGCGAGGGGCTCTATGAGCTGTCGGGCCGCTTGCGGGGCCAGTTGGGCAGCGATGCGCTGATGCCGCAGGAGTGGCCCGTGGGCAGCTACGTGGTGCTGCTCGATGGCGCGGCGACGCAGATTTCGCTGGCCAGTTCGGCGCGGAACCGGGAACGCCACTACCGGATCGGCCCGGCTACGCTGGCCTATGATCACCCGGCCTATGTCCATGAAACGGCAGCGTTTTCCGGGGTCGGGCTCAGGCCCTTCGCGCCGGCGCACCTGCGCGCAAAAGCACAGGCCAATGGGGATCTGGCGATCCGCTGGGCGCGGCGCACGCGCATTGACGGCGACAGCTGGGAGGTGCCCGAGGTGCCTCTGGGCGAGGAGAGCGAAAGCTACCTGCTGCGCGTGATGGACGGGGGCACCGTGGTGCGGGAAGAGCCGCTCGCGAGCCCCGCCTACCTCTATACCGCCGCCGCGCAGGCGGCCGACGGGCCGCTGAGCGCTCCGGCGGTGAGCGTGGCACAGGTTTCGGCGCGCTTCGGCGCAGGTTTGTTTACAAGGATCGAACTCGATGGCTGACAGCAAGAGACTCGGGCTGCCCTATCTGGAGGCAGCGCAGGCGCAGAAACATGTGACGGTGAACGAAGGCCTCGCGCGGCTGGATGCGCTGGTGAACCTGACGCTAAAATCGGTGAGCGAAACCGTGCCGCCCACCTTAGTGGAGGAGGGCGATGCCTATGCCGTGCCGGTGGGCGCGGTGAACGACTGGGCTGGGCAAGAGGGCAAGGTGGCGACTTTCTCCAACGGCGGCTGGGAGTTTGCCACGCCGCAGGAGGGCTGGCGCGCCTTCGTGGCCGATACCGCCGCCCGGAGCCTGTTTCACGGCGGCGCATGGCGGGCTCATGCCGTGGCGCGCGCGCCCGGCGGGGCTCAGCTGGGGATGCGCGTGATCGAGTTTGATCACGTGATTGCCGCTGGGGCGACCTCGCAGACCAGCGTCAACATCCCGGCCAATGCCATGGTCTTCGGCCTGACGGGGCGGGTGATGGATGCGATCACCGGCACGCTGGCCGATTGGTCCGTCGGGGTGGGCGGCTCGCCCACGCAGTTCGGCTCAGGCCTTGGCACAGGAGCGGCCTCGTGGATGCGCGGGATGCTGGGCAGCCCGACGACCTATTACAGCGCCATGCCCCTGCTGCTCACCGCCAATGGTGGCGATTTCGCGGGCGGTACGGTGCGCTTTGCCCTGCATGTGTTGGAACTCGGCCTGCCGGACGCCTGACCTCTTGGGCATACGGACGGATGATATCCTTGCGGTGCTCGATTGCCTGCTGGCCGCGCCACCGGAGCTGCGCCGCGCGTTGCGCGCAGAGCTTCTGGCGCGGGCCGTGGAGGCCGAGCGCTACCGGCGCGCGGAAGGGCGCCTTCACCCGGAGTTTGGCGGCGGCAGCCTGATGGCGGCGGCGGCAAGCCTGCGGCAGGGGGCGCGGGTACCTTGGGACTGGGCGCAGCCCGAGGCGCGGGCCGAGGCCATCGGCCTGTTGCAGGCGCTGGGCCCCGCCAGCGGCACGCCGCCCGGCTGACGGAAAAGTGCCTGTCTTCTTTCATCCTGTTTGCTTATACCCTCCATCACCCCTTTGAACTTGGTCGCTTCGGCTTACCTGTTGTAGGGTGAGCGGAGTGAGAAGGAACACGTGATGGCTGAAACACGCACACAGGTGCAACAGGTGGATCCGGTCTGGACCCGGATCCGGGACGAAGCCCATGGGGCGGTGAACGATGAGCCCCTGCTCGGTGGCCTCGTGCACGCCTGTATCCTGCACCACCGTTCGCTGGAGCGTGCGCTGTCCTACCGGATCGCCTCGAAGCTGGCGTCGAGCGAGATGAGCGAGCAGATCCTGCGCGAGATCGCAGATGAGGCCTATGACGCTGATCCGAGCCTCGGTCAGGCCGCGCGCGCCGATATCGTGGCGGTGTTGGAGCGCGATCCGGCCTGCCACCGCATGTTGCAGCCGCTTCTGTTCTTCAAGGGCTTTCAGGCCATGCAGGCCTACCGCGTGGGCCATTGGCTCTGGCAGCAGGGGCGCAAGGATTTCTCCTATTTCATCCAGATGCGCGTCTCGGAATGCTTCGGGATCGACATCCACCCTGCCGCCCGTATCGGGCGCGGGATCATGATCGACCACGCCCATTCCATCGTGATCGGCGAAACCGCCGTGGTGGGCGATAACGTCTCCATGCTGCATTCGGTGACGCTGGGCGGCACCGGCAAGGAAGACGACGACCGGCATCCGAAGATCGAGGATGGTGTGCTGATCGGCGCTGGTGCGAAGGTGCTGGGCAACATCCGCGTGGGCCATTGCTCGCGCATCGCGGCGGGCTCCGTCGTGCTGCAGGACGTGCCGCCGTGCTCCACCGTGGCCGGGGTTCCGGCCAAGATCGTGGGCGAGGCGGGTTGCGATCAGCCTTCGCAGATGATGGATCAGCTCATTCGCGGCTGCCACTAAAGTCTTAGCAAATCAGTGATTTAATGCGGCCCGCTCAGGCGGGCTGCACCGCGCGCGTGTAGAGGTGCCATGTGGTATGGCCCAACACCGGCAGCGTGACGATGAGCCCGAGAAACGCGGGGATCATCGAGGCCAGCACCGTGACCGAGATCACCGCCGCCCAGCCCAGCATGACCACCGGGTTCTCTTTCACCACCTGAATGGAGGTGAGCATCGCGGAGATGAAATCGATTTCCCGATCCAAGAGCATCGGCATGGCGATGACCGTCACCGTGAAGAGCACGGCTGAGAGGAACGCCCCCACACAGGTGCCAATGGCGAGAAAGGTCCAGCCCGGCGGGGTGAAGAAGACGATCTGCAGGAAGCCGTCGAAATCCGAAAAGGAGGAATCCTTGAGGATCAGCGCCAGCCAGAGGCGGATCTGATACATCCAGACCCAGAAGATGAAGAGCGTCACGAAGGCCATCCAGCCCATCTCGCGTTTGCGCTGGTGCGCCATGACGGTGAGGATCTCGCCCCAACCAAAGGCCTCGCCCTTCTGCAGGCGGCGCGACATCTCGTAGAGCCCGGCCGCCGCGAAAGGGGCGACAAGCGGAAAGCCCACGGCGGCGGGGATGATCATCCAGATCTTGCCCAGCGAGGCGAGGCACCAGAGCATGGCGATGCCGAACAGCGCGTAGAACAGGCCGAAGAAACCGCTCATCACGGGCCGCGCGCGGAAATCGGCGAGGCCCTCTTTCAGTGAGGCCGTGATGTCGGCCCATGTCACAGTGTTGACCTCGGGCAGGATATCCCTCGGCGGCGGGACAAATTGGGGCGGGGTCTGGTCTGTGGGCTCTTCTGCCATCTGCTCGGGCCTCCTCACATCGTCGCGCCACATCAGCCTGCAACAGGGCAGCGCAGGGGGCAAGGGGAGGCTTTGCTGTTGCGCTGTGCTTGCGCGCCCTGCAAAGAGGAGCCATGGCACGGCTCATTCTCCTGAACAAACCCTACGGGGTGCTTTCGCAATTCACCGACAAGGGCACGGCAGGTTCCGCGCGGCAGACGTTGTCGGATTTCGTCCCCGTGCCCGGCGTCTATCCGGCGGGGCGGCTGGATCGGGACAGCGAGGGGCTCCTGCTGCTGACCGATGACGGCCGCCTGCAGGCGCGGATCGCGGAGCCCAAGCACAAGATGGCGAAAACCTATTGGGTGCAGGTAGAGGGGGAGATCTCGGACGCGCAGCTTGCCCGGCTTCGGCAGGGGGTGGAGCTGAAAGACGGGCTGACGCGGCCGGCGCAGGCAGAGCGGATGGAGGCGCCGGACGGCCTGTGGGAGCGCGACCCGCCGGTGCGGTTTCGCAAGAGCGTGCCGGATGGCTGGATTTCCCTGACCATCAAAGAGGGGCGCAACCGGCAGGTGCGGCGGATGACGGCCGCCGTGGGTTGCCCGACGCTGCGTCTGATCCGGGCGCAGGTGGGGGAGTGGTCGCTCAGCGGTTTGCAACCAGGGGAGTGGCGCGAGATTGCTGTGGAGACGGCAGAGACAAAGAACAGAGGGCGGCGCCTGCCTGGGCGGGCGCGATAGCGCCTGCCGGGGGCAGGCAGGCGCTGCCCGGCGGTGCCGCCGGGCGGTACATGGGACGGGCGTTACGCCAGCATCACCATCGGGTTTTCCAGATTGTCGACAATGGCTTGCAGCAGTTCCGCCCCGAGCGCTCCGTCGATCACCCGGTGATCCACCGAGAGCGTCACGCTCATCACCGTGGCCACGGCCAAAGCGCCGTCATCGCCCACGACGGGCTGTTTCTTCCCGGCCCCCACCGCCAGAATGGCGGCGTGAGGCGGGTTGATCACCGCGTCGAAATTGTCGATCCCGAACATGCCGAGGTTGGAAATCGCGAAGCTGCCGCCCTGATATTCATGCGGCGCAAGCTTGCGGTCACGGGCGCGGGTCGCGAGATCCTTCATTTCGCCCGAAAGCGCGGAGAGCGATTTCATATCGGCATCGCGCAGGACCGGCGTAAACAGCCCGCCTTCGATGGCGACGGCCACCGCCACATCCGAAGGTTTCAGCTTGAACACGCGATCCCCGGCCCAGACAGCATTGGCCGCCGGCACCGCCTGCAGCGCATTGGCACAGGCCTTGATGATGAAATCATTGACCGAAAGCTTCACGCCCCGGCTTTCGAGCTGTTTGTTCAGCTGGCTGCGGAACGCCAGAAGCGCGTCGAGCTTGATGTCGCGGCGCAGGTAGAAATGCGGGATCGACTGCTTGGCCTCGGTGAGGCGGGCGGCGATCGTCTTGCGCATGCCGTCGAGCGCGATTTCCTCGTAGTCGCGGTCCGCATACATCTTGGCAACCTGATCCGCGCTCGGGCCTGTGGCCGCGGGGGCTGCAAGTTTCGCAGCCTGAGCGGGCGCGGCTGCGGCTTGTGCCGCGGGTGCAGGCGCGGTGGCCGTTGCGCCTTCCACATCGGATTTCACGATGCGGCCATGGGAGCCGGAGCCTGTGATCTGCGCCAGGTCGAGCCCCTTCTGGGCGGCGATGCGGCGGGCCAGCGGGCTTGCGAAGATGCGTTCACCGCTGCTCGCAACGGGGGCAGGGGGAGCGGCCTTCTCGCCGGCCCCTGCGTGGGCCACCTCGGCGGCCGCTGCGGGCCCGGGGGCCGCGGGCGCCTCTGGCTTGGCTTCGGGCAGCGCATCGGCGCTTTCGCCCTCTTCCAGCAGCACGGCGATGGCGGTGTTGACCTTCACGCCTTCGGTGCCTTCCGCCACGAGGATCTTGCCGATGACGCCTTCGTCCACCGCCTCGAACTCCATCGTCGCCTTGTCGGTCTCGATTTCTGCGAGCAGATCGCCCGAGGCGACGGTATCGCCCTCTTTCACCAGCCATTTCGCCAGCGTGCCCTCCTCCATCGTGGGCGACAGCGCGGGCATCAGGATCTCGGTTGCCATATCCGTTTCTCCTTAGCGGTAGGTGACGTGCTTCACGGCGGCGATGACCTCATCGGTCGTCACCAGCGCGAGCTTTTCGAGGTTGGCGGCATAGGGCATGGGCACGTCCTTGCCGGTGAGGTTGATCACGGGGGCGTCGAGGTAGTCGAAGGCGCGCTCCATGATCGTGGCGGAGAGGTGATTGCCGATGGAGGCCACCGGGAAGCCCTCTTCCACCGTCACGCAACGGTTGGTTTTCATCACCGAGGCGATCACCGTGTCGTAGTCGATCGGGCGCAGGGTGCGCAGGTCGATCACCTCCGCCGAAATGCCTTCTTCTGCAAGCTTGTCAGCGGCTTCCAGCGCGTAGCTCATGCCGATCCCGAAGGAGACGATCGTCACGTCGCTGCCTTCGCGCCAGATGCGGGCCTTGCCAAACGGGATGGTGAAATCCTCCAGCACGGGCACATCGAAGCTGCGGCCATAGAGGATCTCGTTTTCGAGGAAGATCACCGGGTTCGGATCGCGGATGGCGCTTTTCAGCAGGCCCTTCGCGTCTGCCGCGGAATAGGGCATCACCACTTTCAACCCCGGCACATGGGCATACCATGCCGCGTAGTCCTGGCTGTGCTGGGCGCCGACGCGGGCCGCCGCGCCGTTGGGGCCGCGGAAGACCATCGGCGCACCCATCTGGCCGCCGGACATGTAGAGTGTTTTGGCAGCCGAGTTGATGATCTGGTCCATCGCCTGCATGGCGAAGTTGAAGGTCATGAACTCCACGATGGGCCGCAGGCCGCCGAAGGCCGAGCCCACGGCGATGCCGGCAAAGCCGTGTTCGGTGATCGGCGTGTCGATCACCCGGCGGCTGCCGAACTCATCCAGCAGGCCTTGGGAGACCTTGTAGGCCCCCTGATATTCGGCGACTTCCTCGCCCATCAGGTAGACCGTCTCGTCGCGCCGCATTTCCTCGGCCATGGCATCGCGCAGGGCTTCGCGGACGGTGGTCTTGCGCATCTCAGTGCCTTCAGGCCAATCCGGCGAAAGATCCGGGGCCGGGGCGGCCGGGGCCGCAGGTGCCGCTGCTGCCGGGGCGCTTGCGGGGGCAGGGGCCTCAGCCGCGGGCGCTGCCGCAGCCGGTACCGCATCGGCGCTTTCGCCCTCTTCCAGCAGCACCGCGATGGGGGTGTTCACCGCCACGCCCTCGCTGCCTTCCGCGATCAGGATCTTGCCAAGGACGCCCTCGTCCACGGCCTCGAATTCCATCGTCGCCTTATCGGTCTCGATTTCGGCCAGGATCATGCCGCTTTCGATCGTGTCGCCCTCTTTCACCAGCCATTTGGCCAGCGTGCCTTCCTCCATCGTGGGGGAGAGAGCGGGCATCAGAATTTCGGTTGCCATCGTGATTACCTCTGTCTCTTCCGGGCCTTAGGCGCTTGCGTAAATGTCGGTGTAAAGCTCGTCGAGACTGGGCTCGGGGCTTTCCTTGGAGAATTCGGCGGCCTCGTTGACGATGGCCTTGATCTCCTTGTCGATCGCTTTCAGATCGTCTTCGCTGGCGTGTTTGCCGCCCAGCAGCAGCTCGCGCACATGCTCGATTGCATCGCGCTCCTCGCGCACCTTCTGCACCTCGTCCCGCGTGCGGTATTTTGCCGGGTCCGACATCGAATGCCCCCGGTAGCGGTAGGTTTTCATCTCGAGGATATACGGCCCCTTGCCCGCGCGGCACTGGGCGACGGCCTTCTCGGCGGCGGCCTTCACAGCGAGCACATCCATGCCGTCCACCGCCTCGCCGGGGATGCCGAAGGCGGCCCCGCGGGTGTAGAGCTCCGGCGTGGAGGAGGCGCGCTGCAGCGAGGTGCCCATGGCGTATTGGTTGTTTTCAATGACGAAAACCACCGGCAGCTGCCAGAGCGAGGCCATGTTGAAGGTCTCGTAGATCTGGCCCTGGTTCGCGGCGCCATCGCCGAAATAGGCGAAGGTCACGCGATCATTGCCGAGGTATTTGTCCGCAAAGGCCAGCCCGGCCCCCAGCGGCACCTGCGCGCCGACGATGCCATGGCCGCCGTAGAAGTGTTTCTCCTTGCTGAACATATGCATGGAGCCGCCCTTGCCCTTGGAATAGCCGCCTTCGCGGCCCGTGAGCTCGGCCATGACGCCTTTCGGGTCCATGCCACAGGCCAGCATATGGCCGTGATCACGGTAGGAGGTGATGCGCTTGTCGCCCTCTTCGCAGGCGGCCTCGATGCCCACCACCACGGCCTCCTGACCGATGTAGAGGTGGCAGAAGCCGCCGATCAGGCCCATGCCATAAAGCTGGCCGGCCTTCTCCTCGAATCGACGGATCAGCAGCATCTCGCGGTAGTAGGCGAGCAGATCGTCCTTTGAAACATTGGGCTTTTTCGTGGCTCTCCGGGCAGACATGGGGCCTCCTCCTGCGGGGATACGCATTTAGTTTAGTGTTAAACAATGAGTAGCGTATCGCCTGCGCTGAAGCGAGGCTTTTTGCCCGGATCAGGCGGTTTGGGCGGGGATCAGCGGATCACGATCTCGTCGCTGCGCACGTAGCCGAGCACTTCGCGGGTCTGCTCGTCCAGCAGGTCCACATCGAGGTAGTCGTCAGAAAGGCGGTGCGTCTTGTTCTCATAGGCGGCCACCTGGGCTGAGATTTCGTCCAACTCCGAACGCAGCATATCCGCCTCCGCCTCAATCTGGACACGGCGGAACACGCCGTAGTCGCCCTGGATCGCGGCGAAGATGAAATAGCTTCCCGTCAGGAAGGCGAGCGAATAGAAGATCGCGCTGCCGACGGAGGTGCGTTTCGGAGTGGACGTCATCTGCCTTAGCCTCTGTGCGGCCTCTTTAGCGGGCCGCTGAAGACACAATGCCACAAGTGATTCGCGGTGTGAATCCCGAAAACACAAAAAGGCGCATTTTCTTTTTATTACAGGCTTTTCTGCGGGTAAGCTCCGGTGAAAGCGGGAGGGAGGATGCCGCTATGACGGGTATGGATAAGGCCGGGATTCCGGGCGCTTTGGCACCAGACAACCAACCGCCTGCGCGGCCTGCAGGCAACCTCGTGACACAGGATGTAGGGCTTTGCGCATCGCTTGGGGCCAGTGCTGGTGGTCTCGTTCAGCTTGGTGCTTGGCTCGACAGCCCCGAAGCGCGCGAGATGGCATGGGAGGCCAATCGCTTTCCGCCAGAGCTTCACCTCTTTGATCGCGGCGGGCGGCGGTTGGATGAGGTGCGGTTCCATCCCAGCTATCACGGGCTTCTGGGCAACGGGCTTGAGGCCGGTTACGCGGCCTGCGCGTGGGAGGGGGCGGGCGATGGGCACCAGACACACGCCGCGATGGTCTACCTCTTCTCGCAAGTGGAGCCCGGTGTTTGCTGCCCGATGACGATGACCTATGCGGCCTTTCCGGCATTGGAAGGCAGCTCTGCGGCGGCGCTCTGGCAGCCGCGTCTGGAAGCGCGCGCCTATGAGGCGGAGCTGAAGCCCATCGCCGCCAAGGGCGCGGCCACGCTGGGCATGGCGATGACGGAGAAGCAGGGCGGCTCGGACGTGCGCGCCAATGTGACCCGCGCGGAACGGGATGGCGAAGGCTATCGGCTCTATGGTCATAAGTGGTTCTGTTCCGCGCCGATGTCGGACGGGTTTCTCACGCTGGCGCAGGCGGCGGGCGGGCTCACCTGTTTTCTGGTACCGCGCGTGCTGCCCGATGGCAGCCGCAACCGGATCCACCTGATGCGGTTGAAGGAAAAGCTCGGCAACCGGGCCAATGCGAGTGCGGAAATCGAGTATCACGGGGCCTATGCCGAGCGGATCGGGGAAGAGGGCGAAGGCGTGCGCGCGATCATCCGCATGGTGCACCACACGCGGCTCGATACGGCGCTGGCGCCGGCGGGGCTGATGCGCGCGGCGCTCACGGAGGCCCATTGGTGGTGTGCCCATCGCAGCGCCTTTCAGAAGCTCCTGATCGATGCGCCCCTGATGCGGCGGGTGCTGGCGGATCTGAGCCTCGATCAGGAGGCCGCGCTGGCCTTGGGGATGCGCGTGGCGCGGGCGTTTGATGGCAAAAGCTCGGAGGAGGCCGCCTTCGCGCGCATCGCGGTGGCGGTGGCCAAGTTCCTGAACAACAAGCGCTGCGTGAACGTGATTTACGAGGCGATGGAGTGCCTTGGGGGCATGGGCTACACCGATGATACGCCCTTGCCGATGCTCTACCGTGAAGCGCCGCTGAACTCGATCTGGGAAGGCTCCGGCAATGTGATCTGCCTCGACATCCTGCGCACGCTTTCGCGGGACAGGCTGGCGGGCGAAGTGCTCTTGGCGGAGCTAGAAGCCGCGCGGGGGCGGTTTGCTGCCTATGATGCAGCGTTGGATGGCGTGGTTTCGGAGCTAAAAGCGGGCGTGCCGGAGGCAGAGGCGCGGCGTTTTTCCGAGCGGCTGGGGGATCTTCTGGCGGCTTGTGCGTTGATGGTTTCAGGGCCAGAGGCCTTGGCAGAAAGCTATGTAAAACGGCGGCTTAGCGGTGCGGGGCAGGTCGCCGGGAGTGTGGCTGGACTGGCGGAGGAGGAGATTCTGGCGCGGTGGGTTTAAGTGTCTGTTTCGCCCGGCGGGCACCGCCGGGCAGTGCCCGACCCGCCCGTCACGCCAGAGGCGTGCTACCCGCACGACGGCGGGCGCTTCGCTTCCGCCCCGGTTCGGGCGCTGCCCTTCGTTCTTAAACACCGATGTACCGCTCCGTCACCTCCGGCCCCAGCTCCGCCATCGCGCCGGACCACACGCTTTCCCCCCGGCTCAGCACCACGGCCTGATCGCAGATGCTGGCCAGCTCTTTCAGGGATTTGTCCACGATCAACAGGCTCAAGCCCCCCTCGCGGCGCAGCTGCCCCAAGGCCTCCCAGATCTCGGCACGGATCAGGGGCGCGAGGCCTTCCGTGGCCTCATCGAGGATCAGCAGGCGCGGGTTCGTCATGAGAGCGCGGCCGATGGCGAGCATCTGCTGCTCCCCGCCCGAAAGCGTTGCGGCGCGCTGGCCCATGCGCTCGGCAAGGCGGGGAAAGAGCCCGTGCACTCGCGCCAGATCCCAATGGCCGCGCCGTGCGGCGGCGATCAGGTTCTCGCGGACGGTCAGATCGGCAAAGCAACGGCGGCCTTCCGGCACCAGCCCGATCCCCAGCCGTGCAGCCTTGTGGCTGGGCAGACGGGCCAGATCCTGCCCGGCAAAGCGCAGGCGGCCTGCGGCGGGCAACATCCGGCAGATCGCCTTCACGGTGGTGGATTTCCCCATCCCGTTGCGCCCCATCAGCGCCAGCGCTTCGCCCTCCGCCAGCGCTAGATCCACGCCAAACAGCGCCTGCGTCTGGCCATAGGCGGCGGTGACGCCGGATAGCTCCAGCAGGCTCATGCCTCTTCCCCCAGATAGGCCGCGCGGACTTCAGCGTTGGCGCGGATCTCCTCCACGGTGCCGGTTGCGATGATGCGGCCGTACACCAACACGCTGATGCGGTCGGCCAGCGCGAAAACGGCGTCCATATCGTGCTCCACCAGCAGGATCGGGGCCTCATGGCGAAGCCCGTCAAGCATCGCGGTGAGCCGCTGGCTGCCCTCGGTGCCCAGCCCGGCCATGGGCTCGTCCATCAGGAAGGCCTTGGGCGCAAGCGTGAGCGCCACGGCCACCTCCAACTGGCGGCGCTGGCCGTGGGAGAGCGTGGCGACCACGCGGTGCGCCTCGGACAGCAGGCCGACGCGTTCCAGCGCGGCCTCGGCGCGAAGGCGCAAATCCCGATCCGCGCTGACGGACCGCCAGAAGCGCCAGGGCGAGCCAGCCGCCCCCACCGCGCCAAGCAGCACGTTCTGCAGCACGGTATCTTCCATCGCCAGCGCGGAAATCTGGAAGGTCCGCGCCAGCCCTTTCCGCGCCCGCAGGCGCGGGGGCAGGGCGGTGACGTCCTCGCCAAGCAGTTCCACGGTGCCCTGATCCGGCGCAAGGCTGCCGCTAATCTGCGCGATAAGCGTGGATTTCCCGGCCCCGTTGGGGCCGATCACCGCATGGATTTCGCCCGCGCGCAGATCGAGCGAGATGGCGTCCGACGCCACAACAGCGCCAAAGCGCTTGGTGAGGCCACGGGTTTCCAGCAGGGTCGTCATGCGCCGCCCTCCCGCTTGGTGAGCAGCCCGATGAGGCCTCCACGCCCGAACAGCACGATAGCAAGAAGCATGCCGCCAAGATAGATCAGCCAGTACTCGGACAGCCCGCCGAGCCAGTGCTCCAACAGCACGAAAGTGGCCGCGCCGACGACGGGGCCAAAGAGCCGCCCGGTGCCGCCGATGATGATGAAGACGATCAACTCGCCGCTCATCTGCCAGGAAAACATCGTCGGGCTGACGAAGCGGTTGAGATCGGCAAACAGCGCGCCCGCAAGCCCGGTGATCGCGCCGGAAATCACGAAGGCGACCAGTTTCAGCCGGGTTGGATCGAGCCCGACCGTTTCCACCCGCGCAGGCGTCTGGCGCGCGGCGTTGAGCGCCAGCCCGAAGGGTGCGCGCATCAGCTTGGCAGTGGCGAAGAGAACTGCGCAGAGGATCGCAAGGCAGAGGCCGTAGAACTGGATCGGGTCAAGCGTGTTGAGCCCCGGAAAATCGTTGCGGATGTAGATCGATAACCCGTCTTCGCCGCCGTAAGCCGCCCAGCTGATGGTGAAGAAGTAAAACATCTGCCCGAAGGCCAGCGTGATCATGATGAAGTAAACGCCCGCCGTGCGCAGGGAGAGCAAGCCGATCACCAGCGCGGCGAAGGCGGAGGTGATCACGGCCACAAGCCAGATCACCGGCATGGATTTCGTGCCTTCGATCAGGACGGGCCATTCGGTGAGCGCCGTGTAACTCTGCGCGTGGTGGGCAAGGATGCCCATGGCGTAGCCGCCGATGCCGAAGAAGGCAGCGTGGCCAAGGCTTACGAGCCCTCCGATCCCGAGCGCGATGTTCAGGCCGGCAGCGGCCAGCGCGAAGATCACCGCACGGGTGGCCAGCGTGATGGTGAAAGGTTCGTCCGCCACATAGGCCCAGAGCGGCACGGCGATGAATCCGGCGAGGATCAGCAGGTTCAGGTGGCGCTCGGCAATCATGCGCGACTCCCGAACAGGCCCGTGGGGCGGAAGATCAGCACCGCGCCCATCAGGATGTAGATCAGCATGGAGGCCAGCGAGGCCCCGGCGGAGGTGGCGGTGGCGGGATCCATGAAGAGCTTGAACAGTTCGGGCAGGAAGATGCCGCCGAGCGTGTCCGTCAGCCCCACCAGCAGCGCCCCGATGAAAGCGCCCTTGATCGAGCCGATACCGCCGATCACGATCACGACGAAGGCCAGGATCAGCACCGGCTCGCCCATGCCGACCTGTACCGACTGGATCGCCCCCACGAGCGCGCCCGCCAGTCCGGCAAGTGCTGCGCCAAGGGCGAAGATCAACGTGTAAAGCCTTGAAATATCGACGCCAAGGGCGGCGATCATCTCACGATCGTTCTCGCCCGCGCGGATCTGGATGCCGATGCGGGTGCGGGTGATCAGCAGGCCCAGCCCTCCCGCTACCAGCAGGCCGATGCCGATGAGCGCAAGGCGGCAGAGCGGATACTGGATGCCGCCCGGCAGGGTGACGGGGCCGGAGAGCGCGGCAGGTACGTCCAGAAACAGCGGAAAGGAGCCGAAGAGCCAGCGCGTGCCTTCCGAGAAGATCAGGATCAGCGCGAAGGTGGCGAGCACCTGATCGAGGTGATCGCGCGCGTAAAGCCTTCGGATCACGAGGATTTCCACCAGCGCGCCGGCCATAGCGGCGGCGGTGAGCGCGGCCATGAGCCCCAGCGCGAAAGAGCCCGTCGCCCCGGCCACGGCAGCCGCCGCGAAAGCGCCGACCATGTAAAGCGAGCCATGGGCGAGGTTGATCAGGCCCATGACGCCGAAAATCAGCGTCAGGCCGGCCGCCATCAGAAACAGCATAACGCCGAACTGCAGCCCGTTCAGGATCTGCTCGGCCAGAAGAAGTGGGGTCATGTCAGGGCGTCAGTTGGGGGGAGCCGGGCGCGGGGCCCGGCTCCGGTCAGCTTACATCTTGCACTCGGCTGCGTAGGCGTCGGCGTGATCTTCAAGCGCCACCCCGATGATCTTGTTGGTGTAGACGTCACCTTCCTTGATCACTTCGCGCGCGTAGATCGTCTGGATCGGGTGGTGGTTCGGGCCGAACTTGAAACCGCCTCGGGTGGAGGCGAAATCAGCCGCTTCCAGTGCCGCGCGGAAAGCGTCGGCGTCCGAGACATCGGCGGCTGCGACGGCCGAGATCAGCAGGTTTGCGGTGTCAAAGCCCTGGCTCGCGTAGAGCGAGGGCAGACGGCCGTATTCGGCTTCAAAGCTGGCGACGAAGGCCGTGTTGGCCTCGTTGTCCAGATCCTTGCTCCACTGAGAGGTGTTCACCACGCCGAGCGCGGCATCGCCCACTGCCTGCAGGATGCCCTGATCAAAGGAGAAGGCGGGGCCGACGACGGGGATCTCCACGCCGCTGTCGGCATATTGCTTCAGGAAGCTGATGCCCATGCCGCCGGGCAGGAAGAAGAAGACGCTGTCAGCGCCCGAGGCCCGGATCTGGGCAATCTCTGCGGCGTAATCGGTCTGGCCGAGCTGGGTGTAGACCTCGCCCGCCAGTTCGCCTTCAAAGAAGCGCTTGTAGCCGGTGAGCGCGTCCTGACCGGCCGGGTAGTTCGGCGCGAGGATGAAGCTGTTCTTGTAACCGGCGGAATTCGCGTAAGATCCTGCGGCTTCATGCAGGTTGTCGTTCTGCCATGCGACGTTGAAGTAATTCTCGTGGCAGCCCTTGCCGGCCAGCGCGGAAGGCCCTGCGTTGGGCGAGAGGTAGAACTTGCCCTGCGCGGTGGCGGCGGGCACCACGGCCATGGCGAGGTTGGACCAGATGATGCCGGTGAGCACATCCACCTTCTCGGACTGGATCATCTTGTCGGCCAGTTGCACGGCCACATCCGGTTTGCGCTGATCGTCTTCGATCACCACTTCGATATCGTCGCGGCCGGATTGCTTGATCGCCAGCATGAAGCCGTCGCGCACGTCGATGCCAAGGCCAGCACCGCCGCCCGACAGCGTGGTGATCATGCCCACTTTCACCTCGGCAAAGGCCGGGGCGGCCAGTGCGGCGATCGCGGCAGACAGCAGCAAGGGTTTCATCGTCATCTTCATCTCCCTGAGGTTCGTCTTTTTGGCTTTGCGACACTTGAGCGCGAAACGCAGGGAAAGGAAAGCCTTTTAGGGCGGCGGGGCTTCGCAGAGGCGGTCCAGTACTTGCGTGTAGCGCGTAATCGCTTCTTGCGCCCTTTGCCGCGCTGCCGTGCGTAGGGCTTCGCGGCCCGCGCTGCCCAGCGGTTGCCGGATCTGCGCCGCGACAGCCGCGAGAAAGCTGCGCCTGTCGGGGCAAAGCGTCACGTCCTCCGGCGAAATCCCCGGCACATCCGTCGCGATCACGGGGAGCCCGTGCGCCCGGTACATCTGCACCTTCAGCGGATTCATATAGGTGGACACCCTGTCGGCCACATGGGGCATCAGCCCGGCGTTGGCCCCGCGAAAGACTTCTGCCGCCTGCTGCTCGGGCAACGGCCCCCAATAGACGGCCTTGGGATGTGCCAGAAGGCGGCTCAGGTCCGAGCCAGCGCGGCTGGCGGAGCCGATCAGGTGCAGGCCGCTGCACGCTTCAAGATCGGCGATTTCGGCCATCAACTGCCAATCTATCCGGTCGTTCATATTGCCGGAGTAAACGAGCTTGCCCGGCTCCGTCCGGGCCTCTGGTGCGGCATCGCCGGTGCCGGGCAGGTACCAGTTCTCGATCACCGACACATCCCGCCGCCCACCGGTGCCGGTATCCAGGAACCCGTTCTGCTCGAAATAAGCCTTGTTGGCGGGGGCATTCACGATGATCTCACCCGCAAGGCGGCTGAGCGCAAGATACTGTGCGCCCATGGTCATCAGGCCGCGCCCGCCCCAGGCAAACTGGTTGTCCACGATGTCCACCGCGAAGCGGAAGCACGACAGGATCGGGTAGGCATGGTGCAGATGTGGCACGACAGGAAAGATCAGGATCCGGGTGTTCTCCGGGGTGAGCCCTTCTTCCGCCAGATAGTGCGTCAGGTTCCGCGGCAGGTCGGCGCCCTGCCTCAGTTCGATCTGGTGTTGCTCGATCCCGAAGCCGTCGCGGCTCAGCCGAAGCGCCTTTTCGCGCAGGCCGGGGGCGATCAGCTTGGCGTCATGGGAGAAGGCGGAGCCATTGCCTTCATAGCTGGTGCGGACATCCTCGCTGCAGAACTCCAGCTGGATCACGCGCGTGTCCGGGTGACGCCGCGCGTAGCCACGGGCGACCTGATCCACCCGCCGCCCATAGAGGCCGCTGTCAAATTGTTTCCAGAGGATCAGCAGGGCAGGCGGGGTAGCCTTGGGGCTGCCTGAGGCCCGGGCTGCCGGGCGGGCGGCGTCTTCCTTCAAGCAGAGAAGCGCCGATGCCGTGGGGCTGGCCTTCTGCGCGGCGGCAGTGAATCCAGCATAGGCGCCGCCAAGGGTGAAGGCCTCGGGCAGGGCCACGGGGGCCTTCGCCTGCACCACGGCGGCAAGGGCCTGGCCGAAACTGTCCCGCCTGAACAGATGCACCCCGGGCGTGCCTTCCAGATCGGCCACGCTTTCGCTGTAGGGCACAAGGGCGGGGCGGCCCGCGGCCAGGGCGTCGCCGATCTTGGACGAGATCTGGTACCGGGTGATCTCCTCGGTATCTGCGCTTTCGGAAGGGAAGCCGGTAAGCAGTGCGTCGAACCCCTGCAGGATCTCGTGCAACTTGGTGTCGGCGATATCGCGCCGGATCGTGACACCGTGGGCGGAAAGCTCTTCGGCCAGGGTTTCGGGCTCGAATATCCCGTAAACATGGAAGGAAATCTCCAACCCCTGCGCCCAGCCCGCGATGCGCAGCGCGCGCGCGGCTTCGACGATGCCCTTGTGCGGGCGCACGGTGCCGATGAACCCTATCTTCAGTGTCGCAGGCTTTGCCCGCTCGCCCGAGCCGCTTTCCTTGTCGCCGGCGGCAAGGGGCGGGCGGGCGGTGGTGGAGCGCGCTTTGCGGGCATGGCGCACGAGTTCGGCACCGTGCAAGTCCGCCAAGGGGCGGCTTGCCGCGGTATGGGCCGTGATCGTCCCGGTCAGGTGGCGCGCAAGCGAGGCCGTATGCCCACCGTAGAGCCTGTCATCCGCGGCGCGGGCCGCGAAATGGGCTTCGTTGTCATCATGGTCGAGGATCAGCCGCGTCTGCGCATCCGCGATCTGGGCGGTCAGTTCGAAGGTCGGATAGCGCGGCTTGCACATCCAGATCGTCGGAAACCGCAGGCCGACCGCCTGCATCAGCCGGTAGGCGGTGCGCCGCTCGGCCCAGGGGATCATCACACGGTCAAACGCGCTGCCCCTGAGCGGCGGCCAAACAGCAGATCCAAATTCCGGCAGGAGATAGCTGAACACCACCGCAGGCCGCCGCTCCTTGAGCGCGTTATAGAGCACAAAAGCCCGCCCCAACGGGTTATGCGCCCCGTCCCAGCAGGTGATCGCAACAGACTCAGGCTGATCGGCGATGGCCTTTGCCGCCATGATCTGGGCGAACAGATCGTGGGTTGCCCCGTCCCGGTCCGCGATCCGCGTGGTCACATGTTTGACGGCTTGCCCGTCAAACACATAAAGCGCGATCTGATCGCCGGTCTTCAGGCCCTCAGCGGAGAAGGCGAAACCCATGTGGCCGGGAATTCCAAGGGCTGTGTTCACATCGGGCCGCGGGCGGGGCCATTCCAGCAAGCGGGCCGGGCGGTCGTTGATCAACAGGATCGGCTGCGCCTCGGGCCGCGCTGTGGCGACCCAGCCTTCGATCGTATCGCCGTCGGTCAGATCGATGTGGCCGAAGGCTTCGCTGCGGCTGTTGGCGGCACGGGGTTTATTCATGACTGGGCCTTGCTGCGCACAGGAATGTTTGGAGGGGCCACGCGAAAGGATGGCTGGGGTGGGACGCGGGGCCTCATGTCAGGCCCAACGTGTCGAGCCTGCGTTCGAATGCGCCAGACACAAGCGCATGGCCGAAGACGAAATGGTCTTCAGCCCCCTCGATGGCTTCGATCTCAACGGTGGGAAGATCGGCGATGGCCTCAGCCTGCGCGCGGTCACAGGCGTTCTGGGCGCCGAAGAACTGGATATGGCGCGCTTGCGAGGCCTCGATCAGCGGGCGCAGGCGGGCGTCCTGCGCTGAAATGCTCTGACGCGCCTTCTGGAGCAACAGGAACTGCGGCGTGTGCAGCGAGCGCGGGATGGTTTCGCTCGCGAAGCCGTACAGATCGGTCGCCCCGGCAAAAGAGAGCACGGCCTCGACATTGGCGAGGTGGCCATAGCGCGCCGCGCCATAGCCCCCGAGCGAGCAGCCGATGTGGATGCGGCGGCTGGAGCCCAGCTGCGTATGGAGCCTGTCCAACCCTAGCAGCGCCTCGGCCTCATCGGCGCCCAGCCCTTCGATCCCTTGGTGAAACATCGCCTTGCGGGTTTCGCGCAGGTAGATGGCGTTCAGGCCGCGCTCCTCAAAGAAACGGTCAAGGAAGCGCATGTTCAGAAAGGAGAAATTGATCCCCGTGCTGCCAAGGAAAACAACAACCGTGGGGCGGCCCGGCCCGGCTTTTACAATCTCAACTGTCTGGCGCGGATCCCCCGTCAGGCGGTGGCTCTGGCCGAGCCCGCACGCGGAAGCATGGGCAACGGTCTTGGCAAAGGAAGCCGCGTAGGGGATCGGTTCCATTGCGAGGCCTCGGGCGATTCTTTGTGCCGTGGCGGTGTCGCTAAGAGCCATGGCCGAGACCGCGTAATGCAAATGATAGCGGGAGTCATGTTCCGGGCCGGGTGGAGACAACAGGCTGTATGCGGTGTGAAAGGCCTGCGGAGCGATACGGGCGCGGTGCAGGAGGAAGGCCAGCATCCAATCGCCGGGATGCGCCGCAATTGCGCCCGGAAAACCATCGGCAACCGCATCGCTCTGCCCGGCCGCCATCTGCAGGCGCAGCAGGTTGCGCACGTGATCGGCACGGGTCGGGTCCGCCGCCTGCAGCCGCTGTGTGAGGGCGATGGCTTCGGTATGGCGGCCCAGTAGGCTCAGCAGTTCGGCATGGAATTGTCGGGTCAGGGGCGATGCGTCCGGCGCGACGTCGGAGCCTGCGGGGTGCATCACATCCAGCACCGCCACAGCGGCCTCCAGATCCCCCGCTTCCACCAGCAGTTTCACCAGCGCCCAGCCGTGACGGGGCAGGCGGGCGGCATCAAACAGGATCCGGTGGCACGCGATCTGATGCGGCAGCTTTTCCTGAGCGGCTGATGTGAGAAGCGCCTCCGACGTGGCGATCAGTTCCCGGCGGTCCAGATCCGCGGCGGCGAGGCGTTTTAGAAGTTCGAGCGCCAATGGGGCCGTGCCGTGGCCGGCCGTCAGAAATCCACCGATCCTTTGTGCCATCCAGCGCGCGACGTCCGGACGCGCAAGCCCGGCAAGAAGCGTTATGCTGGCCAGTTCCCGATCGTCTTCCGCCAACGCCCTGTCAAACATCGGAACAAGGCCGCGCTTCTGTGCAAGCTCATCTGCCAGAACCACGAGATCCGGTAGAGATTTTGTTGCGATTGCTTCCGGCAGGCCGGGCGAATCCGGCACGGATTGGATCTGAGTCTGGTTCTGGCCCAAGGTCCCGGCCTAATGTCTGTACGTATCTGAGTGCCGACCATCATTGCCGATGCTGGCAAAAAACGGTATCAACTCAAGGGTGTGCGATCAACCTCTTTGTCGGTGGGACTGGTGCAGCGGAGGGAAAAAAGCATGCACACGAGGGCAAGAGCAGGCGAAGCCACAGCGGCTGCGCTTTATCGCCGGGCTTGGCGGGCCGAAAAGTGCTGATCGCGCAGGTGGCCTGCCGTGTTTGCCGGATTGAGGGATTGGGCGTTGCCGGTGTAAATATAATGTTTACATCTAGTTGTATGTAGGTTGGAATGGAAGGCAGCTATGGCGATTTCAGGTCGTCTTCGGCAGGAGTGGCAGGAGTTTCTGGTTTGCCTCAATCCCCAACGTGCCTCTCTGGCGCCGAACTGACGGACGCGCCCGGTTCCTTCCTCGCGATGTTTGCGGCGCAGGCGAGGCTGGACGGCGCAGCTGGCCA
Source organism: Pseudoruegeria sp. SHC-113 (assembly GCF_025376885.1). NCBI lineage: Bacteria > Pseudomonadati > Pseudomonadota > Alphaproteobacteria > Rhodobacterales > Roseobacteraceae > Pseudoruegeria > Pseudoruegeria sp. SHC-113. Next base: position 1,736,703 of record NZ_JAHUBR010000001.1, read on the forward strand.
TTCAATCAACCAATGGGGGAGTGATGCCAGGGCGGTTTCTTTTGCCGAACTGGATCGGCACGCCCGTCACATCGCGGCGGCCATGTTGGCCCGCGGATGGCGTGAGCGGCCGGTGATGATTGCGTTGCCTGCTGGCGCAGAATTCGCAGCCTGCTTCCTTGCATGCCTGCGGGCCGGGGCACTCGCCGTGCCTGCACCGCGCCCGCGTTTTCCTGCGCATCGGACACGGTTTTCCGCGATCCGGGCCGCACTCGGGCCAGGTGCGAAGCTCGTGGCCGAGCCGCAGGATTGGGGCTGCGATGCTGCCGTGGCCCCTGACCGTCTGCTCGATGAAGGAGCGGGGCTGCCCTCGGTGCCGGTGGCGCCAGAGCACGTTGACCCCGAGCAGCCCGCCTATCTGCAGTTCGGCTCTGGCACGACGGGTGGTGATGCAGCACTGCGCGGAATCATCGTGAGCCATGGCAATTTGGCGGCCAATGTCGCGCAGATTCGCGCAACCTTCACGCGCCCCGGCGATGTGCGCTGCGTCACGTGGTTGCCGCCGTTTCACGACATGGGGCTTGTCGGCGGTCTGCTCACCCCGCTGGCCCACGGGCTGGAGATCGTCGTTTTGGAACCAGAGGCCTTCATGCGCAGGCCGAAACTCTGGCTGGAGGCGATTTCTGCCGGCGGCACAACAGTCTCGGGTGGGCCTTGTTTTGCCTATGCCCATTGTCTGCGGGGTGTGCCCGAAGGCAGTGTCGCAGGTCTCGATCTCTCCCACTGGCGGCTTGCCTTCTGCGGTGCGGAGCCGATCCGGCGCGGTGTTCTGAACGATTTCGCCCGACGGTTTGCGGGGCAGGGGTTCGCGCCCGAAGCCTTTCTACCGTGCTATGGCCTTGCAGAGGCGACACTGCTGGTAAGCGCGGGTGCGCTGCGCTCCGGCACAGGGGTAGTGCCCGTCGGGTCACCTGCGCCGGGCTGTGAAATCCGGCTGGCGCCGCACCCGGCAGCACCTGAAGGCAGCGGCGAGATCCTCGTGCGCGGGCCGCAGGTCAGCCGCCTGCGCTGGGACGCGGACTCGGCTGGTATCGTTCCCGCCACCAACGATCTGACAGCCGATGGCTGGCTGCGCACCGGCGATGCCGGCCGCATTGTTGATGGTGCGCTTTGTGTGGAGGATCGGCTGAAGGACGTCGTGATCCTGAACGGGGTCAACATCGCGGCGGCGCAGATCGAGGCCCTGGCGGCAGTGCATGCACCGGGCGCGGTGGCTGCCTTTGGTGCTGGGATACCGGAGAAATTGCATGTGGCTGTTGAACTGCCCGGACGCGATCTGGGTGGACCGCAGGAAGCGGCTGTCTGTGCGGCGGTTTCGGGCGCTATTTATTCAGCGACGGGGCTCGTTGCCCGGATTCTGACCGTGACCCGGGGCAGCCTGCCGCGCACCTCCAGCGGCAAGATCCGGCGGGCTGCGGCACGGCAAACTGTCCTGCAGCAGGTTAACACGCCAGAGCGCGCAGAAGCGGAGGCGCAATGACCTTCCTTGAAGCCCCTGTCCGGCTGGCCATGACCGGTGTCTTCGATATGGCCAACTTCGGCGACGCGCTGTTTCCGCTGGTGGCGTCTCATGCACTTTCCGCCTACGGCATCGGCGTGCAGACCGTGGCCCCCACGGCGCAGCGCGTGCCCCTTGCCGATGCCCATCAGCCCATCGGGCTGTCCGCTCTTGACGCGCTGCTGGACGATTCCGACGGGCTTTTGATCGGCGGCGGGCATGTGCTGCATGCCCATCCGCTGGATCTGATGGTGGAGTACCGTGGCCTGCCTGAGGCCGGTTGGGCCGGGCCGGGGCTTTGGCTGGGAGCGGGGGCTTTGGCCGCGCGCAAAGGCCTGCCGGTGATGTTCAACGCGCCGGGCATGCCGCATCCGCTGCCGGGGCGCTGGCATGCGCTGGCGCGCGCCGTAGCGGGCAGCTCCGCCTATCTCGCCCTGCGCGACACCGGCTCCGCAGACCTGCTCGCAAAGGCTTCGGGCCACCGTGCCCTCACCGTGCCCGACACGATCGCCGCCCTGCCGGGGCTCTGGCCGCGCGCATCGCTTGCGCCGCTGGCAAAGGCGTTTCGGCAGCGGGAAGGGATCGCGGCGCAGGAGGCGGTTGTTTGCATCCACGTGCGGGATCGCTCGCTCTCGGGCACCAGCGCGCATGACGTGGCAGAAGGGCTCGATGCCGCCGCCCGCGCCATGGGCGCGCGCCTTGTCCTTTGCGCCCTCGGGCGTGCCCATGAGGATGAGCGCACCGCCGCCGCCATCGCCGACCATATGACAACGCGGCCCATCGTCTATGATCAGCCGCCGAGCCTTCAGGAAATGGCAGCGGTGCTGGCCCATGCCCGCGCCTATCTGGGCGCGTCGCTGCATGGATTCGTCGTGGCCCATGCCTACGGCGTGCCGTCGATGCTTGTTGCGCGGCCGGCCTATCGGAAGTTTTCCGGCTACCTGCAGTGGATCGGCGAACCGGATCTGGCCGTGGGCGATTGGGCGCAGGGGCTGGGCTGGCTCAGACGCGTTGCGCCAGGCGCGCAGGGGGCGGGCATTCCCGCGGCTGTTGACGCAGCGCTCGCCGCCCACTGGCAGCGCATCGCGCAGATCACGCGGCAGACCCGGCACCAAAGAGAACAGGCTGGCAGCCCGGGGCAAACCGCGCAGCAAGCGCCGGTACAGGCTTTTCTCGCGCGCCTCGGGCTCGAACAGGCCGGGATCGAAGACATTATGAAAGCTATCCAGTCTGAAGGGATGCAAAGTTCCGGCCGGGCCGAACCAGGCTCGGCAAGCCCTCACTCCCTTGAGGCGGCAGCCTCCGCATCAGGAGCCCCATCTTGACAGCACAGGCACAGGCACAGACACAGGCACCAGTTCCAGCGGATCTTGCCGCGCGCTTTGGGCGGGAGGGTTACCTCTGCCCGCTGCAGGGCATCGGGTCAGAGCGTGCTGCAGAGGCCACGGCCTGCGTCGCGCGGCTCGAAGCGGCAGGCTCTGGTCGCTTACCCTATTTCCTGCGCGCCAAACCGCACCTTCTGGTGCCGCTCTTCTGGGATATCGTCCATGATCCGGCAATCCTTGCCCCGGTCCGGGCTATTCTGGGCGAGGATCTGCTTTGCTACGGGTCGAGTTTCATCGACAAGCGGCCCGGGGACGGCCAGCACGTGGCCTTCCATCAGGACACCACCTATTGGGGGCTGGCCGAGGATGTGGCCGTCACCGCCTGGATCGCGCTGACGCCAAGCACGCCGGACACGGGCTGTGTCCGAGTTCTGCCCGGCACGCAAGAGCACATCCTGGCCCATACCGACAGCGACGATCCGACAAACATGCTGGGCCGGGGCGAGAAGCTGGCCAGCGACGTAGATGAAAGCCTTGCCGTGGACCTTTGCCTCGCACCGGGCGAGTTCTCACTGCATGACGGGCGGATCATCCATGGCTCCCACCCCAACAGGGGCACGCAGCGGCGTCTTGGCTTCGCGGTGCGCTACATTCCCGCCGGGCTTGGCTTGCGCGAGGGGGCGAAAGGCTCGGCGACGCTCGTCTCGGGACTTGCACCGGCGGCACCGGCGCAGGGGCAGGGGTTTTCGCTGGAGCTGCGCCCCGAGTCTGAGATGGACCCCGCCGCATTACGCCGCCACCGCGCCATATTCCGCGCCGGCATGGAAACGATCATGCGGCCCCGTTCTGAAGGAGAGCCGACATGACCCCGCCCCCCGCATCCCTGCCCGAAGCGGCCCGTGCCGACGCTGCCAGCCTGCAGGCGTTCTACGCCCGCGAGGGCTATCTTTCGCCCCTGCGCGTCTTGCCGGATGGCGAAGCCGCCGGGCTACTCGCCCGGCTTCAGGCCTTTGAAGCCAGTCGGCCCGGAGGGCTGCCGCAAGCTTTCAACGCCAAGGTGCACCTGCTGTTTCCCTGGCTCTGGGATCTGGTCTGCGATCCTCGCGTGCTGGCCCCCGTCACGGCCGTGCTCGGGCCCGATGTGCTTTGCTGGGCCTCGAGCTTCTTTTCCAAGGCTCCCGGCACAGAGACGGAAGTGCCCTGGCATCAGGACGGCACCTATTGGGGGCTGACCGAGCCGCGCGCGCTGACGGCCTGGATTGCCTTTACCCCTTCGACCGCGGCCAACGGCGGCATGCAGCTTGTGCCGCGCAGCCACACCACGGCCTTACCCCACGTCCGCACCGCCAACCGCAACAGCATGCTACCAGCCCGAGAGGAGGTCTCGGTGCCGATCCCGCGCGATGAGGTTTTGCAGGTGGAGCTGGCACCCGGAGAGATGTCGCTGCATCACGTGATGGCGTTGCACGGCTCCGAGCGCAACCGCTCCGACAGCGCGCGGGTGGGCTTTGCCGTGCGCTACATTGCGGGCGATCTGCGGCAGGCCAATGGCGCGAAGCCGGGAGCGACCCTTGTGGCCGGGCTCGATCATGGAACCTTCGAGATGGAGCAGCGCCCCGCCGCTGATCTGGATCCGGAGGCGGTGCAGCGGTACTACGCGATGCTCCGCAAGATGGCACAGGCCGTTTTTCCGGAGCGCAACAAGGGCAGGTGAGCGGCGGTCAAATGCACAGCGCGGGCAGAGCTTAAACGCTCATGCCGCGATCAAGCGTTCCGGTGCGGGCGTCGTAGATCCAGCCCCGCTGCGCCACCTTGCGCAGAGGCTTGCCGCGCAGGCGCATATAGGATCGGGAAGCCGCCTTCAGCGCGGCGACGGCCGCATCCCGGCCTGCGGTGGTGGTGCCGCCGTGGATCTGGTGGAACGTCGCCTCGCCGCTCACACGGATCAGTTGCGCCCCGGCGAGCGCATTGGCCCTCAGGAATACATCGGGGTTGGCCGCGCCGCCCCCGGCCTCATCGAAGCCGGGATCGAATCCGCCAAGGCGCTGCCAATCGTCGGCCTTCAGGAACAGGGCGTTTGATTCCAGCATCGGGTCGGTGATCTGCCGCGTTTCGGGAAAGGAGACGGCAAAGAGATCGGCCGCGGGATCGGGCCAACCGGCCTGCGCCAACAGCGCGTCCTCGGTGGCCCTGTCGTAGCCGTCCTGAGCGCTGATGGCCTGCCAGTTCGGCCCCAGTTGCCGGTTGGGCAGGGCAATCACCGGATGGGCATGGCACTGCGCCGCGTCATGGGCGGCCCGCAGCAAGCCGGGCGAGGCCATGCGCGCGCCGTCGATGAAGGCCCCGACAAGCGGAGCGCGGGCAAGGCTGAGGGCTTCGTTCAGCGCACCGACGGGCGAGGGCACACAGATTGAAGCCCGCCGCAGAAGTGGGGCGGGCTGCATCGCAGGCAGGTCTGGCAGCCTGTCCGATCCATTGTCGATCACGATGATTTCGTAGCTGAGATCTTCAACCCCGCGTTGAAACGCCCGCGACAGGGACATCAGCGTGCGTGGCAGTTCCCTTGCCATTTGCCAGCAGGTGATGGCAAGGCTCAGATCAGGCCTGTTCACGCCGGCGTGCCGGCCTCGGACCCAGTCTGTGCGTGCTGTTTGACGAAATGGGCGGCGAAAGCGGCGATGGACGGGTTTTCATACAGCTCAAGCGGATCAATGGCGACGCGGAACTCCTCTTCCATCAGCCCGGCCATGATCACGGCTTCCACGCTGTCGAGCCCGAGGATGTCGAAGGTGGCGTCGGCTTCAATGGTCTCGGCCTCGCAATCCAGCACGGAGGCGATATAGGAGATCATCCATTCCTTGACGCGTTTTTCCATCATCTCTACCCCTTGAAACAAAATGCACTTTAACGACGAACGACGGGGATTCAATGGGGGATTCATATGGAGAGTTCAGATAAGGGATCCCATCGTGTGGAGGCGCCTGTTGGCGCGTTGCCCCTGGTTGCGTGCCCCCCCGAAGTGCTGGCGAAGGGCTGTTGGCGGCTCAGCCGCCAGGCCGATGTCATGGCGGTTCTCAAATCGGAAAACGTCGGGGTGGATCTGTCAGAATTCCGCGCCCTGGACCGCATGGAACAGGCGTTGGGAAAGGACTTCTCCGGGATCCGCCGTCTGCAGTCCCTGACCATTCTTCTCAACGGGAGCGCCCATGCGGCGGGGCGAAAACGTGCGGCCGAATACGTTCGGGCCTTTCAGTCCAAAGTGCCGGATGTTCTGGAGGAATTGCACGCTAAGGCTGAAAAGGGTTTTGCTGCAAGGGAAGGCGAGGTGGATGTCATTTCCGGGCTTCTGGAACCGGTTCTCGATACATGGCGTGCCCGTGTCGTGGGCGGGAGCCGGGCCAATAATACCGCCGCGCGGATGGCGGCGGAGGCTTGCACGCTTTTGCTCTCGGGCAGCCTAACGCGCACCGGCCCGGCACGGGCGGAAGCCGCCGCGCAGGCGGCGCTGTTGGCCTATGAGCGGCTTCCGGGCCACCCGGGTGACGATGAACCGGAAGCGGTCGGAGCGCTTATTGTGGTGCACGGGCTCGCGATGGATACGTTGCAGGGGCTTCTGGCCAATACCTTGCTGCTCCTGTCTCAGGCCCCCGCTTTGCAGGACAGGCTGCGCACCCAAGGCCAAGTGACGGAATCTGAGATGACGGAAATCGAGCGACTGTGTAGTTCGGTCCGCTGTGTCAACCGGATCGTAGAGGGCGATGGCCTTTCGTTATGCGGGCACAGCTTTGCCGCAGGCAGCCGCTTTGCGCTCGATCTGGTTGCGGCAAACCGGGATCCGCTGGCGTGGCAGGCGCCGGAGGTGTTCACCCCCGCCCGCTTTGAGACGGAGCGCGCGGCGGCCAATCTTTGTTTCGGGCAGGGCGCGCACCGCTGCCTTGGTGTGGCGCTCACCCGGCGTTTCGTACCGGCCTTCCTGAGCAGTCTCCTTGCCCATGTGCACATCGCACCGGCGCAAACCCCGCCCGTCTGGTCGCCAAACTGGATGCTGCATGCGCCGGCCCGCCTGCCGCTGCGCCTGATCCCTCTTTGATGTCTCAGCCCCGGACCTGACTGCATGACCCTGCCCCAATCCCCCGCCTCCACGCCGCGCCGGCTTCTGATCCTCGGCTTTTCCAACGTCGCCTCGACGCTTGGCTTCTCGGTGCCGCTCGCGGAGCGCCTGCAAGTTGAAGTGCCCGGGCTGAGCGTCGAGCGGCTTGGTCTTGGCGCGCTGCAACCGGCTGTTGTTCCTGCCTTTCTTGCCGAGGCCGATGCCCAACTAGGCCCCTTCACAGACGTGCTGCTTGAGATCAACACATCGGGCTTTGCGCTGCATCCTCTGGCCACGGAGGCCCGCGCGCGGGAGATCCTTCTGGATTGCCTACGCAGCGTCACAGACATCGGCGCTCGCCCCTGCCTGCTGCTGCACCACCGGGACATGCAGGGCAAGGCGGTGCTGGATTTCAACGCGATCACGCGGGATCTGGCCGCGGCCTGCGGCGTGCCCGTGATCGATCTGGCCGAGGGGCTGGCCACCGCGCTTGGCCCTGCCTATGGCCCTGAGCGGATGCGGGCGCTCTTCAAAGACGTGACCCACACCACCGAGGAGGGCACCGCCTGGATGGCGGAAGAAGTGGCGCGGGCCTATGCGCCGCGCCTGCGCGCGCCGCTTCCGGCCCTGCCGCAGGTGCCCCTGCCGGCCTTCCGCCGCAGGTTCCTCGATCTGACTCCCTTTCTGCCGGAGGGGATGGCACCTGCGCCGCAGGTGTTTTCGGCCCTCAGCCTGCCGTATCTCTTCCTGCCCGAAGGCGTGGGCGTCGAGATTGATCTGCCAGCCATTCCCCATGCCATGGCGCTCTGCTTTCTGTACCACGCCAACGGCGGGCGGTCGGCGCTGGATCTGTGGGACGGCGCGCAGGGCAGGGGCACGGCCACGCTTGTCAGCAAGGATCACGTTTCCCATTTCCGGCGCATCGGCGCCCATGCCTTCGATTTCTTCCGCGGGCAGCGCCTTGCGCGGATCGGAATCGGGCCACTTTCGCCGATGCCGGAGGTGGCGCTCAGAAGTACCGCCGATACCGGCCCGTCAGGCGCCTACATCGGGCCGCTGATCGAGAAACGCCCGGTGCCCGAGCTTTAAGGGCACCTAGCGCCGGTGCAGCACCCAGCTTTGGCGGCTGTCTTCGATCTCGTAGCCATGATCACGGGCAAAAGCCTTGATATGGCGCTGCATCACCATTTCCCCCGTGTCATCGGGCCAGAGCCAATCGTCCCCGCACAGAAGCGCGTCCGGAAACAAGGCATGGGCGGCGTCGAGATCTTCGCGGTGCTTGAAGGCGTCGATGTAGATCATCTGCAGCGGGATCCCCCGCATCGCAAGGTAGCTGAGCGCTTCGGGCGAGAAGCGCCGCACCGGGATGAAACGATCCTTGTAGAGCCGCAGGTTGTTCATGGCGGTGGCGAAATTGCCGTAGCGGCGCAAAAGCCACGTGATGCGCGCCACCTCGGCATCGGGCAGATGCGCCACATGGCGCGACATGCTGGGATCGGCGGCCATTTGCTCCACGTAGCTTGCCCAGCTGTTTTCCCACGGGTCCACGCCGATCACCGTCAGATCGGGCTTGGCTTGCAGCCAGTGCAGCGAGGAGCCGCCAAGGAAGCAGCCCACCTCCACCATCAGCGTGATGTCATTGTCGTGGATGGCTTTCAGGATGATTTCCCGCCCGCCGTCGCCGTTGCAATCCAGCGCCAGGTGGAAGGGCGCGTGATCCCCATAGGGGAAATCCGGCCAGGGATTGTCGCGGCGCAGGTTGTCGAGCCCGCCATGCTGGGGCCGTGTGGCCGTGCCTTGTGCGTTGTCTGAGCCGGACGCGCTGACCAGCGTTGTGCGCGGGGCAGGCGTAGCAGGCGTAGGCGCGGGGGCCGCCGGGGCAGCGGGGGCCTGTGTCTGTGCCTGAACCTGAATCTGCGCCCGCTGGGCGGCAATTTCCACTGCGGGCGGCGTGCCGCCCTTGCGGTAGTGAAAGATGCTGTGCGAGGAAATCCCGCGCCAGGCGACCGTCGGGATAACCGCGCTGCGCAGGGCGTCGCGGTCGAAGAGGTCCGTCAGCTCGATCAGGTGTTTGTCATCGCCCCACACGCGCTTCAGCATCTGCGTCAGGCTCTCGCTGCCGAAAATCCGGTAGTGATCTTCCTGCCCGAAACGCCGGAGGCGCTCGGCCTCGGTGAGGGTGGGATCCAGATCTTCGGCCGTTTCCGTGCCCCGGATCGGCACCGAGAAGAAATGCAGCCCGCCGGGGGCAAGAATGCGATCCAGCTCCCGCAGCGTGGCCTCCACGTCGCAGGGGATATGTTCCAGCACGTGGGAGTGCAGGATCAGATCGTAGCTGGCATCGGGAATCGCGGCGAGGTCGGAGCAGAGATCGAGCTTGCGCACCTGAACGATCTGGCTCTTGTAGCGCTCCACATCCACATCGGTGGCATGGTGGGCCTCGCCTGAGAGCTCCTTGAACCGCCGCGCGAGGCCCATTTCAGGGGCCATGTGCAGCACGCGCTTGCCCGCTTCGAAGCCGTCAAGCTTTTCCAGCAGCATCCACATCATCCGGTTGCGTTCTACTGCGCGGCAGCCGCTGCAGCGCGCGTTCACGCGGCCGTTGAAATCCTCGAACTGATCGCCCTTGCAGATCGGACATTTCAGGGCGGGCAGCGCGGGGGCGGCATGGGCGTGGCCTGTTGTCAGGCGAGGGGGTGCAGCCACCGGTGCCGGCACGCTTTGCGGGCGAGAGGCAGGGGCGGTGGACTGGCCGAAAGCGGGCGGACGGCGGTTGCCGCTGCCGGCGATCTTGCGCATGACAAACGTGGCGTTGTGGTGGCAGGGGGCAACGGCCCCGCCGCGGCGCACCACCGAAAGCCTGCCGCCGAGCCCGGCGATCAGATCGGAGAGGTCCGCGCCGTAATCCGTGTAGACAAGGCATTTCGAGCCATCGCCCGAATTGTGGTAGCGCGCGGGCTTGATGTGGATTTCCTCCCCGTTCTCCATTGCGACACGCGCCGTTGTACGGTCGGGGAAAGGAAAATCATTGGGAATCGAAAACAGGTGGATGCCGCCGGGGCGGAGCACGCGCAGGGTTTCGGCGAAGGCGGCGCGGATGTCGAAGAGATGCTCCATCACATCGCTGCTGATAATCAGATCGAAACTGTCGTCTTCGAAGGTCAGTTGCGTCAGATCTTCGTTGCGCACGCCCTCCGGCGTCATCTCACCAAGGGCGAGGTCGGGCCAGAAATAGGATTGCGTGTAGTGCGGCAGCCCCTTGAGGTGGCGTACGAAGGGGCCGCGCAGGGCGGGTTCGAAAATCGCCACGCCATCCATGGCACCGCTCTGCGCCAGTTGCCGCAGCGAAAGCGCCTGTCCGCGGCCGAACTCATCCAGAATGATGCTGGCCTGATCGCGCCATCTCTGGGTGAATCCGCAGCTTGGGCAAGCGAAGGCTTCGCGCAGGGAACGCTCCGGTCCACGATGAAATGTACCGGAAGCTCCGCAGACGGAACATGTTCCTTCAAAAGAGATTTCTGCCATTTCTGCTCTGCTGTCCCCTGCCAGACCCACGGCCGGACCGGCCTGAAGGGCTAAACCCATAGGTTGTTTTGCTGTGCTGTTTGCACGCCGTCAGGACGCTACCTGCCGCTCGCCCAAAAGCCAAGTCTCCATGCCACCCCGAGGGGCTCGGGCAGCACGGGAAGGGCTGTTCCTTCTAGGACTGTTCTGCGTCGGCCTTCCGGGCGAGGTGGATCATGTGGCGGGCAAAGGCCCATGTGGCGGGCAGGGCGATGAGCGCGCCGAGCAGGATGGAGGTTGTGGTGGAGAGCACCGGCAGCCCGATCCATGAGCCCAAGAGCGAGGCAAAGAAGACATTCACCGCCATTGCGCCCGCGCCCAAGGGGTAGAGCGCGAGGGTGAGGCGCGTTGTGGGCGAGAGGCTCATCGCCGCGCCACCACGCGGGCCACCACGGCAAGTGCTGCGATCAGGGCGATGCAGGCAAGGCCGAACCAGAATTCCGCCGTGGCCGATTGCGCGTTCGGGGTGGGGCGGTCAAAGCCTTCTGCCAGCGCAGGCGCGGCGGTGAGCAGGGCGAGAAGGGCGGGAGCGAAGCGTGTCATGTCAGCTTTCCTGTGTGAGGGAGCGGTAAATCTCGGGCAGGGCGCGCAACAGGCGCGCAGGCTCGGGCAGCAGGGTGAAGCCGCCCTTGCCGAAGATGCGGGCGAACCAGTCCTGCCCGTCGGCATCCACGATCACCGAATGCACGATCTGGCCCGCGCGGCGAGCTTCGCGCACGGCCATGCGGCTGTCTTCGATGCCGTGCTGGCCTTCGTAGTGATCCAGATCGTTGGGCTTGCCGTCGGTGATCACCAAGAGCAGCTTCCGGCGGCTGCCTTCTTCGGCGAGCCGCGTGGAGGCATGGCGCAGGGCCGCGCCGAGGCGAGTGTATTGGCCAGGCTTCAGCCCGCCGATGTTGCGCATCACTTGCGCATCCATCGGATCGGCAAAGCCCTTCACCCGGTGCAGGAACACGCGATCGCGCCGCAGCGAGGAAAAGCCCCAGATGCCGCAGCGATCCCCCGCGGCATCGATCCCCCCGGCCAGCGCGGCCAGAGCCTCGCGGGCGACCTCCATCACGCTGGTCTCGCCAAGGCTTGCTTCGGTGGAGCGGGAGCAATCCAGAAGGATCGCCACCGACAGCTCGCGTTCGATCTTGCGCGACGCCATGTAGATGCGATCACTGCCGCGCCCGGTGGCCAGCAGATCGGCGCGGGCGTTGATCACGGCGTCCAGATCCAGCTCCTGCCCGTCGATCTGGCGCGGCGAGAGCACACGGCGTGGGCGCAAGGCTTCGAACTGGCGGCGCACGGCGGCAAGGCGGCGCGGATCGGGCCGGAAAGGCGCGGCGTCGGGCGCGATCTGCACCGGGGCCTCCAGCACGCGGGCGTGATCCTCCATATAGGCGCACTTGCGCATGTTCCATTCCGGGTAGGTGTGAGCGCCGGCAAGTCTCGCGTGGTCGGCCTCCTGCGGGGAGAGATCGAGGTGCAGCCGCAGCCGGGTGGCGGCCTTGCGGTCATGTTTGCTGAGCGTGACGCTCTCCTGATCCTCGGCGGCCTTCTGGGCGTCGTCTTCGTTTTCGTCCTGCACGGAGCGGTTGATGTTCATGGATTCGACCCACGACAGGATCGTTTCAAACCGGTGGATGATGAAACTGTCGCGCCGGTTGGCCTGATCCAGATCGCGGCGCTCGCCCTGTTTGCGGCTCTCCACGGGGAGCGCGGGCATCGGCGCGCTGGCCTCCTGCTCCTCCTCGCGGGAGGAGGCGCTGGTTTCCGGGCGCAGGTAGCGCAGCCAGATCGGCACCGGGGCGAAAGGGGTGTAGCTGCGGGCGGGCGCGGGCGGGAATTGCGCCGTGCTACCGCCAAGCTGATCCCGTAGCGCCTGCTCCATCGCGGCTTCCGCCGGGGTGCGGGCGAGGCTTTCGCGCTGCACAAGGCAGGCGGCGGCAAGGGTGCCGTAAGGCGCACGCAGGCCGGGGCAGGCGCGGAAGACCGCATCGCAAGCCGCAGCCGAAGCGCGGATCTGGGCGCAGTCGTTGGCCTGCGCGCCCTCGGGCAGATCGAGCGCCGCCACATCGGTGAGCGCGGCGGAGGCGGTGAGCCAGAGGTAGGCGGCGCGGTTCAGGTCTTCGGTCGGGAAGGCGTCCATCACGGGCGGCAGGCGCAGGCGCTCGCCGTCATAGCTCGCCACAGGTGCCGCTTCCGGGCCAGCCGCCAGCTTGCGCCGCCAGTTGCGGCGGTGGGTGAGCGTTCCGGCGCTGGCCGGGCCGATGTCCACGCTGGCCGCGCCGCCAAGGGCGCGAAACAGCAGGGCGGCGGAGGGGCGGATGGCCTCAAAAGGCACCGCCGCCGCCTCGAAGCGCGCCCCCGCCATCATGGAGGTGGCGAGATCGTGCCAGAGGTTGCCCACGGCCTCTTCGGGTTCAAGGAAATCCAGAAGCGCCATGGGGCTACCCGTAGATCACGGCCACGAGATCGCGCAGGGCGGATTTCGTGTCGTCATCATCGCTTAAGGGTTCGATCACGGCGGCCTCTAGCGCTGCCGGCACGGCCATACCGCGCGCGATCAGCGTGGCGGCATAGACAAGCAGCCGGGTTGAGACGCCTTCTTCCAGATCCATGCCCGAGAGCGAGCGGATCTTGCCTGCCAGCCGCACCAGAGGTGCGACGCGCGCCGCCGCCAGCCCGCTTTCCGCCGCCACAACGGCGATCTCGGTTTTCTCGGGCGGGAAATCGAAGCTGATCGAGAGGAAGCGCTGCCGGGTGGAAGGCTTCAGACGTTTCAGGATGTTCTGGTAGCCCGGGTTGTAGGAGGCCACCAACATGAAGCCTTCCGGCGCTTTCAACTCCTCGCCGGTGCGGTCGATCATCAGGGTGCGGCGGTTGTCGGTGAGCGGGTGCAGCACCACGGTCACGTCCTTGCGCGCTTCCACCACCTCGTCGAGGTAGCAGATCGCCCCTTCCCGCACCGCGCGGGTGAGGGGGCCATCGACCCATTCGGTCTCGCCCCCCTTCAGCAGGTAGCGCCCGATCAGGTCGGCGGCGGAGAGATCGTCATGGCAGGCCACGGTATAGAGCTTGCGCCCGCTGGCGGCGGCCATGTGCTCGACGAAGCGGGTTTTGCCGCAGCCGGTCGGCCCCTTCAGAAGAAGGGGCAAACCGTTTGCTTGGGCCATCTCGAACAGGGCGCATTCATTGCCCTGAGCGAGATAGGCGGGGATCTGCGGGGATTGGCTCATGGCGTTCATGGCTTATTCCCCCGGTACTGCAGTGGGGCCCGGTTCGATCACCTCGGAGCGCACCACGGCAAGGCTGTAGATGAACAGCAGCGCACCGATCACCACCGCAAGGCCTGCGCCGAAGCGCATCAGGTAGAAGACGTCGAGCGCGTCCTGCACGTCCATGTAGTAATCGCCCACCACGCGCTGCATATGCGTCTGGATGGTGCCGGCGAAGGTCAGCACGAAGGTCATGAAGCACATGCCGCCCGTCATCAGCCAGAACGACGCCATGTTGAGCACCTGGTTGTAGGGCGCGCGGCCACGCAGGATCGGCATCGCGTAGGTAAACATCGCGAGGTTCAGGGCCACATAGGCGCCGAAGAAGGCAAGGTGGCCGTGGGCGGCGGTGATCTGGGTGCCGTGGCTGTAGAAGTTCACCCCGTGCAGCGTGTGCAGGAAACCCCAGACGCCCGCGCCGAAGAAGGCCAGCGTGGAAGAGCCGAGCGACCACAGAAGGGCAGCCTTGTTGGGATGGTTCTTGCGCCCTTTCCAGACCATGACGAAGGCAAAGCTCATCATCAGGAAGAAGGGGATCACTTCGAGCGTGGAGAAGATCGAGCCGATCCACTGCCAGTAGCCCGGCGTGCCGATCCAGTAGAAGTGGTGCCCGGTGCCGAGGATGCCGGAGAACAGCGCAGTGCCGCAGATGACATAGAGCCATTTCTCCACCACCTCGCGATCCACGCCGGTGAGCTTGAGCATCAGGAAGGCAAGGATCGCCGCCATCACAAGCTCCCAGGTGGCTTCCACCCAGAGGTGGACAACGAACCACCAGTACATCTTGTCGAGACTCAGGTTTTCCGGGTTGATGAAGGCGAAGATCCACAGCAGCGACAAGAGCCACAGCCCGAGCAGCAGCACGTTGGTGATCGCCGTCTTGCGGCCCTGAAGCACGGTGAGCGAGACGTTCACGAGGAAGATCACGGCCGCCACGAGGATGCCGAACTTGACCCAGAGCGGCTGCTCAAGGAACTCGCGCCCCTCGTGGATCCCCATCAGGTAGGAGATCACCGCCCCAAGCGTGCCCACCATCAGGATCGCCAGCTGGATATAGGCGAGCTTGACCGAGAAGATCTCCCGCTCGCTTTCCTCGGGCAGCAGGTAATAGGCCGCGCCGAAGAAGCCGGTCAGCAGCCAGACGATGAGCGCGTTGGTGTGCAGCATGCGCACGATGTTGAAGGGCAGAAGCTCTGCCATGAAGTTGGGTGAAACATAGATCCACCCGGCGAGTAGCCCGCCCAGCACCTGAACGGCGAAGAGGGCGAGCGCGCAGGCGAAATAGGCCAGCGCGACTTTTTGCGATTGGTATTTCATGTGTGTCCCTCGAATGTCTGCTTAACCGGCGTCGTTGGGAGGCCAGCCCTGAGTGTCGGTCTGGTCGGCCCAGCGGAGGAACTCGCTCAGCGCGCGCAGTTCTTCGTCGGTGAGGTTGAAGTTGGGCATCTGGCGGCGGCCTTCGATGCCGGAGGGCTGGCTTTCCATCCACGCCTTCAGCGTTTCATACGCGTCTTCCGGTGCGTCGAGCACGCCCCAGCGGGTCATCACGTTGCCGACTTCGGGCGCGAAGTATGCGCCTTCGCCGTGCAGCGAGTGGCAGTTGATGCAGGCGTTCTTCTCCCACACCCGTTTGCCGTGGGCGACCTCTTCGGTCAGCGGCATGCCGACTGTGGATTTGGTGACGATATAGCGGTGGCTCTGGACGGTGAGGGCCACGAACACCACGACGAAAAAGATCGATCCGCCGTAAAAGATGTTTCGGGCCCGGGTCTTGGTCAGGATTTCTGCCATGGCTGGGCTTCCTTGTTCTTGCAGGATGCCCAAGCTGTAGGGAAGGCGCGCGGGCCAGAGTTTGTGCCAGCGCAACGTTTGGCGGGAATTTCGCGGGCAGGCTGGAACCAGACGAGGAGAAAGGTGCCCGATGCGTAACGATTTACACGATCCCGACCTGCCGCTGGGCGAGCTGATGGCCCGCTACCCGGCGACGATGCCCGTCTTCCTGCGCCACAGGATGCTCTGCGTTGGCTGCCTCGTGAGCCCGTTTCACACGGTGATCGACGCCTGCGCCGAATACGGGCTTCAGGAAAGTGCCTTTCGGGCCGAGCTGGAGGCGGCCGTCAACGGTGCGGCTGCTGAGACAGCTCCACCAGCGCATGGGGCTTCAGCACACTGATGTGCTTGCGCCGGCTCGCCACGATGCCGGATTTCTCCCAGGCCGACAGCAGCCGGCTCACGGTGTGCAGCGTGGTGCCCGTCATCTCGCTTAGATCCTGACGGGTGATCGGGAAGGCGATCTCGATCGCATCGCCCTGCCGTTTGCCCGTCTGGTTGACGAGCCGCAGCAGTGCATTGGCCACGCGCTGCTCCACATGCTGGGTGGCCATCTCCACGATGCGGGCGTTCATCTCGCCCACACGCGCGCCGAGGGTTTTATATGTCTCTGTCGCAAAGCCCGGGTAGCTGGCGATGAAATGCTCCCAGAGGCTGGTGGGCCAGCTCAGGATGATGCCTTCCGACGCCATGACGGAGGTGGCCGGGTAGGTGTCGCGCGCCAGTGCCTTGGCGATGCCGAACAATTGTCCCGTGGGGATATGCAGCGCTATGACCTGCTCGCCGCCCTCAGTGATGCGCACTACACGCAGCACACCATCTAGAAGCATGTAGAAGCGATCCGCCGGCGCACCTTCTTCAAAGATCACCGCCCCTTCCTCCAGCCGCCGCACGCTGGCCGCGTCCAGAATCTCGCGGATCTGCCGTCGCTCCAGTTGGGAGAAAGGCGGCAGGTTCGCCAGAAGGCTTTCGTCGAGTCGGTGCGGCGCGGCTGTGCTCATGGTGGCTCTTGATGGCACCGGGCTTGGGGGCTGGCCAGAAGAAAAAACGTATTTGTCGAAAAGGCAGCCGAAGTTTGTGCCAGCGCAACGTTTAGAGCGGGGCAGGGGCGTAGCACTGGGCTCAACACTGATGAGACCAAGGAAAGGAACTCCAGATGTTCAAACCGCTCGCCCTCGGTGCCGTGATCGCCGCCGCGCTTGCCGGCGGAGCCGGGGCAGAAACCTTCGAAGTGCAGATGCTCAACAAAGGTGACGCCGGCAAGATGATCTTCGCCCCCGACGCCCTGCGCATCGCTCCCGGTGACACCGTGAAATTCGTCGCCACCGACAAGGGCCACAATGCCGAGCTGATCAAGGGCATGGCCCCGGAAGGTGCCGCCGAGTTCAAAGGCAAGATCAACGAAGAATTCGAAGTCACCTTTGATGTGGAAGGCGCCTACGGCGTGATGTGCAAGCCGCATTACGCGATGGGCATGAACATGACGATCGTCGTGGGGGACGGCCCCGTAGAGGCCGAAGCCTTCCTCGGTGGCCGCATTCCGAAAAAGGCCATGGAGCGCTTCGAGGCGCAGCTGGCCACGCTCAACTGAGCCGGATTTCAAGACTCCGCCGGGCGGCGCTGCGCGGCCCGACGTCCCAACTCCCAAACCACTCCTGGAGGGCAACCCAGGATCTCGATGGAGGAAGACATGACCAAATACATCAACCCGGGCCTCGTGCAGACCAGCCGCCGCAACGTGCTGCGCGGATCGCTCCTTGCCGGTGCGGCCGCCGCTGCCGGCATCGGGGGCGCTGCCGCCGCCCGCACGCCGCGCCCGCCGAAGGTCTCCATTCCCGGCATGCCGCTCGTGCGCACCGGTGAGAAGATCGACGCCGCCACGGATGCCAAACCGGCCGATCTCTCGGGCTACACCCGCGTGAAGCAGGAGCTCGTCGCGCCGCCCTTCGCCCCTGTGCATGAGCAGGTGGCCACCGGCGGGCCGAAAATCATCGAGATCGAGATGACCACCGATGAGGTGCTGCTCACCGTCGATGAGGACACCGGCGCGCAGATCTGGGCACTGACCTACAACGGCTCCGTGCCAGGTCCGCTGATCATCGCCCATGAAGGCGACATGGTGGAGCTGACCCTGCGCAACCCGGAAAGCTCGATGATGGAGCACAACATCGATTTCCACTCTTCCACGGGTGCGCTGGGCGGCGGTGGCCTGACCCACGTCTTCCCCGGCGAGGAAACCGTGCTGCGCTGGAAAGCGACGAAACCGGGCGTCTTCACCTATCACTGCGCCCCCGGCGGCGCGATGATCCCCTACCACGTCTGCCACGGCATGAACGGCGCCGTCATGGTGCTGCCGCGCGACGGGCTGAAGGACGGCAAGGGCAACCCGCTCAAATATGACAGCATCGCCTATATCGGCGAGCAGGATTTCTACCTGCCGATGGATGAAGAGGGCAACTTCAAGACTTACGAGGCCGCAGGCGACGATTACGCCGACAGCCTTGACGCCATGCGCACGCTCACCCCGACGCATTCGGTGTTCAACGGCTCTGTTGGCGCTCTGACGGGCGAAGGCGCGCTGAAGGCGAAAGTGGGCGAAACGGTTCTAATGATCCACAACCAGGCCAACCGCGACACCCGCCCGCACCTGATCGGCGGCCATGGCGATTACGTCTGGGAGGCTGGCTCCTTCACCGACACCCCGCTCACCGGGCTGGAAACCTGGCTCTGCCGCGGCGGCTCGGCGATGGCGGCGATGTACACCTTCCGTCAGCCCGGCGTTTACGCCTACGTGAACCATAACCTGATCGAAGCCGCCCTTCTCGGCGCTGCCGCCCACTTCGTGGTGGAAGGCCAGTGGGACAACGACCTGATGGAGCAGGTGGTCGCGCCGCGGCCCTTCGCAACCTGATCTGAGCACCTGAGGCTAAGGAGCAGTTCGATGACCGTGTCACACCGTACCCTTCTGGTAAGCGTTCTGGGCGGTGCTGCACTCGCCGCCGGCGCCACGGTCATCGCAATCGACGGGGGCGCGGGATTTTCCCGCGCCCCCGATCTCAGCCACGCCCCGAAGATGGCCGAAGCGCCTTTCGTGATGCCGGACGGGCGGGCGATCCATGTGCAGAAATTCGAAGTCACCATCGCCGAATGGGCCCGCTGCCACGCAGCCGGGGCCTGTTCGCTGGCGGTGAAGCCGCGCCCCGGTTTCGATGCCGAAACCACCCCCGCCACCGGCCTGAGCTACGTGGACGTGGGCCAATACCTCGCCTGGATCAACCTGCAGACGGGGCTGCGCTTCCGCCTGCCGACGATGGCGGAATGGGAGGCCATGGCCGAGGCCGTGCTGCCCGAGGAGGCCGATCCGCTGTTCACCGATCCTTCGCTCAGCTGGGCCTCGACCTATCTCACCGAGAACCTGCCTGCGCGCGCGCTTAAACCCACCGGCAGCTTCAAGGTCTCTGCCGAAGGGGTGGCCGATCTGGACGGCTCCGTTTGGGAATGGACGCAGGATTGCTACAACGGCGAAGATCCTGAGCGCTGCGCTGCCTTCTACGTGGGGGGCGAGCATCTGGCCGCCATCCCCTTCCTCGTGCGCGATCCGGCGCGCGGTGGCTGTGCCGTCGGCTCGCCGCCCGCGCATCTGGGAATGCGGCTCGTGTCTGATGAACCGGTGCCAACGAGCTGAGACCACCGGACATCAGGGGAGGGCAAAACGCCCGGCGCGGGAGGCGCCGGGCGTTTTCTGTTGGGAGGTGTCGTGGGCTCAGGGCAGGGGAGAGACGCCGATCACCAGCGGATGCAGGGCGATGAGCAGGGCGTAGAGGGCGAGGCCTGCAAGCAGCCGGACAGGCTCCAGCCGTATCGGCGCTGCCTGCACCTCCTGCCAGAGTTGCCGCCATGCCATTTCGCCTATCAGCCGCTTGCGGCGGCGGTCTATGATCCGCCCGCCGAAGGCAGCAAAGCCCGTGAAGAGGCCAAAGAGGATCACATGGGCCAGATCGCCGTTCACCAGCAGATGCGCGCCGCCCCAGCAGGTGAGCGCGGCCAGAACCGGGTGGCGGATGAGCCGCACGATGCCGGGGCGCGTGGCGTCAAACCCGGAAGTGGGGCAGCCGAAGGAAAACGGGTTGGGCCGCCCCACCGATAGCCCCAGCAGCAGGCAGGCCACGGCCATCAGCGCAAGCGCCGCGTGGCTGTTCCACATCATGCGCGGCCAGAGCAGCACGAAAGGCGCACGGCTTGCGGCGAGGATGAGCCAGATAAGAACGCCTACGGACAGCGCCGAATAGGCCAAAGAAAACCCAAGCGGCCCCAGAAGCTGCGTCGCCCGCGCCCGGTTGGCCGGGCGCAGGGGCAGCGAGTGGCTCAGGAAGAAGGCCGCCAGCGCGGCGGCGAACCCGGCCCAGCCGAGAAGCGCCTCCATCAGGCCGCCCCCGCGCGTGGGCGCAGCAGCATCGGGCCGTAAAGCATCAGGAAGCCGCCGAAGCCGGCGATCCAAAGCACGCCCGACAGGCTGTAGAGCAGATGCGCATCCCCCAGCCCCAGCCCCGCCACCAGCCGCGCCGCCATGGCCCCCAGCAGACAGGCATAAAGCGCGACCGTCGCCTTGCCCGCATGGAGCGCGTGGCCCGTGTGGCCCAGCGTGGCGCGCGTCATCACCGCGACTGTCATCAGCGTCACGGCCCCTGCCGTCCAGATATGGAGCGCGGTGCCGGTGGGCTCCTCGGCAATCAGCGCCGCGCCAAGGGCAAGGGCACCGAGCGGCACGAAGGCATAGGCCAGATGCAGGATCAGCAGCAGCGGCTCGCGCGACGTGTGCAGCCCCTGCCAGCGCGCCAGCCGCACGAGATGCGCCAGACCGGCGGCCAGAAGGGCGGGGCCAGCGAGCGGGCTGTCAAAGAGCCAGAGCCCAAGCGCAGCCACCAATGCCAGAAGCGCGGCCTTGTCAAAGCGCTGCATCGGCGGCGCGGGGCGGGCGGGATCTTTCTGCTGCACAAGCCAGTTGCGCGTGAAAGAGGGCACGATGCGCCCGCCGATCACGGCAATCATCAGGATCGCGGTGCCCATCAAGAGCCGGAACCCCGCGCCCTGATAGGCCGCCTCGCCGCGCAGGGCGGCAAGGTCAAACAGCGCGGCTCCGGTGATGAAGGCCAGCAATAGAACGAGCATCACGAGGTTGCGCCAATTCTTGCCCGCAATAATCTCGCGCGCAAGAAACCCGGCCAACACCAAGAGCGAGCCCAGATCCAGCGCCATGAAAAGCCAGCCCGGCAAGCCGAGCGAGACAAGCCCCGCCACGCGGCCCAGGCCCCAAAGCACCGTGAGCCAAGCCAGGGGCAGGCCCACCACGGGCAGGCGGCCCGTCCAGTTCGGCACGGCTGTGAGCAAAAAGCCCCCGAGCACCGCGCCAAGGTAACCCACGAGGAAAGCGTGGGCGTGCCATGAGATCGGATCAAAGCGCGTGGGCAGGTCCAGACGGCCTGCCAGCATGGCGATCCAGAGCGCCATGGCGATCAGCGCCCAGAGGGCGGCGAAGAAGAAAAAGGGCCGGAACCCGTGGGAAAACAGCGCCGGGCCCTGCCAGGCGCGGCGTTGGGATGAGGATGTTTGGGTCACGTGCGTCTCCTGTGAACTGGCCTCTTTCTGGCAGTGCAGCGCTTGCGCGTCCTTGCTTTAGCGCAAGCTTCTGCATCGGGGTGAAAACACCTCCACTTCAACGGCTTGCCCTTGCGCTTCGTGGCTGCGCTTTGACATGGCGTGAAGCTTTGCTATCACTTGAGGGCTTGGCGCAGGGGGAGGGCATCGGGCTGCTGGACTACTCACATAATTGGCTGCTGGTCGCGGCCTCGCTGGCTGTCGCCCTGATGGCCGGATTCAGCGGCCTGTCGCTGACGCGCGGGGCTTCGGCCCTCGGGCAGGCGCAGCGCAAGCTGATCGTGGTGATTGCCGCCATCGTGCTGGGCGGGGGCATCTGGTCGATGCATTTCGTGGCCATGCTGGGGCTGCGGCTGCCAATCCTCTTCTACTACGACGGGCTGATCACGCTGATCTCTGCCCTTATCGCCATCCTGATGGTCGGGATCGCGCTTCTGCTGCTGCATTTCGGCCCGCGCACACCTGCGCGGATGATTACGGCAGGCGGGATCGTCGGCCTCGGCATCGCGGCGATGCATTACGTGGGCATGATGGGGATGGAGCTCTGCCGCCCCGTCTTCTCGCCCCTCGGCGTGGGCATCTCGCTCGTGGCGGCCATGGCGCTTTCGATGCTGGCGATCTGGATCGCCTATGGCGCGCGCACCAAGGGGCATATCCTGCTCGGCACCGTCTGCTTTGCGCTTTCCGTCTTCGCGGTGCATTTCATCGCGATGATGGGCACCGGCTTCGTCGCGCTCGATACGCCCGATGCCGCCGGCCCGGCGCTTTCCAACGCGGTGCTCGCGATGGGGGTGACAGTGGCGGCCTTCATGATCTCGGGCACTTTCCTTTTGACGGGCGTCAGCTTCCTGACGCCGAGCCCCGCAGCCACGCCCGAGGCAGAGGCTCAAGGCCAGCCCGAGGCGCAGGGCGACGCCCCGCTTTCGGTGCCGTTTGAGAAAGAGGGCCGCACCCAGTTTCTGGACAAGAGCCGCATCGCTGCCGTCCGCGCGGAAGGCCATTACACGATCCTCTACGCAGGCAAGGAGAAGCTCTTCTGCCCGTGGTCGATCTCCGAGGCCGAGAACCGCCTTGCGCCCGCGCATTTCCTGCGCGCCCACCGCAGCTACCTCGTGAACCCGGCTTTCGTCACCGGGTTCGAGCGCACCAAGGACACCGGCGCGCTCTACTTCGAGGATGTGGACTCGCTGCCCAAGGTGCCCGTCAGCCGCTCCCGGCTGGCCGAGGTGCGCGCGGCGCTGGGGCTCTAAGTCGCAACTCGCGCCATTCGTGAAACCCATTCGCATTTCGTGCAGCAAGCCCTGTTTTTCATGGCTTGATCGTTTGCCCGCGCCTGCCTCCGGCGCAGTGTCATGAAACAAGCGCGCGAGGAGGCGCGCATGGGAGGACATCATGATACCAGCAGGGTTCGAATACCATCGACCCGCCGACATCGCGTCGGCAATCGCCCTATTGCAACAGCACGGCGACGAGGCCCGCGTGATCGCGGGCGGTCACAGCCTGATCCCGATGATGAAGCTGCGCATGGCCGATCTGAGCCATCTCGTGGATCTTCAGGGCATCTCTGGCCTAAGCGGCATCACGATTGGCGAGGGCAGTGTCACCATCGGCGCGATGACGACGCAGAACGCGCTGATCACCGATGAAGGGCTTTTCAAGGCGCTGCCGATCCTGCGCGAAGCCGCGTTGCAGATCGCCGATCCGCAGGTGCGCTACGTGGGCACGGTGGGCGGCAATGTCGCCAATGGCGATCCGGGCAACGACATGCCCGGCCTGATGCAATGCCTCGATGCCACCTACACCCTCGTTGGCCCCGACGGCGAACGGCAGGTGCCGGCGCGCGATTTCTACGAGGCGGCCTATTTCACCGCCCGCGAGGATGAGGAAATCCTAACCCAGATCACCATCCCGATCGCGGCTGCGAAGGGCTACGCCTACGCCAAACAGAAGCGCAAGATCGGCGATTACGCCACCGCTGCCGCCGCCGTGCTGATCGGCGATGGCTTTGCCTCTGTCGCGATGACGAACCTCTCCGACACGCCGGTCTACTCCGAAGACGCCAGCGCCGCGCTGGCGGCGGGGGACGTTGAGAGCTGCGTGAAGGCTGCGCTGGAAGCCATTGATCCGGCGGAAGATATGCGCGGACCCATCGCGTTCAAGAAACACGTGGCCGGGGTCATCCTGCGGCGCGCCATCACCAAAGCACAGGAGCGCGCGGCATGAGCAAGATGCATGTGAAACTGACCGTCAACGGGCAGGAGGTCGAAGGGCTCGCCGAACCGCGCACCCTGCTGATCCACTTCCTGCGCGAAAACCTCAACATCACCGGGCCGCACATCGGCTGCGAGACGTCGCACTGCGGGGCCTGCACCGTCGATATGAACGGCAAATCGGTGAAAAGCTGCACGCTGTTCGTTGCGCAGGCCAATGGCGCCGATGTGACGACCGTGGAAGGGCTCGTGAACGAGGACGGCTCGCTCGGCGTGCTGCAGGAGATGTTCCGCGAGCATCACGGGCTGCAATGCGGCTTCTGCACGCCGGGGATGATCACCCGCGCGCACCGACTGCTGCAGGAAAACCCGGCCCCCACCGAGGAAGAGGTGCGCTTTGGCATGGCCGGCAACCTCTGCCGCTGCACCGGTTACCAGAACATCGTGAAGGCGATCCTTGCTTCGGCGGATGTGCTGAACGCCCAGAAGGAGGCTGCGGAATGAAGGACGAAGTCACAACTGAAGATCGCGTCGCCAACCTCAAGGGCATGGGCTCCTCGCGCAAGCGGGTGGAGGACGTGCGCTTCACGCAAGGCAAAGGCAACTA
The DNA here is from genome assembly GCF_025376885.1 of Pseudoruegeria sp. SHC-113. NCBI lineage: Bacteria > Pseudomonadati > Pseudomonadota > Alphaproteobacteria > Rhodobacterales > Roseobacteraceae > Pseudoruegeria > Pseudoruegeria sp. SHC-113. The sequence goes on from NZ_JAHUBR010000001.1 coordinate 1,760,784, forward strand.
CGTGGACGACATCAAGCTCGACGGCATGCTGTTTGGCGATTTCGTCCGCTCCCCATACGCCCATGCGCGGGTGAAGAGCGTCAACAAGGAGGCCGCGCTAGCGGTGCCGGGCGTGCTGGCCGTGCTGACGGCGGAAGATCTTGCGCCGCTCGGGCTGCACTGGATGCCCACGCTCGCGGGCGACAAGCAGATGGTGCTGGCCGATGGCAAGGTGCTGTTTCAGGGGCAGGAGGTCGCCTATGTGGTGGCCAAGGACCGCTACGCAGCTGCCGATGGTGTGGAGGCCGTAGAGGTCGAATATGAGGAACTGCCCGTGGTGGTGGATCCCTTCAAGGCGCTGGAGCCCGACGCGCCGATCCTGCGTGAAGACATCAAGGATCGCACCGAGGGCGCCCATGGCCCGGTGCGCCACAACAACCATATTTTCACGTGGGAACAGGGCGATAAAGACGCCACCGAAGCCGCGATGGCGGAAGCGGACGTCGTCGCCGAGGAAATGATCTATTATCACCGTACCCACCCGTGCCCGCTGGAAACCTGCGGCTGCGTGGCGAGTATGGACAAGGTAACCGGCAAGCTCACGCTCTACGGCACCTTTCAGGCGCCGCACGCGATCCGCACGGTTGTTTCGCTGATTTCGGGCATCGCGGAGCACAACATCCGCGTCATCAGCCCCGACATCGGCGGCGGCTTCGGCAATAAGGTGGGCGCTTACGCGGGCTATGTCTGCTCTGTCGTGGCCTCCATCGTCACCGGCAAGCCGGTGAAATGGGTCGAGGACCGGATGGAGAACCTGATGTCCACCGCCTTCGCGCGGGATTACTGGATGAAGGGGCGGATCTCGGCCACTAAGGAGGGCAAGATCACCGGGCTCTGGTGCCACACCACGGCCGATCACGGTGGCTTTGACGCCTGCGCGGACCCAACGAAATTCCCCGCCGGGTTCATGAACATCTGCACCGGCTCCTATGACATCCCCACGGCCTATCTGGCGGTGGATGGGGTCTATACCAACAAGGCGCCGGGCGGCGTGGCCTATCGCTGCTCCTTCCGGGTGACGGAAGCCGCCTATTTCATCGAACGCATGATCGAGGTTCTCGCGATCAAGCTGAACATGGATGCCGCCGAGCTGCGCCGGATCAACTTCATCCGGAAAGATCAGTTCCCGTATCAATCCGCCCTGGGCTGGGAATATGACTCCGGCGATTATCACACGGCATGGGAAAAGGCCCTTGATTCAGTGGGCTATGACGCCCTGCGCGCAGAACAGGCGCAGCGGCTGGAGGATTTCAAAGCCGGCAAAACGCGCAAGCTGATCGGCATTGGCCTCACCCATTTCACTGAGATCGTGGGCGCAGGTCCGGTTAAGAACTGCGACATCCTCGGGCTTGGCATGTTTGACAGCTGCGAGATCCGCATCCACCCCACCGGCAGCGCCATCGCGAGGCTTGGTACGATCAGCCAGGGGCAGGGCCACGCCACGACCTTCGCCCAAATCATCGCCAGCGAGATCGGCCTTCCTGCCGATGACATCACTTTGGAGGAGGGCGACACCGACACCGCGCCATACGGGCTCGGCACCTACGGTTCGCGCTCCACGCCGGTTGCCGGGGCCGCCACGGCCATGGCCGCGCGCAAGATCCGGGCCAAGGCCCAGATGATCGCGGCCTACTTGCTGGAGGTTCACGATGATGACGTGGAGTGGGACGTGGATCGCTTTGCCGTCAAAGGCGCGCCCGAGCGCTTCAAGACGATGAAGGAGATCGCCTTCGCCGCCTACAACCAGGCCATTCCGGGCTTGGAGCCGGGGCTTGAGGCGGTCAGCTACTACGATCCGCCCAACATGACGTACCCCTTCGGCGCCTATATCTGCGTGATGGAGATCGACGTGGACACCGGGGAAACCGAGGTCCGCAGCTTCTACGCGCTGGATGATTGCGGCACCCGGATCAACCCGATGATCATCGACGGGCAGATCCACGGCGGCGCAACCGAAGGCTACGCCATCGCCATGGGGCAGGAGATCGCCTACGACGAGATGGGCAACAACAAATCGGCCACGCTGATGGATTTCTTCCTGCCCACAGCCTGGGAGACGCCCACCTACACGACCGATTTCACCGTCACCCCCAGCCCGCATCACCCGATCGGCGCGAAGGGTGTGGGGGAAAGCCCCAACGTCGGCTCGGTGCCCTGCTTCTCCAATGCGGTGCATGATGCGTTCCGGCCCTTTGGGCTCGTGCAAAGCCACATGCCCCATGATCACTGGCGGATCTGGAAGATCGCCCGCGATCTGGGCCTGCATGGCTAAGGGAATGGGCCGGGGCACTTTCGCGGTGCCCCGGCCCCTATCACCATGAGTGATTTTCACGATATGCAGACGAAATTGGCAGAAACCGGCTACATGGCTGGCGAAAGCCTCGCCATGGCGCTGCATCTGGCCATTGCGCTGGGGCGGCCCTTGTTGCTGGAAGGTCCGGCGGGTGTCGGCAAGACAGAGATCGCCAAGGCGCTTGCGCAGGTGCAGGACGCGCGCCTGATCCGGCTGCAATGCTACGAGGGGCTCGATGCGAGCCACGCGATTTACGAATGGAACTACCAGCGCCAGCTCTTGGCGATCCGCGCCGATGGCGTGAGTGAAGAGGCGCTGTTCTCCGAGAAATACCTGCTGCGCCGCCCGCTGCTGGAGGCAATCTCGCAGGAGGCCCCGCCGGTGCTGCTGATCGATGAGATCGACCGCGCCGATGAGGAATTCGAGGCCTACCTGCTTGAGATTCTGTCTGATTTCCAGATCACCATCCCCGAGCTTGGCACGATCACAGCCCGCACGCGGCCTCATGTGATCCTCACCGCCAACGGCACCCGCGATCTGTCCGACGCCCTGCGCCGCCGCTGCCTCTATGCTTTTGTGGATTACCCCGACAAGGCAGCAGAACTGGCGATCCTGAAGGCCCGCGCGCCGGAACTGGAGCCAAGCCTCGCGGCGCAGATTGTCGCCGTGGTGCAGGCGCTGCGGCGCGAGGATCTGGAAAAGAAACCGGGTGTGGCGGAGATGCTCGATTGGGCCGCCGCCCTTGCCGGGCTTGGCGTGAACGACATGGCGCAGGCGCCGCAGGCCGTGCAGGCCACGCTGGTGACGCTGCTGAAAACCGCCGCCGATCAGGGGGCCGCCCCGCCCGAGATGATCGCGCGGATCATCGGCAAGGTCGCCTGATGCCAACGGTGACCCGCTTTCCCGCCCGCGCCGAGGGGCTTGCCGACCGGATGGCCGGTTTCGTCGCCCATTTGCGGATGAACGGGGCCAAGCTCGGCCCCGCCGAGGCGGCAGACGGGCTGGCCGCGCTGGCCGTTGTGGATGCGCTGGACCCGGCGCAGGCGCGGCTGGCGCTCAAAAGCCTCTACGCGCCGGATGCCGACGGCTGGGACGCCTTTGACGATCTTTTTGATGCCTATTGGTTCAACGCCGGCAAGCAGCGCGCGGGCACCACATCGGCCCATGTGAAGGTGCAAAGTGCGAAGCCGATGCTGTGGAAGGATCACCTCGGTGAAACGGAAGAAGGTTTGGACGCGTCTGACACTCACTCTGAGGACGCGCCGCAGGCGGGTGGCGACGGGGATGAAGAGGCAGAGGGCACCGATGGCCGTCTGATCGCCACCCGCAGCCAGAACCTGCGCAAACGGGATCTGCGCGAACTGATGGACGAGGCTTCCCTGCGCGAAGCTGAGGCCGTGGCCACGCGGCTGGCTCATGTGATCCGGGATCGCCGCTCGCGCCGCCGCAAACAGGCGCTGCGGGGCCGCGAGCTGGACCTGCGCCGCATCCAGCGCGCGAGCCTTGCGCGCGGGGGCGAGCCGCTCGATCTGTTCCACCGCACCCGGCCCGAACGCCCCATGCGCCTCGTGGTGCTGGCCGATGTCTCGGGCTCGATGACCGTCTATTCCCGCGTGTTTCTGGCCTTCACCAAAGGGCTGATGAGTGCGGACACGTCGGCTGAGGCCTTCCTCTTTCACACCCGCCTGATGCGCGTCACGCCTGCGCTGCGCGATCACGACTCTCTGCGCGCCGCGGGCCGGTTGAGCCTCATGGCCGAAGGCTTCGGCGGCGGCACGGACATCGGCGGCGCACTCACCACCTTTGCCGATCAATACAGCCAGATCCTGAACCGCCGCTCGCTCGTCGTGGTGCTGTCGGATGGCTATTGCACCGGCGCGGCCCAGAACGTGGGGCAGGGCTTGGCGCGCATCCGCCGCCGCGCGGGCCGTATCGTCTGGCTCAACCCGTTGAAAGGTTGGGCCAATTACGCCCCCGTTGCCGCCGCCATCAAAGCCGCAACACCGCATCTGGACGCCCATCTTCCCGCCAACACCCTTTCTGCGCTCGCTGCGTTGGAAGGGGAATTCGCCAAGCTCTGAAAAGGACGCAACCCCATGGGGAAATTCGACATCTTCGACACGATCGACGCCCTGCGCCGCAAGGGCCATCCCTTCTGCGTCGCCACCGTGGTGCGCACGGCGGATGTGACTTCGGCCAAGGCCGGGGCCAAGGCGGTGATCACCGATCAGGGCGAGATCATCGGCCATCTGGGCGGGGCCTGCGTGCAGCGCGCGGTGAAAACCGCCGGTGTGGCGGCGATTGAAAGCGGCGATCCGGCGATGATTCGGGTAAAGCCGAGCGACAAGGTCGTTTCGCTGGTGGATGAGGACGGCGCACAGGTGTTCAAGAGCGGCTGCCCATCGGGCGGCACCGTGGATCTGCTGATCGAGCCCTTCGCCCCGCCGCCGATGCTGGTGATCTTCGGCAACACGCCCATCAGCCGCGCCGTGGCCGCCCATGGCGATCTGGCGGGCTACCGGGTGGTGGTGCCTGAGGCGATGGAGTTTTCGGGCGCGCACGCCCGTTTCGAAGGCTGCGATCTGGCGGGTTTGAACCTTGCAGCGCGCGATTTCGTCGTGGTCGCCAGCCAGGGCGCGCAGGATCTGGCAAGTTTGCGGGCTGCTCTCGAAAGCCCCGCGCGTCGCGTCTCCATGGTGGCCTCCCGCCGCAAGGCCGAGGCGCTGAAGGGCAAGCTGGCAGCGGAAAGCTTCCCGGCAGAGAAGATGGCGCGGCTGAAATCGCCCGCCGGGCTGGATCTGGGCGGGGTCGACCCGCAGGAGATCGCGCTCTCTGTCATGGCCGAGATCATCCAGTGGCGCAACGCCGACAAACACATCACAGAGGAGGCCCCCCATGAGCACAGCGCTTGAAAAACTGCGCCGCCTGATCGCGCCCGCGAAGCCGCCTTCAGACCCCGCCCCCAAACCCAAGATGACCGAGGCCGAGCGGGCAGAGATGCTGCTCGCTGCCTTCCCGAAATGTTGCTGACACCCCTTCACGAAAGAGCGCCAAGCCCATGGAACTGAAAGACGAAATCTTCATCAACGCCCCGAAAGCGACGGTCTATGCCGCGCTGAACGATCCCGAGATCCTGAAAGAGTGTATTCCGGGCTGCGAGGAACTGACCCAGCATTCGCCCACGGAACTGGAGGCCAAGGTCGTGCTCAAGATCGGCCCCGTGAAGGCGAAATTCGGTGGCAATGTCACGCTCGACACCGCAGGCGCACCGGATGCCTTCAGCCTGACGGGCGAAGGGCAGGGCGGCGCGGCCGGCTTTGCCAAGGGCGGCGCGGATGTGACGCTAACCGAGCAGGAGGGCGGCACGCTGCTGGCCTACGAGGCCAAGGCCGAAATCGGCGGCAAAATCGCCCAGCTCGGCAGCCGCCTCATTCAGGGCACGGCCAAGAAGCTCTCGGCCAAGTTCTTTGAAAGCTTTGCCGAGAAAGTGGGTGAGCGCGAGGAGGCGTAAGGGCGAGGGGCCTTGACGCCCCTTGTCGCCCCTCTGCGGCTCTGGCAGGTTTGCGGTGAACAGCACCAAGCGAGCCTGCCATGCGCCTTCTGGACCCGAACCACCCCTTCTTCCGCCCCGCATGGCGGCGCTACCTGATGGTGGCCGTGCCCTTCGCCTGGGCCGGGGTGGAAGCCTATAACGACCAGATGATCTGGGCCTATCTCTTCGCGGCCATCGGGGGCTATTGCCTCTGGCACCTCGTGCTCGCCTACAAGCCGGACGACGAGGCCTAAGCCTCGCCCAGATCCACCGGCTGCCCGGTTTCGCGCGACAGGCTCGCCGCATCGGCCAGCAATTGCGCGCGCAAACCGTCTTCGATGCTCGGGTTGGGCGGGGTGCCTTCCGTGACGCAAGCCACGAAGGCGCGCATCTCGGCCAGATAGGCCTGCCCGTAGCGCTCAAGGAAGAAATGCTGCGCCGGGGCGCGGGCAAAGCCGGTTTCCGTGGCCAGTTCCACCGTGGTTTCAAGCTGGTTTTCGGCCCGCAGCATCCCCTTTTCGCCATGGGCTTCGATGCGCTGATCATAGCCATAGGCGGCGCGGCGGGAGTTGGAGATCTGGCAGATCCGCCCGCTCTCAGTGGTCAGGATCACGGCGGCCGTATCCACATCGCCCGCCGCGCCGATCTCGGGGTCAACCAGCGACGCGCCGACAGCGTGCAGCCGGGTGAATTCCTCGCCCATCAGGAAGCGCGCCATGTCGAAATCATGGATCATCATGTCCCGAAACAGCCCGCCGGAGCGCGCGATATAGGAGACAGGCGGCGGGGCGGGGTCACGGCTGGTGATGGTCAGAAGCTCCACTTGGCCGATGGTGCCTTCCCGGATGCGCGCTTGAAGCGCGGCGAAACTGGGATCAAAGCGGCGGTTGAAGCCGGTCAGGAAGGGCACGCCCGCAGCCTTGACCGCCTTCATGCAGGCGCGGATGTTCTTGACCGACATGTCGATGGGCTTTTCGCAGAAGATCGCCTTGCCGGCGGCGGCCGCGCCGTGGATCAGGTCGAAGTGGGTGTCTGTCGGCGTGCCGATCACCACCGCATCCACATCCGGGGCCGTCAGAATGGTCTCGGCAGCGCGCACCTCTGTGCCGTGCTCCGCGGCCAGCGCCTCTGCCGCCGCCGGAATGGCATCGGCCACCGCCACCACAGCCGCGCCCTTCAGCCGCGCGATGCTGCCCGCATGGACCTGCCCGATGCGGCCACAGCCCAGAATACCGATACGTATCACCATGCTCATGCTCTCCCCGAGGTGCCCATGCTCTGAAACACCTTCCGGGTGGCTTCAGCAACGGGATCAATGGTTTCTTTCAGGATCGTGACGCGGTCAAACCTGCTTGGGTCGGCGTTCACCGCCGTCCGCAGCGCCGCGCCGAAGGCCTGCCGCAGCTCGGTGCCGATGTTGAACTTGCAGATGCGCGAGCCCGCCGCCAGCGCGGTGCGCTGCGCGTAAGGCACACCGGAGCCGCCGTGGATCACCAAAGGCACCTGCGTCACCGCCTCGATCGCGCGGATGCGGGCCTCATCCAAACCGCCGTCGTCGTCCGTCTGCAGATGCACATTTCCGACCGAAATCGCCATGGCGTCCACGCCGGTTTCCCGCGCGAATTGCGCGGCTTCCGCAGGATCGGTGCCGGCGGAGTTTTCGCCGCCGGAGTAGCCCACGAAGCCGATCTCCCCCTCGCAGGAGATGCCATGGGCGCGCGCCAAAGCCACCACTTCGCCCGTCTCCGCGATATTCTGCGCTAGAGGTTTGCGCGAGCCGTCATACATCAGCGAGGTGAAGCCGCTCTCGGCCGCGATCCGGCAATCTTCCAGCGTGTAGCCGTGGTCCAGATGGATCACCACCGGCACGCTGGCGGCCTCGGCCAGATTGCGAAACATCGCGCCCAGCACCGGCAGCGGCGTGTGTTCGCGGCAGGAGGGCCCGGCCTGCAAGATCACCGGCGCGCGTTCGGCCTCGGCGGCGGCCACATAGGCGCGCATGTCTTCCCAGCCAAGGCAGACGAGCCCCGGCACGGCGTAGCCCTCACGCAGCGCGGGGGCGAGCACCTCTGAAAGGGTGGCAACAGTCATCGGTAGAGTGCCTTTCGCGGCAGATGGGTCATTTAAACTTGGCAACCATATCCATGATGCCGGGGATCGTGTGCAGCTGTTCGGCGTGGGTGGGCTGGAAGAACTGCTTGAGCGAGCGCTGGCTCTGGCCGCCGAGGATGGTGAAATAATACATCTCGTAGCCGGGCAGGGCGCAGCAGGGGTGATAGCCCTTGTCGATCAGCACGGTGGAGCCATCGACAATGTGGTAGGCGTCGCCCGGTTCATTGTCCACGCGCTGCAGCATCTGCAGGCCGGAGCCGTAGTCGGGCTTGAAGCGGAAGTTGTAGCATTCGTCATGCCGCGTTTCGATCAGTTCGCCCGCGTCATCGCGCCGGTCGGTATCATGCTTGTGGGAGGGAAAGCCGGACCAGCCGCCCGCACCCACGGTAAAAAGCTCGCTCACCAGCAGCCGCCCGACGCGGTCATGATGCGCCGCGCCAAGGATGTGCTTGATCTTGCGGTGGGTTTTCGTGTCGTCCGAGCCGTATTGCACCAGATCAAGCTCCGGCGTGCGCACGGCGAAGGGTTTGAGCGTCTCGGCGAATTTCGCCCCTGCGATGAAGACCTCGGTGTCGGTCTGCGCGGTGATGCGGCAGCCGGTATCAGTGGGCACGTAGACGCCTTCCGGATCGCCGTCCCACACATCCTTGCCCCGGTTGCCGATGCCTGCAAAGCTCTCGCCCGCGCACGCGACGGTGACGGTGCCCGTGGCGGGGACCACGCAGGTTTCATAGCCCTTCAGGCGGTAGTCGAAATGCTCGCCCGCGCGCAGCTTGACGATGTTGAAGTAGACGTAGGGCACATGGGCGTCGTCCTCGGCCACGATGGCGCGGTTTTCGTTGTTGAACGGGGCGATATGCATGGCGGGCTCCTGTCAGGCGGCCGTGGGGCCGGCGTGGGATGTGAGGAAATCGGAAAGCTCTTGCCGGGTCGGCATGGCCGGGGCGCAGCCGACGCGGGCCACCACCATGGCCGCCGCCGCAGAGCCCTGCAGCACGGCCTCGCGCACCGGCAGGCCCTCGGCCAGCCCGGAGACAAACCCGCCCATGAAACTGTCACCCGCGCCCGTGGGCTTGAGCGCTTCGGTACGGAAGATCCCGGTCTGGAATTCGCCCTCCGGCGTGATGGTGATCGCGCCTTTCTCGCCCATCTTGTAGACGGCGATCTTCGCGCCCTCGGCCACAAGCTGGCGTGCCTTCTCAAGCCCTTTGTCGTAATCGCCGGCCATGAAGCCGAACTCGGTGTCATTGCCCACGATCACGTCGCACATCGCGCCTGCGCGGGAGTAGACATCCGCCGCCACCTCAGCAGAGGGCCAGGAATAGGGGCGGTAGTCCACGTCGAAAATCAGCGGCAGGCCTGCGGCGCGGGCCAGTTCGAACCCTTTGAAGGCGGCCGAGCGCGAGGGCTCGGCGGCGAAGACGGTGCCGGTGGTGATCAGCGCGTTGTAGCGGCTGTAGTCCACGGCCTCCACGTCCGCTTGCGTCATCTCGAAATCGGCGGCGCCGTTGCGGTAGATGACACTCTGGTGATCCTCGATCGTGGTTTCTACGACGGCGAGCGAATTGCGCGCCTCCCCGCCCACCGGGCGCACATGCTGCGCGCCGATGCCGTAGCGGGCCAGCTCATTGGTGGCGAAGCGGCCGATGGCGTCATCTGACACACAGGTCACCAGATCTGCCGCGCCGCCCAGCTTGCAGATCGCCACGCCGATGTTGGCCGAGGAGCCGCCAAGGCAGGCGAAAAACTGGGTGGCGTGTTCTGTCTTGGTGCCGGGCGGGTCGGGGTAGAAATCCATCCCCGCGCGGCCGATGATCACGAAGCGGTTGCCCGAAAGCTGCATCCTCACACCCCCCGGCGCTGCTTGGCGCGGCTGGCTTCGATCTCGGCGTGTTTCTCGCGCACTTTTTCGCTTTCCGACACCTCCGGCGTGCCGACCTCCCACCAGGTGTGGCCTTCGGTCGTCCAGCCATCGTAAGCGTCGACATTCATCACGATCACGCTCGTTTTCTCCGCCGCCTTGGCGCGGTTGAAGGCCTCCGCCAGCTCCGCCGGGTTGGCGACGGTTTCCGTCGCCGCGCCCATCGAGGCCGCATGCGCGGCGAAATCCACCGCGAAGGGTTCGGGCACCGTGGGGCAATCGGCGATGAGGTTGTTGAAGCTTTCGTTGCCGGTGTTGTTCTGCAGCTTGTTGATCACCGCGAAGCCGCCGTTGTCCAGCACGAGGATGATCAGCTTTTTGCCCGTCAGAACAGAGGAGTAGACGTCGCTGTTCATCAGCAGGTAAGAGCCGTCGCCGGTGAAGACGATGGTGTCCTGATCCGGCTCGCTCTCGGCCTGCGCGATGCGTGCACCCCAGCCGCCTGCGATCTCGTAGCCCATGCAGGAGAAGCCAAATTCCACGTCCACCGTGCCAATTTCCAGCGTGCGCCAGTTGGCGGTGACTTCCGCCGGAAGCCCGCCCGCCGCCGCGACAACGCGGTCCCGCGGATCGCAGAGCGCGTTCACCACGCCAATGGCCTGTGCATAGGAGTTGGGGCGGTTGCCGGGGGCCACGTTCTGCGCCACGTAGGCATCCCATTTCTCCCGCTCGGCTTGCGCCTGACTCAGACAGCTCTCCGGGGCCGCATAGCCCGAAAGCGCCTCCCCAAGCGCGGTGAGCGCCAGTTTGGCGTCGCCCACCACGGGCAGGCTCATGTGTTTCATCGCGTCATGGCGGCCCACGTTGAGGCCGATGAGCCGGGCGTCGGGCGCGAAAGCCGTCCAGCTGCCAGTGGTGAAATCTTGCAGCCGCGTGCCGACCGCCAGCACCACGTCTGCCTCTTCGGCGATGGCATTGGCGCTGTCCGATCCCGTCACGCCGAGGGGGCCGATGTTGAGCGGATGGGTGGCCAGCATGTTGGCGCGGCCCGCGATGGTTTCCACCACGGGGATGCCATGGGCCTCGGCAAAGGCGGTCAACTCGGCCACCGCACCGGAATATTGCACGCCGCCGCCTGCGATGATCATCGGGCGTTTGGCGGCTTTCAGGAGGGCGGCGGCATCAGCGATTTCTGCCGCATCCGGGGCCTGACGTCGGATGCGGTGCACCCTGCGGGCAAAGAAGCTTTCGGGGTAATCATAGGCCCAGCCCTGCACGTCCTGCGGCAGGCCGATGAAGGCGGGGCCGCAATCGGCCGGATCCAGCATCGTCGCCAGCGCCGCCGGAAGCGACTGGATGATCTGCGCCGGATGCGTGATGCGATCCCAGTAGCGCGTCACGGCGCGGAAGGCGTCATTCACGCCGAGCGTCGGATCGCCGAAGTGTTCGAGCTGCTGCAACACGGGATCGGGCAGGCGGGTGATGAAGGTATCGCCGCAGAGCATGAGCATCGGCAGGCGGTTGGCGTGCGCCAGCGCGGACGCGGTGAGCAGGTTTGCCGTGCCGGGGCCGGCGGAGGCGGTGCAGAACATGAAGCGGCGGCGCAGGTGGTATTTTGCGTAAGCCGCTGCGGCAAAGCCCATGCTCTGCTCGTTCTGGCCCCGGTAAAGCGGCATTTCTGCCTGCACCGGGTAGAGCGCCTCGCCGAGGCAGGGCACGTTGCCATGGCCGAAAATGCCGAAACCGCCGCCGCAGATGCGGGTTTCGACGCCGTCGATCTCGATGAACTGGTTCATCAGGAAGCGCACGATGGCCTGCGCGGTGGTGAGCCGAATGGTCGGGGTCATGGAGCCTCCCTGCCCGAAAGTGGTCTGCCGCCCGGATCGGTGCGCCTGTGTGCGGGCCGTTCGAAATGGCGGTTGCGGTGTGTCGAGACTCAGGATACAAATTTTGCAACCGGTTGCAATAGTCGCGTTGAGCGGCGCTGCAACAGGGCTGCTGAAAGCGCCTGTTCAAGGGGGGATCAGTAGCTGAATTGAGCGGCAGGCGAGGGAGAGCGCGGATGCCAGAGCAGCGAAAAGAGATCGGAATCGGCCTCATCGGCGGCGGCTATATGGGCAAGGCCCATGCGGTGGCGTTTTCGGCCGTGGGGGCGGTGTTTGACACCGCGCTGCGGCCTCGGTTGGAGGTGATCGCGGCTGGCTCTCCCGAATCGGCGGAATCTTACCGGCGGGCCTTCGGCTTTGCCCGCGCCGCCACTGACTGGCAGGCGCTGGTGGCCGATCCAGCTGTGGAGGCCGTGGTGATCGCTTCCCCACAAACCACCCACCGCGCGATTGCCGAGGCCGCCTTTGCCGCTGGGAAGCCCGTGTTCTGTGAAAAGCCGCTGGGGGCCTCCATCGCCGATGCCGAGGCCATGGTGGCCGCTGCCGAAGAGGCTGGCCTGCCCAATATGATCGGTTTCAACTACGTGCGCACCCCCGCCACGCGCTTCGTGCGCGATCTGCTGGCCGAGGGCGCGATTGGCGATGTCGTCTGGTTCCGGGGCGAGCACACCGAGGATTTCCTCGCCGATGCGCAAGCCGAGGCCAACTGGCGCTGCCGGGGGCGGGCCAATGGCACGATGGGCGATCTTGCCCCCCATATGATCAACTGCGCCCGCGCGCTGATGGGCGAGATCACCACGCTCAGCGCCCAGATCGAGACCGTTCACCCAACGCGCCCCGGCGCGGATGGCCCGATGCAAGTGGACAATGACGATCAGGGCCAGATGATGGTGCGCTTTGCCAATGGCGCTTCGGGGCATCTGTTTTTCAGCCGCGTCGCCACGGGGCGCAAGATGGGCTATGCTTATGAAATCCATGGCACAAAAGGCGCGATCCGCTTTGATCAGGAGGATCAGAACGCGATCTGGCTCTACCGCGCGGAAGGGCCTGAGGCCACGCGCGGCTTCACAAAGATTCTGACGGGCCCGGCTCACCCCGATTACCTGCCATTTTGTCAGGGGCCGGGGCATGGCACCGGCTATCAGGATCAGATCATCATCGAGGCGCGGGATTTTCTGGAGGCCATTGCAACGGGTGCGCCCGTCTGGCCGACGTTCCGCGAAGGGCTCGCCGTGGCCCGTGTCATCGAAACCGCCTTCGCCTCGGCCTCTGATGGCCGCTGGCACACCGTCCCACAAGCGTGAAAGGTTCCCGCTCATGACGATCCGCATCGGCAATGCGCCCTGTTCCTGGGGTGTCGAATTCGCCAATGATCCTCGCAACCCGCCCTGGCGGCAGGTGCTGAAAGACTGTGCCGATGCCGGCTACAAAGGCATCGAACTGGGCCCCGTGGGCTATATGCCGGAGGACCCGGCGGTGCTGGCCGAAGCGCTGGCCGAGCATGATCTCACGCTGATCGGCGGCGTAGTTTTTCGTGCGTTTCATGATGAAAATCAATGGGATGACGTGCTTGACGGCGCGGTGCGCACCTGCAAGGCGCTCGTCGCCCATGGCGCACAGCACCTTGTTCTGATCGATTCCATCTCCCCGCGCCGCGCCCTCACGGCGGGCCGCGCCGAGGCCGCCGAGCAGATGGGCCCGGAGGAATGGGCCGCTTTCCGCGATCGCATCGCCCATGTGGCCAGGATCGGCGCGCAGGAGTATGGCCTCACCGTGGGCATCCACGCCCATGCGGCCGGTTTCATGGATTTCGAGCCCGAACTTGAGCGCCTGCTGAACGAGGTGCCCGAGGACATCCTGAAAATCTGCTTTGACACCGGCCACCACTCCTATGCGGGCTTCGATCCGGTGGCCTTCATGAAGCGCCATGTGAATCGCATTTCCTACATGCATTTCAAAGACATCGACCCGAAAGTGAAAGCGGATGTGATCGCGAAAGGCACCGGGTTCTACGACGCCTGCGGGCAAGGGATCTTCTGCAACCTCGGGCAGGGTGATGTGGATTTCCCGCAGGTCCGCCAGATCCTGCTGGACGCTGGCTTTGAAGGCTGGTGCACCGTGGAGCAGGATTGCGATCCGACGCTGGACGTCTCCCCCATCACGGATGCGCGCGCCAACCGCGAGTATCTGGAAAGCATAGGTTTTTAAGAGGGTTACAGGATGAAGCTCAACTGGGGAATGATCGGGGGAGGCGAAGGCTCCCAAATCGGCCCGGCGCACCGCTTGGGCGCGCAGGCCGATGGCAATTTCACCCTCGCCGCCGGCGCGCTGGACGTGGATGCGGCGCGCGGCAAGGCCTACGCGCAGCGCCTCGGCGTGGCGGCGGACCGGGCCTATGGCAATTGGCAGGAGATGCTGGACGGTGAGCGGAGCCGGGACGACAAGGTCGATCTGGTGACGGTCGCCACGCCGAACTCCACACATTTCGAGATCACCAAGGCGTTTCTGGAAGCGGGCTTCCACGTGCTCTGCGAAAAGCCGATGACGATGACGGTGGAAGAGGGCGAGGAGATCCTGAAAGTGGCCCGCAAGACGGGCAAGATCTGCGCGGTGAACTACTGCTATTCGGCCTATCCGATGGTGCGCGAGATGCGTGAGATGGTGCGCAAGGGTGAGATCGGCAAGGTGCGGCTCGTGGTGACGAACTTCAGCCACGGCCACCACGGCGATGCGGCGCAGGCCGACAATCCGCGCGTGCGCTGGCGCTATGATCCGGCGATGGCGGGCGTGTCGGGGCAGTTTGCCGATTGCGGCATCCACGCGCTGCATATGGCGAGCTTCATCACCGGCGATCAGGTGCGCGAGCTTTCGGCGGATTTCGCCTCCACGATCCCGTCGCGCGTGCTGGAGGATGACGCGATGGTCAACTTCCGCATGGAGGGCGGCACCGTGGGGCGGCTGTGGTCCTCTTCGGTGGCGATTGGCCGCCAGCACGGGTTCGACATTCAGGTGTTCGGCGAGACAGGCGGGCTCCGCTGGGCCTCGGAGCAGCCCAATCAGGTCTATTACACGCCGCTGAACGGGCGCACGCAGATCATGGAGAAGGGCGAGGCGGGGCTGTCGGATGAGGCCGGGCGGCTGAGCCGGGTGGCGATTGCGCATCCCGAAGGCTTCCCGCTGGCGGTGGCCAATATCTACCTCGATCTGGCGGCCGTGATCCGGGGCGAAAGCCGCGATGGGCTGCCGGGGGCTGAAGACGGCCTGCGCTCCATGGCGGCGGTGCATGCCTGCGTGGAGTCTGCGAAAGGTCGGGGGACATGGGTGGACGCCCGCCCGCCGATGCTGCGCTGAGGTTTGAGCGGTAAGCGTCCGACCGGGTGGGCGCGGAACGCGCCCGCCGTGGGGCGGGCGGACGCGTGCCTGTCGCTGGCGCGACAGGCCAGTAGGGTCAAATCACCAGTTGCCGCAACGTGCCCCGCTCAACCACGCGGCACGGGAAAAGCCGCGTTTCGGGGTGGCGGTCGGGGCGCTCGATGGTGCCGACCACCAGCTCGATCGACGCGCCGATGATCTCGGCGATGGGCTGGCGGATCGTGGTGAGATCGATGTTCTGCCAGCCCGCCATTTCCATGTCATTGAGCCCGATCACGCCCACATCCTGCGGCACGCGAAGGCCCGACTCCCGGATCGCGCTCAGCGCGCCGATGGAGAGCACGTCGTCGCCGCAGAAATAGGCCTCTGCTGGATCCTCCATCAGCCGCTTGATCATCTCCACGCGGCCTGCGTCAAAGGAATAGGCACTCGCGTAGCTCATGGAGACCTCGACCTCTGGGTGCTCGCGCAACGCGCCGAAGAAGCCGCGCGCCCGGTCTTGTGTGGAGGTCGCGGTTTCCGGGCCGCCCAGGAAGGCCACGCGCTTGTAGCCCCGCGCCATCAGCGTTTCGGCGGCCATGCGCCCGCAGGCGACGTTGTCGATCCCCACCACATGGACGTTGGGGCTGGTGGAAAACCGCCCGAAGGAATGCACCACCGGCACGCCAGCTGTCTTGAAGCCCTCTGCAAAGCTCGGGGGCAGGGTGGAGGAGGCCACGATCACCCCGTCCACCGAGTATTGCCGCAGCATCCGGATCGAGGTTTCGGGATCGGTTTCATTGGAGAGGTTTACGAGCAGGGGGCGCAGGCCGCGCTCTTGCAGGCCACGGGTGAAGCGATCAAAAACCTCAAGAAAAATAGGGTTGTGGAAGTTGTCCGACACAAGCCCGATCAGCTTGGTGCGCCCCGTGGTGAGCGAGGAGGCCAGCGCGTTGGGGCTGTAACCCAACTCGCTGGCGGCTTTCTCGACCTTGGCGCGGGTGCGGGCCGAAACCGAGGCCCCCTCGGTGAAGGTGCGCGAGACGGCGGAGCGGGAAACGCCAGCCTTTTCAGCAACATCCTTGAGTGTGACGGCCATGAAGCCCCGCCTTTCTGCCCGGTTTCTTTCCCTCCCTATAGCGCAAGGGGCGGGCAGGGTCAGGAGAAATTGTGAAATGGGTATTTGCAACCGGTTGCAAAAAATTCGATTCGGGCGTAGGGTTTGACGTGAGGTGAAGCGGGTAGGCACCCGCCACCGGACCGGCCCGTAAAGGGCCCTTTGACATGTTTGGGAGGACATAATGAAGACATTCGTTAAGACACTGGCCGTCACCGCCGTTGCTGCCGCGACGCTGGCCGGTGGCACGGTGGCCTCTGCCGAGGGCGAGAAATACGTGCTCGTGAGCCACGCGCCGGATTCCGACACCTGGTGGAACACCATCAAGAACGGCATCGCGCTGGCCGGGGAGCAGGTGGGCGTCGAGGTCGAGTACCGCAACCCGCCGACGGGCGACATCGCCGACATGGCGCGCATCATCGAGCAGGCCGCCGCCTCGCAGCCCGATGGCATCATCACGACGCTCGCCGATTTCGACGTGCTCAAGGGCCCGATCATGAACGCGGTCGATCAGGGCATCGACGTGATCATCATGAACACCGGCACCCCGGAGCAGGCCCGCGAAGTGGGCGCGCTGATGTATGTGGGCCAGCCCGAGTACGACGCCGGTTTTGCCGCTGGCCAGCGTGCCAAGGGCGAGGGCGTCACCAAGTTCCTCTGCGTGAACCACGCCATCCAGCAGCCCACCGTGGGCGAGCGCTGCCGCGGCTACGCCGACGGGCTTGGCATCGAGCTGGGCGACGCGATGATGGATTCCGGCACCGACCCGGCCGAGATCAAGAACAAGGTCATGGCCTATCTCTCCGCCAATGAAGACGTAGACGGCATCCTGACGCTGGGCCCTGTCTCGGCTGATCCGACGATCGCGGCGCTGAACGAAATGGGCATCGCGGGCGATATCCACTTCGGCACCTTTGACCTTGGCGAGGAGATCGTGAAGGGCATCAAAGACGGTACTATCATGTGGGGCATCGACCAGCAGCCCTTCCTGCAGGCCTACCTGCCGGTCGTCGTTCTGGCGAACTGGGATCGCTACGGCGTGCTGCCGGGCAACAACATCAACTCCGGCCCCGGCTTCGTCACCGCTGACGGGCTGACCAAGGTCGAGATGTTCGCGGGCGAGTTCCGCTGATAATACCGGGCGCCGCCGGGTAAGGCGGTGCCCCCACGATAGGGGCGGGCCGCGCCATGTGGCCCCCCGCATCCACCCCACGATACATTCCTACCGAAAGGACTCGAGATGGCTGATCTGGCCACGAACGAGGACGAACGGGTCAAGGCCATCCCTGCCTGGCGTCGGGCGCTGATCCGCCCCGAGCTGGGCGGGATCTGTGGCACCGTGATCGTGTTCGTCTTCTTTATGCTCACCGCCTCCAGCAGCGGCATGTTCGCCCCGCAGGGCATCATGAACTGGACGCTGGTTTCGGCCCAATTCATGATCATCGCTGTGGGCGCCTGCCTTTTGATGATCGCGGGCGAGTTCGATCTTTCGGTGGGCTCCATGATCGGCTTCTCCGGCATGATGATCGCCGTCTTTGGCGTGGTGCTGGGCTGGCCGATGTGGATCGCCATCCTGATTTCCTTCGCCATCGCCGTGGCCATCGGCGCGCTCAACGGCTGGATCGTGATCCGCACGGGCCTGCCGAGCTTCATCGTCACGCTGGCCTTCCTTTTCATCCTGCGCGGCTTCACCATTTACATCCCGCAGACGCTGGAGAGCAAAACCATCATCGGCGGCATTCGGGACGCGGCGGAAGGCGATTGGCTCGCGCCGATCTTCGGCGGCAAGATCCTGACGGGGTTCTTCCAATGGCTGGGCGACATCGGCGTGATCGAGACCTTCACCCGCGGCAACCGCCAGGGCGAACCGGTGGTCGATGGGCTGCCGATGCTCGTGGTCTGGGCACTGATCCTGATCATCTTCGGCCATATCCTTCTGACACGCACGCGCTTTGGCAACTGGATCTTCGCCTCCGGCGGCGATGCCGAGGCCGCGCGCAATTCCGGTGTGCCGGTGAACAAGGTCAAGATCCTGATGTTCATGTTCACCGCCTTCTGCGCGACCGTTTTCGCCACCTGTCAGGTGATGGAGTTCGGCTCTGCGGGCGCGGACCGGGGCCTTCTGAAGGAGTTTGAGGCCATCATCGCCGTGGTCATCGGCGGCGCATTGCTGACGGGGGGCTATGGCTCTGTGATCGGGGCCGCCCTTGGGGCGCTGATCTTCGGCGTGGTGCAGCAGGGGCTGTTCTTCGCCGGGGTGGAAAGCTCGCTGTTCCGGGTCTTCCTTGGCCTGATCCTTCTGGGGGCTGTGGTTCTGAACACCTACATTCGCCGCATGATCACGGGGGAGCGCTGAGATGAACACGCGAACAACCCATGCGCCCATCATCGAGATGAAGAACATCGAGAAGCATTTCGGCAGCGTGATCGCGCTGGCGGGCGTCTCGGTGGAGATCTATCCGGGCGAGTGCCACTGCCTTTTGGGCGACAATGGCGCCGGGAAATCCACCTTCATCAAGACGATGTCGGGCGTGCACAAGCCCACCCACGGCGAGATCGTGTTCGAAGGCAAGCCGATGCATTTCGAGGATCCGCGCGACGCGATCGCGGCGGGAATTGCGACGGTGCACCAGCATCTGGCAATGATCCCGCTGATGTCGGTGAGCCGGAACTTCTTCATGGGCAATGAGCCGGTGAAGAAGCGCTTCGGCATCCCCTTCTTCGATCACGCCTACGCCGATCAAGTGACGATGCAGGAGATGCGCGCCATGGGCATCAACCTGCGCGGCCCCGATCAGGCGGTCGGCACGCTCTCGGGCGGCGAACGCCAGACGGTGGCCATCGCCCGCGCGGTGCATTTCGGCGCGAAGGTGCTGATCCTTGATGAGCCGACCTCGGCCCTCGGCGTGCGCCAGACGGCCAATGTGCTCGCCACCATCGACAAGGTGCGCAAGCAGGGCATCGCGGTGGTGTTCATCACCCACAACGTGCGCCACGCGCTTGCGGTGGGGGATCGCTTCACCGTGCTGAACCGGGGCCAGACGCTGGGCACCGCGCAGCGCGGCCAGATCACGCCTGAAGAGCTGCAGGACATGATGGCCGGCGGGCAGGAGATGGTGGCGCTGGAAGGCTCGCTGGGCGGGACCGTCTGATGGCGGACCTCTTGCGCAAGCCCTTGGGCCAAACCGGGCGCACCCATGCGATCACGCCAGAGGCGGCGGGCTGGGGCTATGTGGGTTTCGATCTCTGGCGGCTCGCCGCCGGGGAAGAGGCCAGCGGCCAGCTTGACGGGCGCGAGGCGATCCTCGTGCTTGTCGAGGGCCGCGCGCAGCTCACCGCCGATGGACAGGACTTCGGCGAGATGGGGGAGCGGATGGACGTTTTCGAACGCCTCGCGCCCCATTGCCTCTATGTGCCTGCCGGGGCGGACTGGGCGGCGACAGCAACCACGGGCTGTACGCTTGCGGTGTGCAGCGCACCGGCCAAACCGGGCCGCGCCGCGCAAGTGCTGGGGCCTGCGGGCATCACGCTTGAAACCCGCGGGGAGGGGGCCAACACCCGCTACATCAACAACATCGCCATGGAGGGGCGCGATGTGGCCGAGAGCCTGCTGGTGACGGAGGTCTTCACGCCGGCGGGCAACTGGTCCTCCTATCCGCCGCACCGCCATGACGAGGATGATTTCCCGCGCATCACCTATCTGGAAGAGACCTACTACCACCGGCTCAACCCGCCGGATTGCTTTGGCGTGCAGCGGGTGTTCACCGATGATCTGAGCCTCGATGAAACCATGGCGGTTTCGGATCAGGACGTGGTTCTGGTGCCGCGCGGCCATCACCCCTGCGCCGCGCCCTACGGGGTCGAGATGTACTACCTTAACGTCATGGCCGGCCCGCGCCGGAACTGGCGTTTCCAGATGCACCCGGCCTTTGCCCATATGGGCTGAGGCCGCGCGCACTCCTCCACACGCGGATCAACAGCCTGCGGGCTGTCGCGCACCTGCCGGGCCGCCCCCAACGGTCCGGCATTTTTTTGTGGGGCTTTGTGCGGGGCACTCCCGGCTTTTCACCGTAGGCGGCCTGCCAGCGGGCTATTCCCACCACGGATCGATGGCGGCGATTTCATCGTCGCTCCAGCCGAAATGGTGGGCGAACTCATGCACCACCACATGGGCGATCAGATCGTCCAGCGCCACATCGCCCCGGCTGCGCCATTCGTCCAGAATGGGCTCGCGGAAGATCCACACGACATCGGGCATCGGCGCGATGTCCTCCACGCTTTTCTCGGTGATCGGGACGCCCTCGTAGAGCCCTGTCAGATCCAGCGGATCCTGGATACCCAGATCGCGCAGCATATCGGGCTCGGGCCAGTCGGCCACATGCAGCCGCACCGCTTGGGCGGCGGCCTGAAACGGGGCGGGCAGGGTGGCCAGCGTGGCGCGCGCGGTGCGCTCGAAGTAATCCAGATCGATCTGCATGGGGGAGGTATGGCCGCTGCCGCCGGTCAAGGGAAGCGCCCTTCTGCCTGAAGGCGGGAAATCGAGATTTGTAACGTGGCGATGAATTGCGGATGAAGGTTTCACGAAGATTGTGTGACAGGGCAAAACCGCCTATTCCTGCGGCAAAATGAAAACCGATAGACCGGGGACAGAGATGTCGGACAACAAATTCGATCCGGGCCACCTTGAGACGCTGGACCGCGATCTCGGGCGGCTGAATGCGGCCGAGACGGCCATGGGCTATGTGGCGCGCCCCATGGTGGCGCCGGGCATTGCTCTGGTGTTCATCGTTCTGGCCGGGCTGCTGGCCGCGATGATGATGGGCGGCACCACGAGCGGCGTCGTGATCGCCATCGCCGCCGTGTTCGGCGCTTACATGGCGCTCAACATCGGGGCCAACGACGTGGCCAACAACATGGGCCCCGCCGTGGGCGCCAATGCGCTTTCCATGGGCGGCGCGATCCTGATCGCCGTCGTTTTCGAAAGCGCCGGTGCATTGATAGCTGGGGGGGACGTTGTCTCGACCGTGGCCAAGGGGATTGTCGATCCCGAGGCGGCGGGCTCGCCGCAGGTGTTCATCTGGGCAATGATGGCGGCGCTTCTTTCTGCGGCGCTTTGGGTGAACCTCGCCACATGGATCGGCGCGCCGGTCTCCACCACGCATTCGGTCGTGGGCGGAGTGATGGGCGCTGGCATCGCCTCGGCGGGGTTTGCGGCAGTGAACTGGCCCACGATGGCCGCGATTGCCGCCAGCTGGGTGATCTCGCCCGCGCTTGGCGGCTTGATCGCAGCCGGTTTCCTGTGGTTCATCAAGGAACGCATCATCTACCAGGACGACAAGATCGCCGCCGCCCGCCGCTGGGTGCCGGTGCTGGTGGGGATCATGGCCGGGGCCTTCACGACCTATCTGGCGCTGAAAGGCATCAAGAAGCTGATCAAGATCGACTTTGGCACCGCGCTGCTGATCGGTGCCGTGGTGGGGCTGATCGCCTGGCAGATCTTGCGTCCGGTGATCCGGCGGCAGTCCGAGGGGCTGGAGAACCGCAACAAATCGCTGAAAACACTCTTTGGTATCCCGCTCGTTGTCTCCGCGGCCTTCCTCAGCTTCGCCCATGGCGCAAACGACGTGGCCAATGCGGTGGGGCCGCTGGCCGCTATTGTGCACGCCTCACAGGCGGGCGGGCTTGATGCGGCCATCAGCATTCCCTTCTGGGTCATGCTGATCGGGGCCTTCGGGATTTCCTTCGGGCTGTTCCTCTTCGGGCCCAAGCTGATCCGCCTCGTGGGCAGCCAGATCACCAAACTCAACCCGATGCGCGCCTTCTGCGTGGCGCTTTCGGCGGCAATCACGGTGATCGTGGCCAGCTGGCTGGGCCTGCCGGTGTCCTCCACCCATATCGCGGTGGGCGGCATCTTCGGCGTGGGTCTGTTCCGGGAATGGTACGCCGAGCGCCGCATCATTCAGGCGCGTGTGGACATCCCCGAGGTGCCCGCCCCGGCCAAGGGCGAACGCCAGCGCCGCAAGCTCGTGCGCCGCAGCCACCTGCTGACAATCGCGGCGGCCTGGGTGATCACGGTGCCTGCCGCAGCGATCCTTTCGGCGATGCTGTTTTTCCTGATCCAGTTCATCGTCGGCTAAACCCACCGGCCTCCGCTACCGGCGGGGGCTGGTAATACTTAGCGGGCGCGGGCCGTTTCGGCGTCGCGCCCGAGCTGGGCCAGAAGGGCGGCCAGCTCGTCCTCGCGCACGCGTTTAGCAGCGGCCTTCACCGAGAACCACTTGCGCTTGCGCTGCCCGCTTTCCTTCCAGTTCGCCATCAGCTCTTCCACCAGCAGCGGGTAGACCCGCACCCGTGCGCGCAGCTTGCGCCCGCCGCGCAGGCGCTTTCGGTAGTGGAAACTGCCAAGGGATTGCGGACAGATCAGCCCCAGCGCGCCGGCTTCTTCCTGCGCTTCGATATGGGCGGCGGCCCAGGGCGTTTCGCCCTTCATCTGCCAGCCCTTCGGAATCACCCACCGCCCGCTGTCACGGGTGGTGACCATCAGAACCTTCACCTTGCCGGATTTCGTCGTGCGGATCGGCAGCGCAGCCACCTGCAGGGCGCGCTTTTCGGCCTTCCTTTTCTTCTTCTTTTCAGCCTTTTTCAGGGCCTTCTTGCCGGATGTGTCCTTGGCCATGGTGCCTGCCCCAGAGTTTGCCGGATCGTGCCAGAACCGCCGCCCGTGGCGGGGCTGCGGCCTTGGTGAAAACGCTAGCGGAGAGGCCGCCGCCCCGACAAGCCTTTTGTGACGCAGCGCCCCCCCCCTGGCGCGGCCCTCAGAGCGGCTTGTTCTTCTTGGCGCGTGTGCGCAGGGCCTTTTGCTTCTTGGGCTTGCGTTTGAGCATTCGCATCAGGTCGGAAAGCTGGTCTTCGTGGACTAGCTTGGCGGCCTGCTTGACGGAAAACCACTTCCGCTTGCGCTCGCCATCCTCTTTCCACGTCTTGTCGAGCGTCTCGACAACCATGGGGTAGACTTGCACATCGGTGGGCAGGTGGTGGCCGTCCTCAAGCTGCTTGCGGTAGCGGAACTTGCCCAGCGGCTCCTTGTGGATATACCCGCGCGCCCCGGCTTCCTCATGGGCCTCGATCGAGGCCGCCTGATGATCGGATTTGCCGTCCATCCGCCAGCCCTTGGGCAACACCCAGCGGCCCGTGTCGCGGGAGGTGACGAGCAGGATCTCCAGCTTGCCATCCTCTGTCCAGCGCACAGGAAGAGCGGCGACCTGACGGCCCTTGCCGGCTTTCTTCAGCCTGCTGATCTTTTTCTTGTTCATAATCTGCGCGACAGCCTGCCGGTGGGAGAATTGCGCGCCAACTTAGGTAGAGGGACGGGCGGGTGCAAGCCACAGAGCGGGCCGTGGTTGCGCGCAGTGGCGGTACGGCGCTTGCGCCCCGCGCAGCCCGCTCTGGCCGTCGGGTCTATGAGCTGTCTAAACTCTGTCACGGGCTCTCAAAGGTTGGGATCGGATCACCAGCCCGAAGCGCCCCGCTAACAGCAGGGAGGGCCGCCGATGAGTGGTTTTGATGAGGATCTGTTCCTGAAAGGGCTGGCGCAGCGCAAGGCGACGCTGGGCGCTGAGTATGTCGAGTAGAACCTCGCCGCGGCGAATGAGTTCACGCGGCCTTTTCAGGAGGCCATGACGGCCTGGTGCTGGGGCTTTGGCTGGGGCGACGAGGTGATCGACGCGAAAACGCGCTCGATGATGAACCTCGCCATGATCGGCGCGCTGGGGCGGATGCACGAGTGGGAAATCCACTGCCGGGGCGCAGTGACCAACGGCGTCAGTCGCGAGGAAATCCGCGCGATCATCCATGTGGTCGGGATCTACTGCGGCGTGCCGATGGCGCTGGAGTGCTTCCGCGTGGCGCGCAAGGTGCTTGAGGAGGGCTGAACTGAGCCCTCTGTTTTGTTGGGCGATGCCCCGGTCAGCGGGCGCTGTGGTCCACGCAGATCTCGCTGGCGTCCTGCGCCGAGAGCGCGACGTTCAGCAGCCCGCAACGTGGCCCGGCGGCAGTGGTTTCATGGTGGCGGCAGGTGGCGCAGAGGCCAAAGCCGCGCATCTCGCGGGCCTCCAGCATGCTGCGGGCCAGCGCTGCGAGTGCTTCGCCAAGCGCTTGCGCCGCCGGTTCCGGCAAGGCGCTCACGGCGGCGTCAAACCCCCGCTGCCGGGCGAGCATCTCCTGCCCCTTCGGCGTGACACTGTAGCTGATGCTGCGCCTGTCCGACGGGTCCGCCTCTTCCGCGACGAGCCCTTTGCGGTCCAGCGCTTTCAGCGTCTGGGAGGCGGTGCCGCGGGTTGTACCAAGGTATTCGGCCACCACGGAAGGCTTCCGCGAGAAGCGGTTGGCGCGCGCAAGATAGCCAAGGGCGGCGCTTTGGGCGGGGTTCAGATCCTCCGCCCATTCCTCGGAGGCCATCACCCGCGCAATGCGTTCGATCAGGCTACGCAGCTCCTGCGCTGTCGGGTTTGGGCCGTGGTGTGTCATCGGGCGTCCTGGTGTCTGGCGGTTTTGGTCTGCGCTGAGTGAAACGGAAAAGGGTTTTGGTGTCGAGTCGAAATTACCTCTTGATTAAAGATAGCGACTCGCTACTAGTTAGGCGCATCCTAACCTTTGATTTGGAGAAACCGATGTCTCGTTCTTTCTACCCACGCGCGTTTTGCCTCGCTGCGGCCACAGCCCTTGCCACCACGGCCGCTTAGGCCGGGGGCGGCGCGGCGGGCCATGCCCATCATGCGGTGCATCAGGCCGGGGCGGTGCAGTCTGCCGCCGACCCGGCGCAGCCCGCCGCCTTCGACATTCTCGCCGCCCATGTGCACCGCACGGGCCATACCGTCACCTTCCACATGACAACCCACGGCACGGCGGGCGCGGACATTCCGCAAGCCGGGGGTGGCCTCGCTGGCGCGCGCGTCTGGTCCTACGTCTGGCCGACCTCGCTGGACCCCTCCGTCGTGGGCTTTGAGGCCGGGGCCGGGATCCATGCCATGGCGGCCACCAGCCACCCGGATTTCGACGACACCCCGCTGTTTGACGAAAACCGCGATGGCGACACCGGCAATGATGGCGGGGTCTGGCACAGCCATTGGGTCGTTCTGGCCCCGACGCCCGAATGCGGGGTAGGCGCGCTGGCGGTGAAGGACATCCCCGAAGGCACGACCCCGCCGCTGCCGCTGACATGGCCGGGGGTGCCGGTGTTGCTGGACAGCCCGGGCTACACGCCGGTGTTCGACGGGCCGGAAATCACGGTGAACGCCGTTGTGGCGGGCGGGGCAGAAGGGGCCGCCTTCGATGGCGTGACGGCGGCGCTGCGGGTGAACGGCGATCTCCACGCGCCGCTGCTCTGCGTCACCGATGTGTTCGACATCGCCTCGGGCGATCTGAGCCTGCCGGGCCGCGTCGACTAGGCCGAACCCTCAGGGCGAAGGCATCTGCGCTCAAACGCGCCGGATGGCTTCGCCCGCGCCGGGCTGCCAGTCGCAGGTGATCCTCTCGGGGCTGCGCGCGCAGACCCGGAAACCTTCGCGCCGGTAAAACCGCAGAGCCGGGTTCGTGACCAGCACGTTGAGCCGGATCGGAAGGCCCCGGGCCTGCGCCTCGGCTGTCAACTGGGTCAGCGCCCAGGCCCCGTGGCCACGCCCGCGTGCCTCTGGCGCGATGTAAAGTTTCTTGACGAAGAGGCAGCTGGGATCTTCCCAAAGGGCGAGGCATCCCACGTCCCGCGCCCCTGCCTGCAGGATCCGATGCCCCGCAAGCGACAGCGTCTCAAGCGTGGCCGAGGGGCGCCATTGGCCCCAGAGCGCCACGGCATAGGCCTCCATGCCGGTGCGTTCCAGATCCAGAATAAAAGCGGCATCCCCGGGCTTGGCCGCCCGAAACCGCCGCTCTTGTGTCACTGCGCGAGCCCCTGATCGCGCAAGTAGGCAAAGCCCTTCGGGATATCAGCGGCAGCGCGCAGTTCCAGCACCAGATGGGGGGTGGAGGTGCAATCGGCGAGCGCGCGGAACACGCCGTGCCATTCGATCTCGCCGTCACCGGGCGCCCAGTGGCGATCGGCGTGGCCGTCGAGATCCTGCAGGTGCACATGGGCCAATTGACCACCTGCATCGCGCAGCACATCCTCCACCGTCGGCCCGCCTGACATCCGCCGCGCGATCTGGGCGTGGCCGGTGTCAACCGAAAGCGCGATGGCGGGGGAGGCGAAGCTTTCCACCATGGCGCGCCGGGTCTCGGGGCGAGCATCGTAGATGTTCTCGATCACGATTTGCACGCCGGTGTCCTCCCCGCTTTTCACCACGGGGGCAAGCACCTCGTGAATGCGAGCGAGCTTGTCTTCGGCATAGGTGGGGCTGGCGTAGAGGTTGTTCTGATACCAGAGCGTATAGGGCGAATGCAGCACCATCTGGCGCGCGCCGATGCGCTCGGCTGCCTCCATCGCTTTCAGAAAGCGCGCGGTGATGATCGGGCGCAGCTCCGGATCCTTATTGTCGATATCGAGCCCCTCGAAGGGGCCGTGGATGCCGCGCCGGCCGCTGTGGCCGTCAAGCGCTTCCTTCGCAGCGCTGATAAAATCCTCAAAGCCGCTGGAAAGGGTTTCATAGGCGATGAAGTCCTGAATTTCGACATCGCGATCGGCCTCGAAAAGCCAATCGCGATGGGCCGGGAGGTCCGCCAGATCAAGGGCGGCACCGATTTTGAGGGGGGCCATGGGGCACTCCTTTTCAGAAGGGTTCATGCCCTCATAAGTGTTGGATGTGACGCTTGCGCGAAGCGAGGCAGCCTAGCTCACCCGCGCGCCCTGCGCCCAGACGCCGCGCAGCAGCGGCACGTCGCCCGCCTTGGCCACGCGGATCATGTCGGCCCGCAGGCCCGGTGCCAGCGCGCCGCGATCGGTGAGGCCGGTGGCTTTGGCCGGGTTCAGGGTGACGCAGCGCACGGCGCGGGGCAGATCCTCCCAAAGGGCGGCCAGCCGGAAGGCCGAGAGCAACAGCGCCGCCGGGACGTAGTCGGAGGAGACGATGTCCAGCAGCCCGGCCTCGGCCAGCTCCTGCGCGGCCACGTTGCCGGAATGCGAGCCGCCCCGGATCAGGTTCGGCGCGCCCATCATCACGGCGATACCCTCTTCGCGGCAGGCCTGCGCGGCTTCGCGCGTGGTGGGAAACTCGGCAAAGCCCACGCCGCTGGCGCGCGAGGCAGAGACCTGTTCGGCGGTGGTGTCATCGTGGCTCGCCAGGACCGCGCCAAGGCGTTTGGCCTCGGCCACCGCGCCGACTTCATGTTTGGCCCCAAGCCGCGCGCGCAGAGCTTTCAGCTTTTCCACATGCTCCACGAAATCCTGATCGGAGAAATTGCGCTTCTTGGTGACATAGGTCTTGAGCGCGGTCAGATCGCGGAATTGGCGCTGCCCCGGCGTGTGATCCATCAGGCTGACGATGCCGACGCGATCCTCGGGGCCGAATTTGGCGAGCTCCTCCAGCAGCGTTTCCGAGCAGATCTCGGCCCGCAGGTGCAGGAAGTGGCTGATCTTGAACTGCCCGGCCGCGCGGGCCGCCAGAAGCTCGTCGGCCAGATGGCGGGCGTATTCCTTGTAGCCTCCGTTGCGCGAATGGATCGAGCCCACGCGCAGGGCGTCAAACACCGTGGTGATCCCGGTGGAGGCCAGTTCGGCGTCGTGGGCGATGAGCGCGGGCAGGTGGGGCCAGTCGACCTCGGGGCGCGGCTCGATATGGCGCTCAAGGTTGTCGGTGTGCAGCTCCACGAGGCCGGGCATGACGTAATCGCCGCCGCAATTCAGCGCCCCGGCGGGCACGGCATCGCCCTCGGTGATCGCGGTGATCTGGCCGTTCTCGCAGGTGATCGCGCCGTGCAGCACGCGGTCGGGCAGCACGAGTTGCGCGTTGGCGAGCGTGAGGGCCGGGGCCTCCTGAACGGGGCTGGCAGGGGCGGGGGTGAAAGGCGAATTCATCTTGGGTACTCGTGTTTGCGGGGCCTGTTCGGCTCGGATGGTGGTTTGGCAGGCCCGCCTCGGCGCAGGCTAACCCGGAGAGGGGCGATTTGGCCCGTGTTTTTGGCACAGGGCGGCGGCAACCAGCCGAAGAGGGGCGCGGTGCGGCTCATGCCTGCACCGGCGAAAGCGCGGTGAGTGCTGCGGCCAAGGCCTCCTGCAACGGGCCGTCATTGCAGATGCGGTGCGTCGAGAGCCCCTCGGGCAGAGGTTTTTCGGCCTGCGCCAAGCGGCTTGCGATCTGGGCGGCGCTTTCGCGGCCCCGGCCTGCGAGCCGTGCCGCCAGCACCTCGGGGGAGGCGGTGATATGGAGCACGATAAGCCGGGGAAAGGCCCGCGCGGCATGGGTGAGCTGTCCGCGCGAAAGATTGGCGATGCAATCCACTCCGCGCGCCAGATCGCCCTGCACATCCGCCGGGATGCCATAGCTCAATCCGTGGGCGTGCCACTGCAGGCAGAAGGCCCCGGCCTCGGCAGCTTGCGCGAAACCTTCCGGCGTGCGCGGCAGATGGGCCTCGCCGCCCGCTTCGGCAGGGCGGGTGATCGCCCGGCGCACGCGGCGCATTTGGGGGCGCGCTTGGCTCAGGGCGTCGATCAGGCTGTCCTTGCCCACGCCCGAGGGGCCGACGACGGCGATGAAACGGCCCGCCGCGCTCATGCCACCAGCCCCGGGGTGAAGCGGGAGACGTCGATCTCGCGCTCGCAGAGCCGCGCGCGGGCGGCTTCGTCGTGGAAGATGCCGATGATCGCCGCGCCGCGCGCCTTGGCCTCCTCAACGAGGCCCAGCACCACGGCGCGGTTGGCGGCATCAAGGCTGGCGGTGGGTTCATCCAGCAGCAGCGCCGGATAGGCATGGGCAAAGCCGCGCGCGATGTTCACACGCTGCTGCTCGCCGCCGGAGAAGGTGGTGGGCGAGAGCCCCCAGAGCCGCTCGGGGATGTTGAGCCGGGCGAGCAGATCGCGAGCGCGGGCCTCCGCTTGCTCCTGCGGCACGCCAAGGGCGCGCAGCGGCTCGGCCACGACCTGCAGCGTCGGCACGCGGGGCACCACGCGCAGGAACTGGCTGACGTAGCCCAGCGTTTCGCGGCGAAGCGCGATCACCTCGCGCGGGGCGGCGCGGGCCACATCGGTGCCCGCCACATCGATCACGCCGCCTTGGGCGCGGTAGTTGCCGTAGATCATCCGCATCAGCGTGGATTTCCCCGCGCCCGAGGCCCCGGTGAGCGCCACGCATTCGCCGGCCTCCACCGAGAAGGACACACCGCGCATGACCTCGATCACCGCCGCGCCCTGATTGTGCAGGGTGAAGGATTTGGAGACATTCTGAAGAGCGATCATCGCATCACACCTGCAAAACAGAGCTGACAAGCAGCTGGGTATAGGCGTGCTGGGGGTCATCCAGCACCTGATCGGTGAGCCCGGCCTCCACCACATGGCCTGATTTCATCACCATGAGCCGATCAGCCAGCAGCCGCACCACGGCCAGATCATGGGTGACGATGATCGCCGACAGCCCCATGTCGCGCACGAGACCGCGCAGCAGATCTAGCAGGCGCGCCTGCACCGATACATCGAGCCCGCCGGTGGGTTCGTCCATGAACACGAGGCGTGGGCCGGTGACGAGGTTGCGCGCGATCTGCAGGCGCTGCTGCATGCCGCCGGAGAAGGTGGTGGGGCGGTCGTCGATGCGGGCGGCGTCGATCTCCACCCGCGTGAGCCAATCCTGCGCGGTGTCGCGGATGGAGCCGTAATTGCGCGCGCCCACGGCCATCAGCCGCTCGCCCACGTTTCCACCGGCCGAAACCCCCATGCGCAGGCCGTCGCGCGCATGTTGGTGCACGAAGGCCCAATCGGTGCGCGCCAGCATCCGGCGCTCGGGCTCGCTCATGGTGACGGTATCGCGCAGGCCCTCGTTGCGGGTGTCAAACAGCACTTGCCCCTGATCGGGGGCCAGATGGCCGGCCATGCAATTCAGCAGGGTGGATTTGCCCGAGCCGCTTTCGCCGACGATGCCCATCACCTCGCCGGGGTAGAGATCGAACCCCACATCGGCACAGCCGATATGGGCGCCGTAGCGTTTGGTGAGGCCCTGAACCGAGAGAAGCGGGGTCATGCGGCGTCCTTTCCGCGATGGCCCTGCGCCTGCCGGGCCTCGCAATAATCCGTATCCGAGCAGACGAACATGCGCCCGCCCGCGTCATCCACGATCACCTCGTCCAGATAGCTGGTTTCGGAGCCGCAGAGCGCGCAAGGGTGATCGGCCTTGCTGGGCTCGAAGGGGTGATCTTCGAAATCAAGGCTCACGGCCCCAGTGTAGGGGGGCAGCACATAGATGCGCTGCTCGCGGCCCGCGCCGAAAAGCTGGATCGCCGCCATGCCGGAGAGCTTGGGGTTGTCGAACTTCGGGATTGGGGAAGGGTCCATCACATAGCGCCCCTCCACCTTCACCGGATAGGCATAGGCGGTGGCGATATGGCCGTGGCGGCTGATGTCCTCGTAGAGCTTCACATGCATCAGCCCGTATTCCTCCAGCGCGTGCATCTTGCGCGTCTCGCTTTCGCGCGGCTCCAGAAAGCGCAGGGGTTCGGGGATCGGCACCTGATAGACAAGGATCTGCCCCTCGGTGAGCGGCGCTTCGGGGATGCGGTGGCGCGTCTGGATCACGCTGGCCTCTTCGGTGCGAGTGGTGGTGGCCACCTGCGCGGTGCGCTCGAAGAACTGGCGGATGGAGAGGGCGTTGGTGGTGTCATCGGCGCCCTGATCGATCACCTTGAAGCGATCTTCCGGCGTGAGTACGGCCGCCGAGACCTGCACCCCGCCGGTGCCCCAGCCGTAAGGCATGGGCATTTCGCGGCTGGCGAAGGGCACCTGATAGCCGGGAATGGCGAGCCCCTTGAGGATCGCGCGGCGGATCATCCGCTTGGTCTGCTCGTCGAGATAGGCGAAATTGTACTCGGTCATGTCCGGGCGCTTTCAGAGCTGGGCGTTTGGCATACGGGGGCGGCATAAAGGCCGACAGGCCGCCGCCCCATCGACGGGCCGTTTTTCAATCGTTGTGTCTTCATTCCGCCGCCTCCGGAAGGGCGTCGACCCCGGCCTCGCGGCGCAGCTTGCGCACCAGCTCCAGCTCGCTCTGGAAATCCACGTAATGAGGCAGCTTGATGTGCTCCAGAAAGCCCGTCGCCTGGATGTTGTCGGCGTGGTACAGCACAAATTCCGCATCCTGCGCGGGCGCGCCCTGATCGTCTTCGCCCAGTTCTTCCCAGCGCAGCGCCCGGTCCACCAGCGCCATGGAGATCGCCTTGCGCTCGCTCTGGCCAAACACCAGCCCATAGCCGCGCGTGAACTGCGGCGGCTCGGTTTTGGAGCCCTTGAACTGGTTGACCGTCTCACATTCTGTGAGGGTGATCTCGCCGATCTCCACGGCAAAGCCCAGCTCCGGGATCTCCATTTCCACCGGCACCGCACCGATGCGCAATTCGCCCACGAAGGCATGGTTGCGCGCGTAGCCGCGCTGGGTGGAATAGGCCAGAGACAGGGTGAACCCCTCATCCGCCCGCGCCAATGCCTGCAGGCGCAGGGCGCGTTCAGCGGGCATTTCGAGCGGTTCGCGGGTCAGATCCGGGGGCGTGGCATCCATGCGCGGGGCTTCCTCGATCAGCCCCTCGCGGTTCAGGAAATCGGTGACGCGCGGCTTGGGGGCGGGGGCGGCCTCCCGCTTGGGGGCCTCAGCGGGCGTGCCTTCGGCGGCGAGTTTGAACTCCAGCAGGCGGTGGGTGTAATCGAAGGTCGGCCCCAGAACCTGCCCGCCGGGCAGATCCTTGAAGGTGGCCGAGATGCGCCGGTCGCAGGCCATGTCGCTCGTTTCCACCGGATTGGAGGCCCCGAAGCGGGGCAGGGTGGTGCGATAGGCGCGGATCAGGAAGATCGCCTCGATCAGATCGCCCCGCGCCTGTTTGATGGCCAGCGCGGCCAGATCGGGATCATAGAGCGAGCCCTCCGCCATCACCCGATGCACCGCGAGGCTCATCTGCTCGCGGATCTGGGCCACGGATAGCTCGAGCACCGAAGGATCGCCCCGGCGTTCCTCGGCCAGCCAGCTGTGGGCATTCTCGATGGCACGTTCGCCGCCTTTGACAGCCACATACATCAGAGCGCCTCCTCAAGGTGGATCTTGGTGGAGCGCGGCAGGCCCGCCACCTGATCGCCGCAGGTGAAGAAAAAGTCGAGCCCGAGCGGGAAGGCCTGCGCGTTCGCCACCAGCGCCTGCGGATCGGGCAGCGAGAGCGCGGCGCGGTGCTTGATGCCGGGGCCGGAGAGCTGGCTGCCTTCAGGGGCCAGCGCCTCCATCTCCACGATCAGCGTGGCGGAGCGGTCCGGGTATTGCGCGGTACCGATCCTGTATTGGGACAGCGGCATCAGCGCCTCCCATGTGCCTAGGGCGAAGCTGCAGGCGGAAGGCCCCACGAGGGGCGCGCCAGTGTGGAAGGCGAGCCATGTGCGGATGGCGTCACAGTCGTAGTCGCCTGCAAGGTGGATCGGCGTTTCGGTGTCACAAAGCGTCAGAAGAAGCGCGCCGGCTGCTGGCGACAGCGGCGCGGGCGGGGTGGCGCCGGTGAGGCGTTGTAGCGTGCCGGGGCGGGCGATGGCCTCCATCACGGCGCGAAAGGCGATGGCGGCGTCGCGGGCGGGATCGGGGAAACCGCCTTCAAGGGCAGGGCTCTGCATCAGTCGTCTCCCCGCACCATGGTGAAGAAATCCACTTTCGTCGCTTCGGCTTTTGCGGCGCGGCGGGCGCGGCGGCTGTGCGCTTCGGCGCGCAGGGGGGCCAGCACGGCGGCCTCTACTTTCGGGGCCTGATCCGTCTGCATCAGCGCATCCACCAGTGCGGCGGCTTCAGCGCAGGGCTTGGAGCGGCCCTGGATATAGGCGTGGCCCACGGTGCCGCAGGGCAGGCGCAGGGCGCAGCGGGTGATCGTCATCTCGCCAAGGTTGAAGGCTGCGCCGGTGCCGCCTGCGCGCCCCCGGACCATCACGCTGCCGCTTTCCGGCGCGCGCAACCAAGTGGTGGCGGGGCGAGGGCCGAGGGCGGCGAGCAGCTCTGCCACCCGGCCCGTGGGGGCCTTGGCCAGCAGCCCCATCCAGCCCCGGCGTGCGGTGGCTTCGGGAGGAAGATCTGAGGGGGTGTCCAGCATCTAGACAACTCTCGTTATTACTATACAACTAGACTAATGATAGCGAGCACAGGGCGATTCCCCCAATGGTTTTTTGTGAAACTTCCGTAACGCAGGCCGGGCAGCCATGAGCCATGCAACCGTGAGCCGGGCCGCTGCCACCCCCGTCTGGCGCGCCATTGCCGATGCGCTGCGCGCGGATCTGAGCGAGGGCCGCTACAGCCCCGGCGACAAGCTGCCCACCGAGGCCGAGCTGGCCGAGCGCTTCGGCGTGAACCGCCACACGGTACGGCGCGGGATCGGCAAGCTCGTGGAGGAGGGCCTGCTGCGCTCCCGCCGGGGCGCGGGGGTGTTCGTTGCGGCCACGCCCACCGACTACCCGATCGGCGCGCGGGTGCGCTTTCACCAGAACCTGCTCGCCGCGGGCCGTCGCCCGGAAAAGCGCGTGCTGCACAGCACCCGGCGCGCCGCCACCAAGGGCGAGGCGGAGGCGCTGGAGGTGGCGCAGGGGGCGGAGATCCTTGTGCATTTCGGCCTCTCGCTGGCGGATGCCCAGCCCATCGCGCTGTTTGAAAGCCTGTTTCCGCTTGGCCGCTTGCCGGGCATCGCCGCCGCGCTGGAGGAGCTGATCTCCGTCACGGCGGCGCTGAAGGCGGTGGGCGTGGCCGATTACACTCGCGCCTCCACCCGGCTCACGGCCGTGCGCGCCGACGCCACGCAGGCCTTGCATCTGCACCTGCAGGAGGGCGATCCACTGCTGCGCGCCACCGGCGTGAACGTGGACGGGCAGGGGCGGCCTGTGGAATACGGACGTACGTGGTTTGCCGGGGATCGGGTGACGCTGACGCTGGATCAGGACGCCTATTCGTAGACCTCAAGGAAGGCTTTCGCGGAAAGGGCGCGGAAATCGGGGAGCGCGGCGCGCAAGGTCGCATGATCCCAATCCCACCACGCCAGCGCGATCAGCCGCTGGGCGATTTCCGGCGGCTGGCGGCGGCGCAGGAGCGTGGCCGGGGTGCCCGCCACGATGGTGTAGGGCTCCACATCCTTGGTGACGACCGCGCCAGAGGCCACGACGGCCCCGTCGCCCAGCGTCACCTCGGGTTTGATCATTGCGCCGTGGCCGATCCAGGTGTCATGGCCAATCACCGCGCGGCGGGCGCGGCGGCGGCAGAAGAAATCGCCGTCGTCCTCGGTGTCGTCCCAGTAATCGGCGGAGCGGTAGAGGAAATGGTGGCAGGCGGCGGTGTCGAGCGGGTGATCCGTGGCCCCGATGCGGGCGAAACTGGCGATATTGGCGAATTTTCCCACGGTGGCATTGGCGATGTCGGCGTAGCGGTCGCAGTAGCTGTAATCGCCAAAGCTGGTGTGGGCGATGCGGCTGCCCGCGCCCACTTCGCAATAGGCGCCAAAGCGGCTTTCGGTGATCTGGCAACCGGGATGCAGGAGCGGGGTGTCGGCGCTCAGGCGGCTCATGTGTCCTTGCCCCCGATCAGTTTACCGCGCAGCCAGCCCGAGGCCCAATCCATCAGCATCACCATGACGATGATCAGCACGATGTAATAGGCGACCTCTTCCCAATCCTTCTGTGTCTGGATCGCCTGCGTGAGCATCAACCCGATGCCGCCGCCGGTGATCGCGCCGATGATGGTGGCGGAGCGGGTGTTGCTTTCGAGGAAATAGAGCACCTGCGCCAGAAGCACCGGCACGACCTGGGGGATCACGCCGAAACGGTAGCGCTGCAAGGTGCCCGCCCCGGTGGAGGAGATCCCCTCGATCTGCTTTTCATCCACGTTCTCAAGTGCTTCGGAGAAGATCTTGCCAAAGGTTCCGGTGTCGGTGATGAGGATGGCGAGGCTGCCTGTCAGCGGGCCGGGGCCGAAGGCGCGGGCCAGAACCACCGTCCAGATCAGCGCATCCACGCCGCGCACGAAATCAAACAGGCGGCGGGTGAGCATGCGCACCGCCACGAAGGGGGCGAAGTTGCGCGCGGCAAGGAAGGCCAGCGGCAGAGCCACCATGGCCGCGCCGAAGGTGCCGAGAAAGGCCATCAGGATGGTTTCGCCAATGGCCCAGGCCACATCCTTGTGCCGCCACATCGGGTTGTTCCAGAAATCTTCCCACGCGCCTGCAATATTGCCGCGCGCCGGGTCGATCTGCGCGCCGAAGAGGATCTGGAAGAGCCCGTGTCCGTGGTAGGGGCTGTCGAGCGTGAACCAGAACAACTCCCAGCCGGTGAAATAGTTGAAAACTTCCGTCTTGCTGCCGGTCAGCGTGATGCGCCCCTCCGGCGTGGTGATCGCCACCCGGCGGTCGGAGGCGTTGATCCAGTCCGGGGTGAGGGCGGGCAGATTGGTGGTGACGGTCCGCCCCTCGGCCTGCGCGGTGATGAGCGGGTAGACGGGGATCTCGATCTCGGTGCGGGCCTCGGGCAGCAGGCGCACAAAGGTCTCGCCGCCCAGATCCACCGTCACTACGCCGTCACCGCTCACCCAGTCAGGGCGGGTGCCTTCCGGGTAGCGGCCCTTGCGCTCGCCTTCCACGGCGTAGTCGATCTCGCCGGTGCGGTTGCTGCGGGTGACATGCACCTTGTAGGACCAGCTATCCGAGGCCAGCGTCACCGCGTTGTCCCAGTTGGCGCGTTTGGAAATGCCCGCGATATCAAAGGCGAAGAAGATGTAGCTCAGGTAGGCCAGCACCAGCAGCGGCAGGCCGAAGGCCACGAGGCGCTTGCGCGACATGCGCGCATCGGCTTGCGCTTTCATGAGGGAGAGGTCGGTGGTGCTCATGCGGCATGGCCTTTCGTCAGGCGGTGGCGGAAGCGGCTGGAGAGCTGATCGAAACAGACGATGGTACCAAACAGCAGGATGAAGATGGCTGCGGCCTCGTCAAAGCGGCCCGGCCCCCAGGCCATGGCGTTGCGCAGCTCGTAGCCCAGCCCGCCCGCGCCCACGAAGCCAAGGATGGCGGAGGCACGGATGTTGATCTCAAAGCGCAGCAGCGCGTAGCTCAGGAAGTTCGGCGCGACCTGCGGCAGCACGCCGAGCCACATGCGCTGCAGCCAGCCCGCGCCGGTGGAGGCGAGCCCCTCCACGGGTTTCTGATCGGCGTTTTCCGCCACTTCGGAGAAGAGCTTGCCCAATGCCCCGGCGGTGTGGATGGCGATGGCGATCATCGCCGGCACAGGCCCGCCGCCCAGAACGAAGATCAGCACCAGCGCGATGACGATCTCCGGCACCGCGCGCATCACATCGGCGCAGCGGCGAAACAGGGGTATGAGGCGCGGCCAGCAGGCCAGCCCGCGCGTGCCCAGAAGCGCCAGCGCCACCCCGCCAATGCCGCCCAGAAGCGTGGACACAGCGGCGATGTTGAGCGTTTCCACCAGCGCAGGCACGTATTTCCGGATCAGCCCCGGCAGTTCCGCGCGTTTCTCCCAGGCCTCCGAAAGCACATCCGCCGGGTAGGCCCCGATGTTGCTGATCCCGTCCCAGAAGCCGCCCGCGTTGCGCTCATCGGCGACGATGAAGCCCGAGATCATCAGCAGCGCGAAGATCATCAGGGTGAGCGTGCCGTAGAGGCGGCGGTGCTGCACGAGCGCCATATAGGAGGATTGGATCTGGTCCACCGGCCCCGAGGGGCTGCGGGGATCCGCGAGGCTTGCGTCGGTCATGGGGCGTCCCGTCGTCGTGAGAAAACCGGCGGCCCCCGTGTGGGAGCCGCCGGGAGGCGATGGGCGATCAGCCGTCGATCTTGGCTTTGCGGGCTTCGATCACGGAGAGGTAGGTGTCGTGGGTCACCGGCTGGAAGCCGAGCGTTTCGCCAGCGGCCACGCCATAGGCGCAATCCTTATCCGTCTCGAACAGGTTGTCGATCAGGGCCGTCATAGTTTCCTTCACGTCCTCGGGCAGCGCCTTGCGCAGCACGACGGGGCCTTCCGGGATCACGTTGGATTTCCAGATCTGCACCAGATCGTTCATGTCCACGAGGCCCGCGTCCACGGCCTTGCGCAGCGCGCCGGAATTGTAGCCGTCTTCCCAGTTGCCCTGGCCGTCGGCCCAGGTCACGCCGCCGTCAATGTCGCCGTTGTTGACGGCAACGATGGTCTGCTCATGGCCGCCGGTGAACTTCACCTCGGCAAAGTACTCGCCGCTCTCCATGGTGATGCCGTCCTTGTACTGCGGGATCTCGATGGAGGGGATCAGGTAGCCGGAGGTGGAGTTTGGATCACCGAAGCCGAAGACCTTGCCTTCCATGTCGTCCAGCGAAGCGATGCCGGCGTCCTTGCGGGCGAAACCGATGGAGTGATAGCCGATGGAGCCGTCCATGTTCACCTTCACGAGCACCGGGTCCACGGCTTCGGGATCTTGCAGGTAGGTGGCGGCATAGGAGGAGGCGCCCAGCCAGGACATGTCGAGCGTGCCGCCCAGCAGGCCCTGGATCACGCCGTTGTAATCGGCGGGGGTGAAGATCGTCACCGGCACGCCGAGCGCTTCGGAGGCGTAATCGGCAAGGCACTGGTAGCTGTTGATGCGGTCCTGCGCGTTCTCGCCGCCCAGAAGGCCGATGCGGAACTCGGTGATTTCGGCAGTTGCGGCGGTGGCAAGGGCGGTGGAGGCGGCCAGCGCCAGGGTGAGGGTCTTTTTCATCTTGGTCTCCGTTCGGTCTGAGGTGTTGAAGTCGTTGTGAGGAAGGCTCAGCCGCGCGAGATGCGCGCGGATGATGGCGGAGGTCAGGCGAGGCTGCGCGGGCGGTTGCCGGCTTTGGGCCTGTCCAATGTGTCGATTTCGGTCGATGTGGCGGCCTCGGAGAAATCATCCCCCGCGCCGTAGATGTCGCGCGCGACACCGGTGGTGAGCTGTTCGGGCGTGCCGTCAAACACCACCCGCCCGTCGCGCATCCCGATCACCCGGTCGCAGAAGCGCCGCGCGGTGTCGAGCGTGTGCAGGTTGGCGATGACGGTGCGGCCGTCTTCTTCATGGATGCTGCGCAGGGCCTGCATCACGATCTGGGCGTTCATCGGGTCAAGGCTGGCGATGGGCTCATCGGCGAGGATGATCGCCGGATCCTGCATCAGCGCCCGCGCGATGGCGACACGCTGCTGCTGCCCGCCCGAAAGCGCCTCGGCGCGTTTGGGGGCCTGTTCGGCGATGCCGAGGCGATCGAGGATCTCGATGGCGCGGTGGATGTCGCTCTGGGGGTAGAGGTTGAACAGCGTGGCCAGCGTGGAGCGGCGGTTCAGCGTGCCGTGGAGCACGTTGGAGGCCACGTCCATGCGCGGCACGAGGTTGAACTGCTGGAAGATCATCGCGCAGCGCGATTGCCAGTGGCGGCGGGCCTTGCCGGTGAGCGCGGTGATCTCCTCGCCGTCGAAGGTGATCTGGCCGTCGGTGGCATCGCTCAGGCGGTTCACCATGCGCAGCAGCGTGGATTTCCCCGCGCCAGAGCGCCCGATGATGCCGATCATCATCGGCTTTGCGACGTGAAAGCTCACCGCATCGACGGCGGTCTTGTCGCCAAAACGTTTGGTTACCCGCTGAAGGTCCAGCATCTGTCATCCCCTCTTCGTTGCGACGAGCGGATAGCAGGGGGCTTACAACGGCTGCGTGACGGGGATGTTGCGCTTTTGTGAAATCCGCAGGCGGGCAGGCGCGGCGCGAAATTCCGGCGCGGCGCCTGTCACAAAACTTTCATATTGGCCGCTATGCGGTAAGCTGGGGCCATGAGACATGCATATGTTTTGACCTTGGCCTTCCTTCTGCCCGCTCTGCATCTCGCCCAAGCGCGCGCGGAGCTGAGCGATCTGCGCTGCGAGGATCGCGCACGGCTAGAGGCACAGTTGCAGGCCACGCGGGCCGAAAAAGTGGGCTACGGGCTGAGGGATCCCGAAACCCTGCTGGAAGTATGGGTTACGCCGGGCAACAGCGGATGGATCATGGTGCAGAGCTACGCCAGCGGCACCGCCTGCATCGTGGCGATAGGCGATCACTGGCAGAACCTCGCGCCGCCCGAAGATCCCGCCTGAGCGGGCCATGTCCTTGCCCGTCTGGCCTTTCCGGCCCCATCGGTGCTAAAGCGCTGCGGTGCCGCCGTCCGGCACCCTGACAAATGCGATCCGCAACGAGGCACCACATGGCTCAAAACATGGTAGAAGCAGCGCCGACCCGCTCTGAAAGCAGCCTCGCACGGGCCGCGCGGCTTTCCGTTGCGCCGATGATGGACTGGACGGATCGCCACTGCCGCTACCTGCACCGGCTGATGAGCAGCCAGACGCTGCTCTATACGGAAATGGTCACCGCGCCTGCGCTCGTGCGCGGGCAGGCAAGGCATTTGCTGGCCTTCAACGGCGAAGAACACCCCGTCGCGGTGCAGCTTGGCGGCTCGGAGCCCGCTGAGCTGGCCGAGGCCACGGCGATGGCCTGCGAAGAGGGCTATGACGAGGTGAACCTCAACGTCGGCTGCCCCTCGGACCGCGTGCAATCGGGCCGTTTCGGCGCAGTGCTGATGACGGAGCCGAAACTGGTGGCGGACTGTGTGGCGGCGATGATCGCGGCCTCCTCGGTTGAGGTCACCGTGAAATGCCGCATCGGGGTGGACGATCAGACGCCGGAAGAGGTGCTGCCCGATTTCATCGACCACATGCGCGGGGCAGGGGTCACGCGGATGCAGATCCATGCGCGCAAGGCCTGGCTGCAGGGGCTCAGCCCGAAGGAAAACCGCGATATTCCGCCGCTGGATTACCCGCTGGTGCTGCGCATGAAAGAGCGCTTCCCCGAGATGCATCTCTCGATCAACGGCGGCATCACCTCGCTCGATCAGACCGAAGCCTTTCTGGCCAATGGGCTGGATGGCGTGATGATCGGGCGCGCGGCCTATCACAGCCCGTCAGACGTGCTGCTAGAGGCCGATCAGCGGATCTACGGCGTGGATACGCCGGCGCGCAGCCCGGAAGAGGTTGTGCGCCTGATGCTGCCCTATATCGACGCCCATATCGAAAGCGGCGGCAAGCTGGGCAACATCAGCCGGCACATGCTGGGGCTTTTCACGGGCCGCCCCGGTGCCCGGCAATGGCGGCGCATCCTGTCGGAAGGCGCGCACCGCCCCGGCGCGGGCGTGGCGCTGGTGCAAGAGGCGCTCGCCGCCGTGGAGCCGGCGGCGGCTTAACGATCAGGCCATAGCCCTGCGCGGGCGCAGGAAGCTCATCGCCAGCACGAAGGAAAGCGCGCCGCAGGCGGCGATCCCGGCGATCATCGGCAGCGGCGTGCCGTCAAAGAACGGCCCCAGCACCGCGATCACGGCAGAGCCTGCAAGCATCTGCAAGGTGCCCCCGAGCGAGGAGGCCAGCCCGGCGATGTCGCCGTTCTGCTCCAGCGCCAGAACGCCTGCCGTGGGGATGACGAGGCCAAGGAAAGCGTTCGCGATGAAGAGGCAGGTGGCGATCACCAGAAGGCTCATCTGGCCTGCCAGCGTGAGCGCGAGCAGCAGGGCGGTGAACGCGAAGAAGCCGCTCACCCCGATCACGCAGAGCCGCATCATCCCGAGCCGCGCCGCCGCGTTGGCGGCCAGTTGCGAGGCGGCGAAGAAGCCGATGGCGTTGATCGCGAAGGCGATGGAGAACTCCGTCGGGCTCAGCCCGAAAGTGCCGGTGTAGACGAAAGCCGCCGAGGAGACGAAGACGAAGAAACTACCGATGCCAAAGCCGCCCACCAGTGTCAGCCCCATGTAGACGGGATCGGCCAGCAGCCGCTTGGCCCCGGCCCAAAGCACGGCAGGACGGGCGGGGCGGCGAGCTTCGGGCGGCAGGGTTTCGGGCAGAGCGAAGAGCACCAGCGCCAGCCCCAGCAGGCCCAGCAGCCCGAGGGCCACGAAGATCGCGCGCCAGCCCGCCAGCGCGTCCACGGCGGAGCCGAATAGGGGGGCGAGCATCGGCGAGGTCGCGATCACCAGCATCACCATGGCCATGAGCCGCGTCGCCTCGATGCCGGTGTAGCGATCCCGCACCACGGCGCGCGGGATCACCATCGTCACCGCGCCGCCAAGCCCCTGCAGGAAGCGCCAGGCCGCGAGGCTCTCAAGGCTGCTCGCACTGGCCGCGCCGAAACTGGCGATTACGAAGATCGAAAGCCCGGTGAACAGCGGCAACCGCCGCCCCGCCGCATCGGCCCAAGGCCCATAGGCCAGCTGCGCCAGCCCGAAGGAGAGGAAATAGGCGATCAGCGTCACCTGAAAGGCGGCCTCGCTCACGCCAAGCCCTTCGGCCATCTGCGGCATCGCGGGCAGGTACATGTCGATGGCGAAGGGGCTGACGGCAGCCAGAATGCCGAGAATCGCGCCAAGCGCGCGGAAGCCGGGGGCGTTTCCGGTGTGCATGGGATGTCCTTTTGGAGGTCTTGCGGCGGCACTGCCGCCAAGGAAAGGCCGAAAGCCCCTTGATGAGAGCTTTGTGGCCCGCAGGCTGGCGCAGCGTCAATCGCCCAGCCTGCGCATTATTGCACCCCATCGGGGAAAAAATGGTTCGCCTTCGCGGCCCTGCGCCCTAGAAGATACCCCAAGCAAAAAGACCACCCCCAAAAGACCACCCCACGAGGACACCCATGCCCCCCATCGCCGATCTGCTTCCGCTGCTTGCCCTTCTTCTGGCCATCGGCGCCTTTGCCGGGGTGCTCTCCGGCCTTCTCGGGGTGGGTGGTGGCATCGTGCTGGTGCCGGCCTTCTTCTACGCCTTCAGCGTGCTGGGCTACGGGAGCGACCAGTTGATGCAGGTCTGCCTTGCCACCTCGCTGGCGACGATCATCGTCACCTCGCTGCGCTCTGTGGCCAGCCACAACAAGAAGGGCGCGGTGGA
The DNA here is from genome assembly GCF_025376885.1 of Pseudoruegeria sp. SHC-113. Lineage (NCBI taxonomy): Bacteria > Pseudomonadati > Pseudomonadota > Alphaproteobacteria > Rhodobacterales > Roseobacteraceae > Pseudoruegeria > Pseudoruegeria sp. SHC-113. Next base: position 1,803,034 of record NZ_JAHUBR010000001.1, read on the forward strand.
TTGGGAGATCCTGAAAACATGGGCGCCGGGGATCGTGATCGGGGCCATCATTGGCGTGCTCGCGGCGTCTTCGCTGCGCTCGGTGGTGCTGCAGGGCATCTTCGGCGTGCTGGGTATGGTGATCGGCCTCTACATGGGGTTCGGCAAATCTGATTGGCGGCTGGGCGAGGCGATGCCCACGGGCCTGCGCCGGGCGATCCTGTCGCCGGTGCTGGGGTTCCTTTCGGTTCTGATGGGGATCGGCGGCGGCTCTTTTGGGGTGCCGCTGATGAGCCTCTACAACGTCGCCATTCACCGCGCGGTGGCCACGGCGGCGGGCTTTGGCGTCATCATTGCGGTGCCGAGCGTGGCGGGCTTCCTGCTGGTGCCGATCGCGCCGGAGAACGCACCGCCCTTCACCATCGGCGCGGTGAACCTGCCCACATTCGGTGTGATCATCGCCATGACGCTGATCACTACGCCCTACGGCGTGAAACTGGCCCATGCGATGGACCCGAAGCCGCTCAAACGCGTCTTTGCTGTCTTCCTGACGCTGGTGGCGCTGAACATGCTGCGCAAGGCGCTGGGGTTCTAAAAGGGTGGACGGCTGGGCGCAGGTCCGCCAGCGCGGCTGGCTGCGGTTCCCGGTTGACCGCGCCCTGTTGCGCTGGGTGGAAGCGGCCCGGCCCCACGCTCTGGCGGCGCTGAAAGGTCCCGCCCATGCCCATTGGTATCGCCACGGCGGCACATGGTTTGCCGGGGTGAATGCCTTGGAAAACGACTCCTCTGGGCAGATCGACGGCGTGCCCTTGGCGGGGGAGGCGTTGGACTTCATCGCCCAGCATATTGGCGGGCCTGAGGCGTGGGACAAAGCGCAGATCTCCGGCGTGTTGCCGGGCTATCCGGGCAAGGATGCCACTGAAAGCGCGGCCGCGCACCAGTTTCGCCTGCTCCGCGACGCGGCCCATGTGGACGGGCTCCTGCCCATCGGCCCCGAGCGCCGCCGCAAAGCCGCCGAGCCGCATTGCTTCATCCTTGGCCTGCCGTTGACGGAGGCCAGTGAAGGGGCGAGCCCGCTTGTCGTCTGGGAGGGCAGCCACGAGGTGATCCGCGCCGCCTTCCGCGATGCGCTCGCAGGTGTATCCCCGCAGGATTTGGCGGAACACGATCTGACCGAGGTCTATCAGGCGACCCGCCGCGCCATTTTCGAGCGCTGCCTCCGCCGGGAATTGCCCGCGCGCCCCGGCGAGGCGCTGCTGGTGCATCGGCTCGCCCTGCATGGGATCGCCCCTTGGGCGCAAAGCGCGGAAGCCGCACCCGCAGGCCGCGTGATCGCCTACTTCCGCCCCCCGATGCCTGGCGGCGTGCTAGAATGGCTGGCGGCTCCATAGGGCTATCTATGGCTGCTATGTCATTGTTGTTATTCGCAAACGGAGCCTGTTCGCCCGACAGGCACTGTCGGGCCGCGCCGACCCGCCCCCTCGGGGCGGCGCGATTGCGCCACCCCGCGGGACGGCGCTACAATCCGTGCAGAAAGCTTATTGCGATTTTTCTATCTGTTTAGGAGACAGCCATGATCGAGATCATCGACGGCCGCCCCGAAGGCATGCTCGAAGCCAAGCTCACCGGCAAGCTGACGGCGGAGGATTACGAAGCCGTGCTGATGCCTGCCATCGAGGAAGCGCTTTGGGATCGGGACAGCATCCGCTTTCTGGCCCAGATCGGCCCCGGCTTTGACGGCTTCACCGGGGCCGCCGCGCTGGACGATCTGCGCCTCGGCCTGCGCCACTGGCGCGGCTTTGACCGCATCGCGCTGGTGACGGATGTCGGCTGGCTCGAAACCGCCGCCCGCGCGATGGCCTTCATGGCACCGTGTCCGGTGAAGGTCTTCCCGCTGGAAAAGCTGTCTGAGGCGCGGCTCTGGCTTTCGGAAAGCCTCGGCGCGGTGCATATGCAGGATCTGGGCGCAGGCGTGCTGCAGATCCAGCTTCTGGGCCAGCTCGACGCCGCCGTCTACGAGGGCGCGAACGAACGGCTCGACGCCTTCGTGCGCGACAATGACTCGGTGCGCTTCCTGCTCGATCTGCGCGAGTTCGACGGCTGGCTCGGCATCTCGGCCCTGGGGCAGCACTTCAGCCTTGTGCGCGATCACCACCGGATCCCCGAAAAGATCGCCTTCGTCGGCACCAAGGATTGGCAGAAGATGGCCGAACGCATCGCCTCGCGCTTCTTCGCTGCTGAGATCGAGTATTTCGACGGCGCCCAGATCGAAGCCGCGAAGGTCTGGCTGAAAGAGTAGGGCGTGCGCGCAAACGCCGACTGGAAAACCGCTAAGAGCGCTCCCGGCAGACAGTGAGGCGAAGAAATGCTAGGATGCCCTTACACATCCGCCATCAGGGCAGTCTTGTTGCATGATTGAATTCGACGCCGAAACAACGCGTCTTTTGGACAGCGTTTACCAAGGGGCCGACGTCACCCGGCGGCGTCGGGGGGGCTTTGATGCGCTGCAACCGGGGCCGGGTGAGACGATCGTGGACATCGGCTGTGGCAATGGCCTGCTGAGTCTCGAACTGGGGCGTGCCGTCGGGCCGGTGGGCCGTGTTATCGGTGTGGATCCAAGCAGCGACATGCGAAAATCGGCCAGTAACCGATGTGCCGAACATCCGTGGGTCGACATCAGGCACGGTACGGCAGAAGAAATACCGGTTGAAACTGGGGCCGCTGACAAGGCGGTGTCGGTGCAGGTGTATGAATATCTGGCAGATATCCCTGCGGCTTTGGAGGAAGCCCATCGTATCCTCAAACCGGGCGGGCGGCTTGTGATCGGCGATATCCATTTCGACAGCCTTGCCTGGCACAGCGATGCGCCCGAGCGTATGGCGCGTATGATCACGGCGTGGGATCGTCATTTCGTGGAGCGCCGGGTGCCTGCGCTCTTGCCGCCTCTGCTGAGAGACGCCGGGTTCGAGGTCGAGCAGACCATTCCTGTGCCGGTGTGTGACACACAGCTTAGGCCAGACGGGTTGGCGAATATGATGATCATCCTGATGCAGAGATTTGCCGAAAACGAAGGGCTTATCCCGGCTCAGGAAGCGCGCGATTGGGCGTTGGAGCAGCGGCAGTTGGCGGAAAGCGGGCGTTTCTTCTTTTCGCTCACCCATTTCGTGACACGCGCACGCAAACCTGCGTAACGGGGCCCGGCTCCGGCGCGCGTTTTACCTTGCCGTGCGAAGGCCGCCCGGCTTGTTAGCCGCGTTCTAAGCGCGCCGCACGCCCACCCCGGCGCTTCTGCAGGCGCGGGGCGCGGGAGGGCAGCTCTGCCATGATGGCGGCGCGTTCATCGGAGCTCATCTTCGACCAGCCGCCGATCTCGTCTAACGTGCGCAGGCAGCCGGTGCAGATCCGCTCTTGCGGATGCACGACGCAGATGCGGATGCAGGGGCTTTCGATCTCCTGCCGCTGCCAGACCTCGTCTTTCACGCCTCACACGCTCCGTTTCAGATGCGCCAGCCGGTCCAGCGCCCCTTGCAGGATATAGCCCGCCGCCACGTGGTCGATCACCTCGGAGCGACGTTTTCGTGTCGTATCCGCCTCAAGCAGCGCTCTTTCAGCGGCCACGGTAGAGAGCCGCTCGTCCCAATAGGTGATGGGGAGATCGGTGAGGCCCGTCAGATTGCGGGCAAAGGCGCGGGTCTTCTGGCAGCGGGGTCCTTCGGTGCCATCCATGTTGCGCGGCAGGCCCAGAACGATGCCACCGATGGACCGTTTTTCAAGGATCGCCAGTAGGGCGGCGGCGTCCACGCCGAATTTCTTGCGCCGGATGGTTTCCAGCGGGGTGGCCACCGACAGGAAGCTGTCGCTCACCGCCACGCCGATTGTTTTCTCGCCAAAATCAAGCCCGGCGAGCGCGCGCATCGGGGGCAGGGCGGCGGCGAATTCCTCGATCGTTTCACAGATCACTGCAGCACGCCTGCGGCCTGCGCCGCCTCCCGCAGGAGGGCAAGATCCTGATCGTTGCCCGCGAAGACGGCCTGGGATTCCTTCCAGATCGCATCGGCCTGCCCGATCTCGCCCAATACGCCATAGGCGCGGATCAGGCGGGCCCATTCCTCGGCGGGGCCGCCATCGGTGGCGAGCCTGTCGGCAAGGCCCGCGACCATGCCCCGGATCATCGCATCGCGATCCTCGGCATCCATCTCGCTGGCCGCCTGCATGTCCTCGGCGGTCGGGCCAGAGAGCGCCTCGCCCTCGGGCGCAGGCGGCGTGAACTCGACCCCGGCGCGCATCGCGGCCTCGGGGATCTGGCCCAGAAGCGCGTCATACCACGGATCCTCGGGCGTGCTGTCGTTCAGCAGGCCGCGCCACATGCGGTAGCCCATGTCAGGGCGCGCCGTCTGCATGAAGAGAAGGCCCGAGTAATAGCGCGCGGTGCCGTTGGTGGCGTCCCGGCGCAGGGCTTCCGTGAGCGCCTCTTCGGCCTCTGGCGAGACATAGCCCCCGGCAGCAAGGACCATCATATCGGCAAGGGCGGCGTAATCCTCGGCGCGCACGGCATCGCCCTTCAGGTCGATCACCCGCGATTGCGCCTGGTGGGCGGCGACGAAATTGCCAAGCGCGCTTTCGTTCACGGCCAGCAGCTGGAAGCCGCGGATATCGTCGCCCCGTTCGGCCACGGCGGCGCGCAGCCGCTCCACAAGCTCCACATGGCGCGGATCGGCCGGGATCGGCGGCAGGCGTGAAGCCTCCTCGGCAGCCGCCTGACGCGGGCGGCTTTCGCGCAGTTCCTCGGCGAATGTGATGCGCGCCTGCAGCGGCAGATCGCCATAGCCCGGCGCACCGAGCCAGACGTAAAGCCCATAAGTCCCACCCAGAACCGACAGCGCACAGACCGCCGCCATCGCCAGCGTCGCGCCTCGCGGGGCCTCCCGGCTGGGGGCCACGGATTTGGCGGCGCGGTCGGCCTCAAGGATGCGGCGCTGGATTTCCAGCCGGGCGCGTTCGGCGTCATCCTCGCCCACAACGCCCCGTGCCACATCGCGTTCGATGGATTTCAACTGGTCGCGGTAGACGGCAATATCGGGGTTCTCGGCCCCGGCCCCGGCCCCTGCCTGCGGTGCGCGCCGCAGCAGCGCCAGCAGAAGCAGGCAAAGAGAGCCTAAGCCGATGATGCCGGTGGCCAGCCAGAAAGCCATGGATTTTCTCCGTCGTTCCGTGTTTGCTTGAGGTCTATATAGTTTTGAAAGCCGCCTAAAGGCGCAAAAGCGCCGCAAGCCCGCTCACATTTTGCTCAAGGGCGCAGCCGATGTCGCAGAATGCGTCGTTTTCGCCGCTCGCAGTTGCCAGCGGGCTGGCCGAATATACGAAGACATTTGCAGGTTTTCCGTCACCACCGGATTCGATGAGGCCCATGAAACGATACTCCGCTTTCGCCATCGCCAAGGAAGCCCTCACCGGGCATCAGGGCTGGAAACGGGCCTGGGCCAAGGCCCAGCCGAAGAAGAAATACGACGTGATCGTCGTGGGCGCCGGGGGGCACGGGCTGGCGACGGCCTATTACCTCGGCAAGAATTTCGGCATCAAGAATGTGGCCATCCTCGAGAAGGGCTGGCTCGGCGGCGGCAACACCGGGCGCAACACCACGATCATCCGCTCCAACTACCTGCAGGACCCGTCCGCCGCGATCTACGAGAAGGCCCGCAGCCTCTACGAAACCATGAGCCAGGATCTGAACTACAACGTGATGTTCAGCCCCCGCGGCGTGATGATGCTGGCCCAGACCGAACACGAGGTACGCGGCTACAAACGCACCGCCGCTGCCAATGCGTTTCAGGGGGTGGAAACCGAGTTCATCAGCGCGGCCCGCGTCAAAGAGCTCTGCCCGATCATGAACATCGACGGCCCCCGCTATCCGGTGCTGGGCGCGCTCTGGCAGCCGCGCGGCGGCACCGCGCGCCACGATGCCGTGGCCTGGGGCTACGCGCGCGCCTGCTCGGCGATGGGGATGGACATCATCCAGAAATGCGAAGTCACCGGCGTGCACAGCGCAGGCGGCAAGGTCGTGGGCGTGGACACCACCAAGGGCGCCATCGATTGCGACAAGCTCGCCATGGTCGTGGCCGGGCATTGCTCGCATCTGGCCGATATGGCCGGCTTCCGTCTGCCGGTGGAAAGCGTGGCGCTGCAGGCGCTGGTGAGCGAGCCGATCAAACCCTGCATGGACGTGGTGGTCATGGCCAACACGGTGCACGGCTACATGAGCCAGTCCGACAAGGGCGAAATGGTGATCGGCGGCGGCACGGACGCGTTTAACAACTACACCCAGCGCGGCAGCTTCCACCACATCGAGGAGACCGTGCGCGCTTTGGTGGAAACCTTCCCGATGATCTCCCGGCTGAAGATGCTGCGCCAATGGGGCGGCATCGTGGATGTCACCGGCGATCGCTCCCCGATCCTGTCCAAAACGCCCGTCGAAGGGATCTTCGTGAACTGCGGCTGGGGCACCGGCGGCTTCAAGGCGATCCCCGGCTCCGGCTGGGGCATGGCCGAACTCGTCGCCAAGGGCCATTCGCCGCTGACAGAGGATTTCGGCCTCAACCGCTTCACCGAGGGCCGCTTCATCGATGAAAGCGTCGCGGCGGGGGTGGCACATTGATGTGTAATTCTTCTGATTTTTCTTATGCCCGGTGCCCGGCACCGGGCCGCGCTCGACCCTCCCCCCGGGAGGGCGCTTTCCGCGGCCCCCCAGGCTCGGGCGCTGCCCTCCTGTACTGCAAGGAGTCCGCCAAATGCTGATCCTCACCTGCCCCTATTGCGGCGTCACCGGCGAAGAAACCGAATTCGCGGCGGGCGGCGAAGCCCATCTCAAACGCTTCGGCCCCGGCTCCTCGGATGCGGAGTTCGAAAGCTATCTCTTTGCCCGCAAGAACGAAAAAGGCGTCACCTTCGAGCGCTGGCGCCACGCCAACGGCTGCGGGAAATGGTTCCACGCCGCCCGCTGCACCGTGACGCTCGAAGTCTTCGGCACCTACAAGGCGCAGGTCACCGAACCCCCGGCAGAGATCCTCGCCACCATCAGAAAGCGCCGCCCCGGTTGGGAGCCTGCCGCCTGATGCGCCCACTTTGTTCTGAAAATATCTCCGGGGGGTGCGGGGGGCAGGCAGCCCCCCGCGTCCTCCGCCAGCCACGCAGGAACCCGCGCCCATGAGCACCCGTCTCGCCACCCAAGGCCGCCTGATCGACCGCGAGAAGCGGCTGGAGTTCACCTTCAACGGCAAGCGCCTGCAGGGCTACGCCGGCGACACGCTCGCCGCCGCGCTGCTGGCCAATGATCAGATGCTCGTGGGCCGCTCGTTCAAATACCACCGCCCGCGCGGCATTCTTGCCTCCGGTGCCGAAGAGCCCAACGCGCTTGTCAACCTTGGCGAGGGCGGTCGGTTTGAGCCCAACCAGCGTGTCACCACCACCGAGCTGTTTGACGGGCTCAAAGCCACCTCGCAGAACCATTTCCCGAGCCTTGAGTTCGACATCGGCGAGATCAACAACTCGCTGGCCCGCTTCCTGCCCGCAGGTTTCTACTACAAAACCTTCATCCACCCGCGCTTCGCGTGGAAACATATCTTCGAGCCCGTGATCCGCCATTCCGCCGGCCTCGGCAAAGCCCCGAAAGAGGCTGACGCGGACCGCTACGAGCATTTCTACGCTTTCGTGGACGTGCTGGTGATCGGCGGCGGCATCGCCGGGCTTCAGGCCGCGAAAGCCGCCGGTGAGGCCGGGGCCAAGGTTCTGCTGATCGAACAGGAGGCCCACTGGGGCGGCCGCGCGCCGGTGGACGGCGCCGAGATCGACGGGAAACCGGCCGAAGACTGGGTGAAGGACACCCTGCAAACCCTTGAAGGCATGGAGAATGTCACCCTTCGCAATCGGATGGTGGGCGCAGGCGTCTATGATCACGGCTATGCGCTGGGGTATGAGCGCCTCGCCGATCACATTCCGGGAAGCGATCTTCCGCGCCACCGGCTCTGGCGGATCCGCGCGAAACAGATCGTCACCGCGACAGGGGCCATCGAACGCCCGCTCTCCTTCGCCGGAAACGACATCCCCGGCGTGATGCTGGCCTCCGCCGTGCGCGATTACGTGGTGAACTACGGCGTTTCACCGGGCGACCGGACCGTTGTCGTCACCAACAACGATGATGCCTACCGCACCGCGCTTTGCCTGAAGAAGGCCGGGCTCGACGTGCCGATGATCGTGGACGTGCGCCCGCTCGTCACCGCGCCGCTGGCCACGCAGGCCCTGCAGGCCGGGATCCGGGTGGAAACCGGCAAGGGCATCGCCAAGGTCAAGGGCCGCAAGCGCGTCACCGGCGTGGCGCTGTGCCTGCAGGCGGGCGAGGGTAGCGTGATCGAAGAGGTTAAATGCGATGCCGTGGCCATGTCCGGCGGCTTCTCGCCCGTGGTGCACCTCTGGTCCCATTGCGGCGGGAAGCTGACATGGGATGCCGCGCAGGCCCATTTCAAACCCGATCCCACCCGCGCCCCCACCGGGGCGCAAGGGGAGGCTTTCGTCGCTACCGCGGGCATGGCCTCGGGCGCGATGAGCACGGGCGATGTGCTGGCCGATGCCGATGCCGCCGGGAAAGCCGCCGCCAAATCCGCAGGCTTCACCCCGCGCCGTTTCGCTGCGCCGAAGGCGGCTGCGGAGCCTTGCGAGCCGATGGCCCCGGTCTGGATGATGCCGCAGGGGGCCTCGCTGGATCTGCGCATGAAGATGTGGCTCGATTTCCAGAACGATGTGAAAGTGTCGGACGTGCAGCTCGCCGCGCGCGAGGGCTATGAGAGTGTCGAACACACCAAGCGCTACACCACGCTCGGCATGGCCACCGATCAGGGGAAACTCTCCAACATCAACGGCTTGGCCGTGCTTGCTGATGCACTTGGGGAGGATATTCCGCAGGTCGGCACCACCACCTTCCGCCCGCCCTACACGCCCATCTCCATGGGCGCGATTGCCGGGGAAGCGCGGGGCGCGATCTTCCAGCCCCTGCGCCGCACGCCGATCCACGGCTGGCACGAGACCCACGGCGCCCATTGGGAGCCTGTCGGCCACTGGCGCCGCCCCTATGCCTTCCCAAAAGCCGGCGAAAGCGTCGAAGAGGCCGTGCACCGCGAGGTGCTCAACACCCGCAAGCGCGTCGGTCTGCTGGATGCCTCCACGCTGGGCAAGCTCGTGGTGAAAGGGCCGGATGCGGGCAAGTTCCTCGACATGCTCTACACCAACATGATGAGCACGCTGCCCGTGGGCCGATGCCGCTACGGGCTGATGTGCAACGAGAACGGCTTCCTCTCTGACGACGGCGTCGTGGCGCGGATCGACGAGGAGACATGGCTCTGCCACACCACCTCGGGCGGGGCGGACCGGATCCATCAGTGGATGGAGGAATGGCTGCAGACCGAATGGTGGGACTGGAAGGTCTACGTCGCCAATCTCACCGAACAATACGCCCAGATCGCCGTTGTCGGCCCCGATGCCCGCCATGTGCTGGAGCGGCTGGGCGGCATGGACGTGTCCAAAGAAACGCTGCCCTTCATGGGCTGGCAGGAAGGCAAGCTCGGCGATTTTGACGCGCGCGTCTTCCGCATCTCCTTCTCCGGAGAACTCTCCTACGAGATCGCGGTGCCGGCCTCGCAGGGCATGGCCTTCTGGGAGGCGCTCTTGGAGGTGGGCAGCGCCTACGGGATGCAGCCCTATGGCACCGAAGCGCTGCACATCATGCGGGCCGAAAAGGGCTTCATCATGATCGGCGACGAGACCGACGGCACGGTGATCCCGCAGGATCTGGGCCTTGGCTGGGCGATCAGCAAGAAGAAAGAGGATTACCTCGGCAAACGCGCGCAGGCGCGTTCGCATATGGACAACCCGGACCGCTGGCAGCTCGTGGGGCTAGAAACCGTGGACGGCTCGGTGCTGCCCGATGGCTGCTACGCGATCGGCGAGGGCACCAATGCCAATGGGCAATCCGAGATGTTTGGCCGGGTGACCTCCACCTACCACTCGCCGACGCTCGGCAAGGGCATCGCCATGGGGCTCGTGCAAAACGGCCCTTCGCGCATGGGCGAGGTGATCCGCTTTGGCCTGCCCGACAAGAGCTTCGTGGAGGCGCGGATCGTGGATCCTGTCTTCTACGACAAGGAAGGGGAGAAGCAGAATGTCTGATCTCGCAGTCAGCGCGCTTGCGGGCGCTCAAAGCTCCGGTATTGCCAAGGTCTCCGAGGCGGGTATGCGCGGCATGATCACCCTGCGCGGCGATTTTGCCGATGCCGGCTTTGCCGAGGCGGTGAAAGCGGTGACAGGCTGCGATCTGCCCGGCCAACGGAACGTGGCGGAGCAGGGCGGCAAGGGCGTGGCCTGGATGTCGCCCGATGAGGTGCTGATCATGGTGCCCCATGATGAGGCCGAGGCCGCCGTTGCGCAGCTTTGCCAAGCTTTGAAGGGCAGCCATTTCATGGCAGTCAACGTCTCGGACGCGCGGGCGGTTTTCACCATTGAAGGATCGGGCGCGCGCGAGGTGCTGGCCAAACTCGCCCCGGTGGATCTGTCACCGGAGGCCTTCGGCACAGGCGAGATCCGCCGCACGCGGCTGGCGCAGGTGCCCGCGGCCTTCTGGATGTCGGGCGATGAGGAGTTAACCCTCGTGGCCTTCCGCTCGGTGGCGCAATACGTGTTTGATCTGCTCACGATGAGCGCCTCCGAAGGCAGTGAGGTCGGATTTTTCTGAGAGGCGCGCAGGGTTCAGGCGGAAAGCGGCAAAGCCCGGGCCGATCCCGCGAAAGCGGCAAGAAATCGGCCCGCCACCCCTTGACCTTTGCCGCCGCCGCATTCCATCTAGCGCGTGAAGTTATACCTCTCGACCTCGAAAAGGATGATCCCCATGGCTTTTGAACTTCCCGATCTTCCCTACGCTCACGACGCGCTGGCTGATGCCGGCATGTCCAAGGAGACGCTGGAGTACCACCACGACCTGCACCACAAGGCTTACGTTGACAACGGCAACAAGCTGATCGCCGGCACCGAGTGGGACGGCAAGAGCCTCGAAGAGATCATTGTCGGCACCTACGACAAATCCGCCGTTGCTCAGAACGGCATCTTCAACAACATCTCCCAACTGTGGAACCACAACCAGTTCTGGGAAATGATGGGCCCGGGCAAGTCCGCGATGCCGGGTGAGCTGGAAAAGGCACTGGTTGAGTCCTTCGGCTCCGTCGATGAGTTCAAATCCCAGTTCTCCGCCGCTGGCGCTGGCCAGTTCGGCTCCGGCTGGGCCTGGCTCGTGAAGAACGCCGACGGCTCGCTTGCCGTGACGAAAACCGAGAACGGCGTGAACCCGCTCTGCTTCGGCCAGACCGCGCTGCTGGGCTGCGACGTATGGGAGCACTCCTACTACATCGATTTCCGCAACAAGCGCCCGGCCTACCTGACGAACTTCCTCGACAATCTCGTCAACTGGGAAAACGTCGCCTCCCGCATGTGAGCGGCTGCGCGACAGACTGAACAGAAGCCGTCGGGGTGTCCGGCGGCTTTTTTCGTGAGAGCTAGATTGGCCTGTTTCACCAGAAACAGGCACGCGCCCGCCCGCCCCACGGCGGGCGCGTATCCGCGCCCACCCGTGCGGCCGCTTTCCGCTTTTTTGCAACCTCTTTTTGCGACACGAGACCAAAACCATGCGCAAACATATCTCCCAAGGTTCCCCCTTCGAGGCCGCCATCGGCTATAGCCGCGCCGTCGTGGACGGCGACTGGATCTTCGTGGCCGGCACCACCGGCTTTGACTACGCCACGATGACGATTTCTGACGACCCTGCCGAACAGGCCGCACAGGCCCTGACCAACATCGCCTGGGCGCTGGAGCAGGCCGGGGCCAGCCTCGATGACGTTGTGCGCGTGCGCTACATCCTGCCCAACGGCGATGATTTCGAGCCCTGCTGGCCGGTGCTGGGCAAGGCTTTTGCCGTGGCCAAGCCCGCCGCCACGATGTTCATCGCTGGGCTGGCTGATCCGCGCATGAAGATCGAGATCGAAGTCACCGCGCGCAAAGGCTGAGCCTTGCCTTCCCCGCCTGCCTGTGCGCTGGTGCAGACAGGCGAAGCGGGAAAGGCAGGCGGATGACGGAGGCACGCAAGGGCATACTGGCGATGGTTGCCGCTTGCGCGATCTGGGGGCTGTCCGCGCTCTATTACCGCCTGCTCACCCATATCCCGCCGCTGGAAGTGCTGGCCCACCGCACGCTCTGGTCGCTAGTGTTCTTCGGCCTCGTGCTGCTGGCACAACGCCGCCTTGGTGAGGTGCGCAGCTTGCTTGTCAACGGGCAGGCGCTCTGGCTCGTGGCGCTGGCCAGCCTGATGATCTCGGTGAACTGGTTCCTGTTCATCCTGTCGATCCAGATCGGCCGGGCGGTGGAGAGCAGCCTTGGCTATTACATCTTCCCGCTGGTGGCGGTGCTGCTGGGGGCGGGATTCTTTGGCGAACGCCTGAGCCGGGCGCAGTGGATCGCTGTGGGGCTCGCCGCCTTTGCCGTGCTGGGGCTCACGCTGGGGCTTGGCGTTGCACCGTGGATCTCGCTCGCGCTTGCGATCACCTTCGGCCTTTACGGTGTGATCAAGAAGAGCCTTCCGGCTGGGCCTGTGGTTTCCGTCACCGCCGAGGTGGTGCTGCTGTTACCGCTCGCGCTCGTCTGGCTCTGGGGCGTGCATGTGCTGGGCTGGGAGGGGCTGACGGGCCGCAACGTGGCTGCCTTCGGCCAAGGCTGGCGCGAAAGCCTGCTGCTGGCCTGCGCCGGGCCGATGACAGCCGGCCCGCTGATCCTGTTTTCCTACGCCTCGCGCCGCATCCCGCTGTCGACGCTGGGCCTCGTGCAATACCTGAACCCGACGCTGCAGTTCCTCGTGGCGGTGCTGGTTCTGGGAGAGCCCTTCACCCGCTGGCACGCGCTGGCCTTCCCGATGATCTGGGCAGCGCTCGCGCTCTACACGCTGGACGCCTTCCGTCAGGAGAGAGCGCTGCGCAGGGCCTCGGTGAGCGCGGGCACGTCGTCAAACATGCGGTAGAAATCCTTGATCGTGGCGTCGGCGAAGCCTTCCTCCACCACGTGATCCATAAGTGCAGCGAGCGGTGCCCAGTAATCGGCGGTGTTGAGGAAGAAGATCGGCTTCTCATGCAGGCCGAGCTGTCGCCACGTGAGCACTTCGAAGAACTCGTCCAGCGAGCCCGCGCCGCCGGGCAGCACCACAATCGCGTCGGAGTTCATATACATGACCTTCTTGCGCTCATGCATGTTCTCCGTCACCACGAAACGGGTGAGATCGCGCTTGCCGACTTCCCAGTCCAGCAGGTGGGTGGGGATCACGCCGAAGGTCTCGCCCCCGGCGCGCTGAGTGGCATTGGCCACCGCGCCCATCAGCCCGACATCGCCTGCGCCATAGACCAGCCGCCAGCCGTTTTCCGCGATCGCCGCGCCCACCGCGCGGGCATCG